>CAZYMT010000109.1:0-5175 GCA_964649035.1 uncultured Rhodobacterales bacterium
ACAGTGGGTGCGGTTTCAAACCCTGACCACAGCAACCAAAATCTGGGTAAAGCCGGTCGTAACCGTCACAAGGGCATCCGCCCATCTGTGCGCGGTGTTGTTATGAACCCTGTCGATCACCCGCATGGTGGTGGTGAGGGTCGTACATCCGGTGGTCGTCATCCGGTTACGCCTTGGGGCAAACCAACTAAGGGTGCGAAAACTCGTAAGAAAAACAAAGCGTCTAGCAAGCTTATTATCCGCTCGCGTCACGCCAAGAAGAAGGGACGTTAAGCTATGGCTCGTTCTGTTTGGAAAGGCCCGTTCGTTGACTCGTATGTTCTCAAGAAAGCTGAGAAAGTACGGGAATCCGGCAGCCATGAAGTAATCAAAATCTGGTCGCGTCGTTCGACCATCCTGCCACAATTTGTTGGCCTGACATTTGGCGTTTACAACGGCCGGAAGCATATTCCAGTCAACGTATCCGAAGAAATGATCGGTCAGAAATTTGGCGAGTACAGCCCGACACGGACCTTCCACGGTCACGCGGCTGACAAAAAAGCGCGGAGAGGGTAAGCCATGAGCAAGTCTAAAAGCCCACGCCGCGTAGCGGATAACGAAGCAATGGCAAAGACACGCATGATGCGTACATCTGGCCAGAAGCTGAACCTGCTAGCCCAATTGATCCGGAACAAACCGGTTGATAAGGCGCTAACAGATTTGACGTTCTCCAAGAAACGTATCGCTGGCGATGTGAAGAAATGTCTTCAATCCGCTATCGCAAATGCTGAAAACAACCACAATCTCGACGTTGACGAATTGGTCGTCGCCGAAGCTTGGGTTGGTAAAAACCTGACAATGAAACGCGGTCGCCCTCGTGCCCGTGGTCGTTTCGGGAAAATCTTGAAGCCGTTTAGCGAATTGACAATTGTCGTTCGTCAAGTTTCGGCTGATGAGGAGCAAGCGTAATGGGAAATAAAATTAACCCAATCGGTCTGCGCCTGCAGATCAACCGTACATGGGACAGCCGCTGGTACGCTACGTCGAAAGACTATGGCGATCTGCTGCACGAAGATCTCGCGATCCGTGAATATGTCAAAAAGAACTGCGTTCAAGCTGGCATTTCCCGCGTTATCATCGAGCGTCCACACAAGAAATGTCGTGTAACAATTCACGCGGCACGTCCTGGTGTTATCATCGGCAAAAAAGGCGCTGACATTGAGACATTGCGTATCGCATTGTCGAAAATGACACCGTCCGAATTGCACCTGAACATCGTTGAAGTTCGCAAGCCGGAAATCGACGCACGCTTGGTTGGCGAGAATATCGCACAACAGCTAGAGCGCCGCGTATCTTTCCGTCGTGCAATGAAACGTGCTGTTCAGAACGCAATGCGTATGGGTGCTCTTGGTGTTCGCATCAACTGTGCTGGTCGTCTTGGCGGTGCTGAAATCGCGCGTACGGAATGGTACCGCGAAGGTCGCGTTCCGTTGCATACACTTCGTGCCGATATTGATCACGCACATGTTGAAGCTATGACCGCATATGGTATCATTGGTATCAAGGTCTGGATCTTCAAAGGCGAGATTATGGAGCACGATCCACAAGCGCATGACCGTCGTATGGCGGAAATGCAAGAGGGTGGTGGCGGTCGTCCACAACGCTCTCAGCGCAACCGTTAAGGGGAGGGATGAAAAATGCTTCAACCTAAACGTCATAAGTTCCGTAAGCAGTTCAAAGGCCGTATCCATGGTCATGCTAAAGGCGGAACAGAAATCACTTTCGGGACATATGCCCTGAAAACAACTGAACCAGAGCGTATCACAGCGCGTCAAATCGAGGCGGCTCGCCGCGCGATGACACGTCACATGAAACGTCAAGGCCGTGTGTGGATCCGGATTTTTCCAGACATCCCGGTTACTGCCAAACCTATCGAAGTTCGTATGGGTAAAGGTAAAGGTTCCGTTGATCGTTGGGTCGCCAAAGTTAAACCTGGCCGTATCCTGTTCGAACTAGACGGCGTCGACGAAGTCACCGCCAAAGAGGCTTTACGCCTTGCCGCGATGAAACTACCGGTAAAATGCCGCATTGTGATGCGCGAAGACTGGTAAGTCTTTTCAGACATTAAATTCAAAACCCTCGCCGAGAAATCGGCGGGGGTTTTTCTATTGTGGGCTGACTCGAATTCGAAACAAACCCACCTAATTGTGGCGCAGATACTTCACCAAGCCTTGCTCCAAATCGGATAGCTTGATGGTTGTAAATAGATCGCTTGGCCGAGATATAAAACAGTCTTAACAAGGAACTAGCTGAATGATTGCTCCCACCAAACGCCAAATCACCTTCGCGCGACTGCCGGATATTGCTCCTAACAAAATCATTGAGCATATGTCTGACCCGCGCGTCGCTGAACATATGCCGCTGCTTATCTTTGCTTGGGACCAGCATGCGCTGGCCGACTTTGTCGCCGCCAAAGAAAAATGTTGGGATCAAGACGGGTTGGGGCATTGGGCGATTTTGTGTGATAACGTCTATGTCGGTTGGGGTGGTTTTCAAAAAGAGGGTGATGAATGGGATTTTGGTCTGGTCCTGCATCCCAGTCATTTTGGCCTTGGTGCACGGATTACCCGCAAAGCGATTGCGTTCGCGCAAGCTGATGATCGTATTCCATATATTACATTTCTTTTACCACCGTCGCGTCGAAACCTTGGTGGGCTCGAACGGCTTGGGGCCGAATTTGTCATGAAAATTGAATATGACGGGTCAACTTTCCTGAAATACCGCTTGAATGCAAACTGACAGAGGGGCGCTTACATATCGAAACTGCAGTGCTTATTCCAGTAGCCTATCTGACACCAGCATGGCGCGTTCCAGCAACGGCATAATGCTCGGGTCCAGTGATTGCGCGACATTGAAACGCAGAAACCCGCTGGCGGCTTGTGTCAGGCTGAACGCATTGCCGGGGGCAAGCACCAATCCGTCGGCAAGCGCCGCGCGGGCGACGTTGGCGGCGTCTAATCCGTCGGGTAGTTGGCACCACACGAACATGCCGGCATTTGGTTCCAGCCACGGGGTCAGGCCGACGGTTTTCAGGTTGGCGCTGACCGTTCCCATCGCATCGGCAAGGCGGCTTTGTAATCCGTTTATGTGCCGCCGATACGTTCCGTCCTTTAGCAGTGCCAGCACAAGTTCCGCCGAAAAAGCCCCGCCGCCGAACGAGGTGGCGAGTTTTAGGTCGACCAATTCTTCGATCCAGTCAGGACGCGCTGCGATAAACCCGCAACGGACCGAGGCTGACAGGGTTTTGGAAAAACTGCCAATATGAATAACCCGATCCAAGCCATCAAAGGCCGCCAGACGCGCGGCTGGTTCTCGTTCAAAATCGGCGAAAATATCGTCCTCGATGATCAGCATCCCGTGCCTTTCCGCCAGTTTCAAAACCCGGTGTGCAATGGCAGGGGACAGGGTGGCGCCAGTTGGATTATGCACCCCTGAATTGGTGATGTAGAGGCGTGGGGAGTGGTCGATCAACGCCTGCTCGAACAGCGTCACATCAGGGCCGGTGGAGGTGTAGGGTACGCTAACGACCTTGACGCGGTGCGCCCGCAGCATCGCGTGAAAATTGAAATAGCAGGGGTCGTCAAGTAATACGGTATCGCCCGGTTCAACCAAAAAACGACAGAGCAGATCAATAGCATGGGTGCCGGATTCCGTTAGCATGATTTGCCGGGCAGGGGCCGCGATCCCGCGATCACCCAAGCGGCGCGACAAAAGGTGTCGCAGCGCCAGCAGGCCTTGCGGGGTGCTATATTCCGTTAAACTGGCCTGACCGTCGCGTGCTAACACTCGCAAGGCGCGGCGAATATCGGTTTCGGGCATCCATGATGTCGGCAACCACCCGCAACCCGGTTTCAAAACCCCGTTTTCGGCGTCCAGAGATTGGCGGGCAATCCACAGCGGATCGACCTCTCGATCAAGGGCGGGGCCGGTATCGGCCAGCGAAAACGGCGGCATGTGCCCCGCCACGTAAAAGCCGGAACCGGGGCGCGATTGAATATCCCCCTCGGCCACCAGACGATCATAGGCGTCAACCACGGTGGATTTGGAAACCTGCATCCGCGCGGCCAATGCGCGGATCGACGGCAGCCGGACACCGGGCGCGGTTTGGCGGCTGGTAATTTGCTTGCGGATGCCACCCATGACTTGTTCAACAAGTGTGGTTTCCGCGCTGCGATCAATATCTTTCATGTTCATCTGTACTGTCCTATACACCATTACAGTTTATCCCAATTGTATTGGTCTGTATCTGGAATATCAATACGCACCTGTCCTATACCGCTAGAAAAAGGAGCAGTAGATGGACGATACCAAAAGCGGTTGGATTTACGGGTTTATCGGCGTGGCGATCTTTAGCGCCTCGCTGCCAGCAACCCGTGTGGCCGTGGCGGATTTTGATCCGCTTTTCCTGACCTTTGTGCGGGCGGCCATCGCGGGTGTTCTGGCGTTGGCGTTACTGGTCCTGCTGCCACAAAAACGCCCTGATCGCAGCGACCTTGTATCCCTGATCATCGTGGCCATCGGCGTTGTCGTGGGATTTCCCTTGCTGACGGCATTGGCGTTGCAACATATCACCTCGGCGCATTCGATTGTCTTTATCGGGCTGCTGCCGCTCTCAACAGCGATATTCGGCGTTATCAGGGCAGGGGATCGGCCCCGTCCGGCGTTCTGGGTGTTTTCGATATTGGGCAGTGCGTTGGTGGCGGGGTTTGCGCTGACGCAAGACCTGTCGGCCTCGTGGACGGGCGATATCTTGATGTTCGCAGCGATTGTTATCTGTGGTCTGGGCTACGCGGAGGGCGGAAAATTATCGCGTAAACTGGGCGGTTGGCAGGTGATTTCATGGGCGTTGGTGATGTCGTTGCCGATAATGGCGCCGCTGGCGATATATATGCTGCCGGAAACCTTTTCTGTGGTCGGGCGGCCCGCATGGATCGGGCTTGGCTATGTGTCGATTTTTAGCATGTTTATCGGATTTGTGTTCTGGTATCGCGGCTTGGCGCAAGGGGGGATTGCGGCGGTGGGGCAATTGCAATTGCTGCAACCGTTCATGGGCCTAATGCTGGCCGCAACCTTGCTGCGCGAGGAGGTCAGTTGGCCGATGGTGGCGGTAAGCGTTGCTGTGATCGCCTGTGTTGC
>CAZYMT010000109.1:5275-10781 GCA_964649035.1 uncultured Rhodobacterales bacterium
AGGAGGTCAGTTGGCCGATGGTGGCGGTAAGCGTTGCTGTGATCGCCTGTGTTGCAGGGGCCAAGAGGTTTGCGAAGCCGCCGGAAACCCCCAATCGGTAATTTCGTAAAAATATCAGGGCGGAAAACACAAAAAAGCCCACGTTGAAATTTTAGCGCGGGCCTTTTTATTCCAATTAGGGACAGGGCCTACTCGTTTTCAACTTCGGCAAAACCGTGAACCCTATTTTTACTATGCCGCGCCAAAAGGCTTTTGGCCTTTTTCCCTTTTGCAAGGGGGCGGGCGGCCACCGGTTCAGGGGTGTCAGACATAAGGTCAGGGAATATCAACCTGATCTCCTCCATCTGTTCGGAGTTTAGCGTTTGCGTGGCTTGCGTGCCTAAATACAAAGTTTCGGCATGCGCCCCGTTGGCCAGCACAATTTCGTGCTTCTCGCAGGCAAAATGCCAATAGCTAAAGCTGCGCGGCATGGTGATGACGTCCACGCCGTCAACAAATTCGCTCAACAGTTTAGCAGGCACCAATACTTCGGTTTGCCCATACATCCGTTTCGCAATTTTGCTACGTACGAGAATTCGATGTTGTTGCGATACCAGCAAATCCTGTGCTGGATATCCTTGTCCAAGGGCATGCGCGCGAATACGTACCGGCAACAGCTTGTCGTTTTGCAACATATCGATCATGGAAATAGAACGCTGCCCGATCCAGACGATTTTCGCAAAAGAGCCATCCGAGGTTGGCAGCTCGGTACCGACGCTCAGGCTCTCGACTTCGATCATACCATCCTTTGTATCAATCTTGGTTCCGTCAACGAAACATGGGATCGCGGTGTCATAATCCAGTTGGTTTGGGCTATTTGTTGTGATCGCGATTAATTCGAGCGCGACCCCTTCAGGGGGAACCGATCCCTCAAAGAACAGCCAGCTGTCTACGTCGCCGTTATGATCTGCGGGTCCTGATGTAACCGCTACCTCGACCACATGAACGATGTAGGTGTTGGTGCCGTCGGATAGCTCAAACGTGAAATCGTAAAATACGTTTACGCCATCAATCGTTTGTTGGTTGGTATCGTCTGATTGTTCCTGCGTCGTATCGCCGGACATATTATCATCGCCATCATTATCGACAACGTTGAACACGCTGGTTGTTCCTGACGGGAAGGTAATTGTCATTCCGGGATTAGAGGCAAGCGTTCCACCCGCCCCGTCAATAAGGAATTCGTTGGTGTTGGGAATTGCAACGCCGCCCGCCGTTAGGATTTCGAGGTCTGCTACAGAAACACCCGTGAAAAAATTATCTGCCATAATCGTACCCCTTTACCTATTTCACTTACAGTCAGGCGCAATCGGTTGCGTTTACAGTAACGCGCATACGGTAGCGCCAGTGTTTTATACTAACTCCGGTTGATTTTGGTTATGCCACTCCAATTTTAACTGTCAAGATATAAGGGCCGTATTGCAATTTAGGGTTGCGGTCGATGGTGCTGTCGCGTGGTTTTTGCATTTAAAATAGGCAAATTGTGCGATTGCACAGGATATTGGGTGTGATCATGAACCATGTGGAATTGTCTGATATTCGACCAATTAGAAACATATTACGTCGCTACCGGATTGTTATGCTCACGAAACCGTGATAGTTAACGGGCATCAGAACGCCGGGTTCACGGCGCTGATTACCTGAAAGTTCCGAATATGTTTTTGATGAGGTTCGCCATGTACGAACAACCCCTGAAATGGGTGGCGTTTGTGTTGGGTTTTGGCAGCGTGGTTTGTGTAGTGCAGGGGTGGCAGCTGGCCGCGATGTTGTTGAGTTTGCCCTTCTGTTTGATATGGATTTACTGCGGGTGGCTGCGGACCGAGCGGCAGCTAAAATATATCAACATGATATTTGCGACGCTTTATGTTTACGGGATAGTTCGGTATTTTGTGGTGAGTGGGTGAGGGTTTGACTTCGGGATTTAGTGAGCCAATCGTTGACAGCCCTGAAGTATCAGCCGATCAAGGTACATGAGCCGCTTATTAGATCGGCGAAAGCATGGATGCAAAATAGTCGAAATTGGAAACTGCAGATTGAAGCTCGTTTCTAGAAATCAAACTTAGATATTCCGCAAATGCACGGGCTTGGCAATTGATTTGTTTTGCTGGGTTGAATTCAATGTCGGTAAACGCATCGTATGATACGTTTTCATTGATCCAATCTGAATGTTTCGCCAGCGACCTGATGTAGAGCCAGTCGTAAAAGGCATTTTTGGGAGATAATGGATAGTCAATACCTTCAAGCCTGAAACTAGTAATCCTTGCTTCACCGTTTTCTCGGATAAACCGCTTTGCCTCACGCGGCGAAAAATTGAATATTTCCGGAAAAGGTCCAGTTTTTTCAAACACCTTCGAACCTTGATACACGCTTTCAAGTGGATAGCTATTTCCGTCAATCTCTATCTTGAGGCTAAAAGCACTAAGCTTTTGGCCGAGTTTTTCCTCCGACTTCGAGGATATTTCCAAGACACGCCTTATCCCACTGGTCATTGCCTTGTGATGCAGCGAGACTATATTCTTTTTCTTTTGGACTTCGGCAAACCCCGACGCCCAATGAAAATCAAAAGATCGTTCCTCTACAAGTGTTTCACCTTGATAGTTCGGCAGAAATACTGGACGGCTGGCCATGTTACACTATCCCTTCGATTAAGTTCCGCGGTACTGCATTAGGTATTAAGACTTCCAGTTTTTCAGCAGCTCTTAGTCGCTGTTGAATGGTGGGGTCGGACCAATTAGTTCGGCTGTATAAAACTTCAACATCCAGTTTTTCTAACGCTTCTTCTATCGGAAGGATTTCCACATCGTTTCCATTAGCGATCCCAAACGCGATCCTTGTTCCTGGAGTTTTCAGAACTTTAGGTGATATTGCAAGATAACGGGCATTTTTAAGCCGACCATCTCTTTCGGCAATAAACTTCATGCTGTGGTTTGTCGTCAAACAAAGGCTTACATACGGATCAATGCCGCGATGAGTGTCGAGTGACCAGCTAAGTGTATTGCCGCCTGGTGCATCCGGCCACCAGCCTTCTGCTTTCATGGTTTCTTTTGAAATTAAACCCCGCCCGCCAATAGAGTTGAAGTTAGCTTCATCTGAAAAATGATAGAGAAAATGATGTTGGCGGCTTTTCTCTATGGTATCAATGAGTTCATCTAAGGTCATGATGCCGCATCCTATGTTTGTCTGTAAGCTAAATCAGAATCCTGTATAGTTTACATATAGACGAGACATTAAGATCGGGAAAGCCTGCAACGCAGATATCCATCAAAAGCCTAGATTTTTGAATCTGCTTCTAAGCGCAAATGCCCACCAAACAAATCCCTTGCCACACCCCCAAATCCCCCCTATACGACCAGCTTCGCTATAAACTCCACTGGAATCAGGGTGACCTAGTTGGCCCTCCGGTGATGTTGACAAAGAAAGAAATGAAATGAACGCCGCAGAATTACGCGATAAAACGCCTGATCAGCTCAAAGAACAGCTGGAGACGTTGAAAAAAGAGAGCTTTAACCTCCGCTTTCAACAGGCCACAGGCCAAATGGAAAACACTTCCCGTATGAAGGCCGTCCGTCGTGGCGCCGCACGTGTGAAGACAATTTTGAATCAAAAAGCCGCGGAAGCGGCTGAATAAGGGTGTAGAGATGCCAAAACGTATACTAACAGGCACCGTGACCAGCAACGCCAACGAACAAACTGTAACAGTTTCCGTTGAACGTCGTTTCACACACCCGGTGATGAAAAAGACAATTCGTAAGTCCAAGAAATATCGGGCCCACGATGAGAAGAATGCTTTCAATGTTGGTGATCAAGTTCGCATTCAGGAATGCGCGCCAAAATCGAAAACTAAACGCTGGGAAGTGATCGCTGATTAGATCACTCCAGTATAATCGAAACCGTGGGGCCTTAACTGCATTTGGTCCCCACAGGTCGGGAGAAACATTATGATTCAGATGCAGACCAATCTTGAGGTTGCTGACAACTCCGGCGCTCGCCGAGTTCAGTGTATCAAGGTACTTGGGGGCTCCAAACGTCGGTATGCCTCCGTTGGGGACATTATCGTTGTTTCCGTGAAAGAAGCCATTCCGCGCGGTCGCGTGAAAAAAGGCGACGTTCACAAAGCAGTGGTTGTTCGTACCCGTAAAGAAGTTCGTCGCGCCGATGGTACTGCCATCCGTTTCGACACAAACGCAGCCGTAATGCTGAACACAGCCGGTGAGCCAATTGGCACACGTATTTTTGGCCCAGTTGTTCGTGAGCTACGTTCCAAGAACTTCATGAAAATTATCTCTCTTGCTCCGGAGGTGCTGTAATGGCTGCCAAGCTCCGCAAGGGTGACAAGGTTGTTGTTCTTACTGGTAAGGACAAAGGCCGCGAAGGCGAAATCTCGATCGTAATGCCGGAAAAAGGCAAAGCAATCGTAGAGGGCATCAATATGATGATCCGCCACACCAAACAAAGCCAGACTTCGCAAGGTGGTCGCGTTCCGACTGCTGCTGCGATCCAGCTTTCCAATCTCGCATTGATCGACCCTAAAGACGGTGGTCCAACACGCGTTGGCTTCCGTATGGAAGGCGACAAGAAAGTGCGTTACGCGAAAAAATCGGGGGAAGTGATCAATGGCTAAATCCTATACACCTCGCCTAAAAGCGGTTTACAAAGAGACTGCACGTAAAGCGTTGAGAGAAGAGTTCAGCTATAAGAACGACATGATGATTCCGAAGCTGGAAAAAATCGTTTTGAACATGGGTGTTGGCGAAGCTGTTGCAGACAGCAAGAAAATCCGCTCCGCACATGCTGACATGATGGCAATTGCCGGCCAGATGCCTGTAATCACTAAAGCCAAAAAATCCATCGCGGGTTTCAAGGTTCGTGAAGACATGCCTTTGGGTGTCAAAGTTACATTGCGCGGCGACAAGATGTTCGAATTCCTCGACCGTCTAGTCAATGTTGCTATGCCACGCGTTCGCGATTTCCGCGGCGTGTCGGACAAAAGCTTTGACGGCCGTGGTAATTATGCCATGGGGCTAAAAGAGCATATCGTGTTTCCTGAAATTAACTTCGACAATGTCGATCAATTTTGGGGCATGGATATCGTAATTTGCACATCCGCTAATACTGATGCGGAAGCGAAAGCGCTGTTGAAGCAATTCAACATGCCTTTCACAAGCTAAGCGCGGGGAGAGAGAAAAAATGGCTAAAGTTGCTATGGTCCAACGCGAATTGAAACGTCAACGGCTGGTTGCTAAATATGCAACCAAGCGTGCGGCGCTCAAAGAGATCGCGAATAACAAAGACCTACCTGTTGAAGATCGTTTCAAAGCTACCTTGGCCCTTGCCAAGCTGCCACGCGATTCTTCGGCCACACGCCTGCACAACAGGTGTTTGATATCTGGTCGTCCGAAGGCTTATTACCGTAAGCTTAAAATGTCCCGTATCGCGCTGCGCGATTTGGCCTCGATTGGTCAGATCCCGG
>CAZYMT010000110.1:0-10672 GCA_964649035.1 uncultured Rhodobacterales bacterium
GGGCAACGGTTCCCACCCGTAAATTGGGTCAGGCAGTCGCGGCATAAGCTGGGATTGGGGCTGGTCATGGCCGCATTATCGCAGGCTGCGCGAGGTCAGTAAAGTGTTTCCATTTTGTTCCACCGAACCCAGCGCCCATGAAAATCTGCCCGACCAAGTTCCTGATTTTTACCACTCGGCCAAGTGGTTACGGTAATTCCAGCCCCTTCGCCGTTCATGTCCCCCTCATATCGCAACCAAGCGAGCGGGGCGGTTAGTGTCGCCTTATCTCCTGCCGCATGAATTATCTGGGTGCCTTCTTCCTTGGCCTCGCCTGGCAGATATTGCCACATGATCGAATGATAAACGACATGCAACGCGCCTTCATGCCGTTCGGCCAAGCGGCGGCGAAGGAAGTTGAGCGCGTCTTCTTTCCGCACACGATTAGTGGCCAGCGAAATTGCGTGATCCGTTCGTTCCAAGCGGTCCGTTTGATCGGCCCAGATATAGGATCGCAGACGCAAACGGTCACCCGGGTTGGTTGGATCAAGCGGATTTAGATCGCAACCCTCGCGGTTAATCACGTCGATTTCCGCGTTGGGCGGCAATGGCCCGCTCCAATCCGGTTTTAGCCACACAGGCGAGTCCGGATTTCCCCAAACCTGCCCGTCAATTTCCATCGCGAACTTGTCCCAGTTGAGGTTCAAGCCGCCGCTTGCGCCGATTTCCGACGTCACCAACGGCAACCCAGTTTCATCCGCCAGCATATGAAACGCAGGGATCAATGCATTGCAACGCCGAACCTCGTTGGTTTGTGGTGGGGATTTTAGCCACTCAATGATGAATGCCTCATGCGTGCGAAGCGCGGAATCAATCGCAGACCAAAGTGCCGCGTCACTGGTACCGATGTGGTTTGGCGGATAGACGGCCATCAACCCAGTATCTGTTCCCGTCAAAACCAGCGAATGCAAAGCCCCTGTAAGGCGCAGCGGCACCGCGTCGGCGCGGTATGACAGATCGGTGCTCCATTGGTGCATCCGTGCCCCAACTGGGCAATCGGTGCCTAGATTATCGGCCAAAAGCAAGCAAAGCCGTGCGGTAAAATCCGAGCCAAGGGTGGCGCAAGACGGCGCTTGTTGCTTGAATGCATCATTGAGCGCGCTCATGAAAACTTATCCATCAGTTTTTGTATCGAGGACCGGGTATCTTCGATCTCCGGTTCTGGCTTCGGCTTGGCGGTTTTGACCGTTTTCGACGAGCGCGGCGGTGCAACCCGTAAACCAACAGCATTCATAAACCGGCTGCTATCCCCATCCGCCAAATAGGCTGCGCCGTCGCTGATACCGCGCAACAGATCATCCAGCCATTCCTCGTCAGCTTTGGCAAAATCATGCAAGACATACCCCGAAACCCGATCCTTGTGACCCGGATGGCCGATGCCGATGCGGACGCGTTGATAGGCGTCGGTGATGTGTTGGTGCATGGACCGCAATCCGTTATGGCCCGCGTGACCGCCGCCGACCTTTACGCGGCATTTGCCGGGGGCAAGGTCCAGTTCGTCGTGGAACACGGTGACGTCGGCTGGTTCCAGTTTGTAGAACCGCATGGCCTCGCCCACCGATTGGCCGGATAGGTTCATGAAGGTTTCCGGCTTTAGCAGCATGACCTTTTCATTGCCCAAGCGCCCCTCGGAAATCTGACCCTGAAACTTGCTGCGCCACGGTGCGAAATTATGATCAGACGCGATTGTATCCAGCGCTATAAACCCAACATTGTGGCGGTTACGGGCGTATTTGGAACCGGGATTTCCAAGACCAACAAATAATTTCATAGTGGTTCCTTAAACGAAAAAACGCGCCACCCGAAGGTAGCGCGCTTTCTTTAACATAGGATCGTCAGAGAGGGAATTACTCCTCGCTTGCGCCTTCTTCAGCTTCAGGTGTTTCTGCACCCTCTTCGCCTTCAGTCGCTACGACGTCATCCTCTTCCTCAATCGCTGCGCGTGGTGCCGCGATATTCGCGATCACGAAGTCACGATCGGTAATCATCGCACGTGTACCTTTTGGCAGATCAATCTCGGAGAAGTGAACCACATCGCCGATTTCTTTTTCCGCCAGATCAACAACAAGAACGTCAGGAATGTCACCAGCGGTAACTTTCAATTCAACCTCGTTGCGAACAACAACCAATGTGCCGCCTTTTTTCAGGCCTGGGCATTCTTCTTCGTTCAGGAATTCTACCGGAATGAACAAGTTGATGCGCGAAGTTGCGGATAGACGCAAGAAATCAACGTGGATAGGACGGTCTTTGACCACATCCCGTTGAACGCCACGACAAATAACGCGTTCGTCATTGCCGCCAACTTTCAAGGTCAAAAGCGTGGACAGGAAACCGCCCGCTTTCAGCATCTTGAAAAGCTCGTTAAATTTCACATTGATTGCGAGGGGTTTTTCGCCGCCGCCATACATTATTCCGGGCACTAGTTCTTCACGTCGTGCTGCGCGGGCGGCCCCCTTGCCTTTACCTACGCGTACCGTAGCATTGAGAATTGCGTTCTCAGCCATTTTGGTATCTCCTTAAAATTGCAATTCGGCGTTCCTCCAAGGGTGTAAGCGCCGTTCGAAGTGGGCCGTATAGGGGAATATGGGCTAGATTGAAAGAGGATTCTTGCAGCCCCGCCTTATATGGAATAACCGTTATGTTAACGAAAATATAAGGGAGATAGGGATGCCCGCGATTACTTGTATAGAAGACCTGCGCGTTCTGGCTGAACGTCGCGTGCCACGGATGTTTTATGATTATGCGGATAGCGGATCATGGTCGGAACAGACCTACCGCGAGAACACCTCGGATTTCGCAAAAATTCATCTACGTCAACGGGTTGCTACCAATATGGAGGGGCGGACCCTAGCCTCCAAAATGCTGGAGCAGGACGTTTCCATGCCCGTCGCCTGCGCCCCTGTTGGCATGACTGGAATGCAGTCAGCCGACGGCGAGATCAAAGCCGCGCGGGCCTGTGAAAAAGCTGGCGTGCCGTTTGTTCTGTCCACTATGTCGATTTGTTCGATCGAGGATGTCGCGGCGGCGACCACCAAACCCTTCTGGTTTCAGCTTTATGTTCAAAGGGATAGAGAGTTTACGCGGGGCCTGATCCGGCGCGCGAAGGCAGCCGGCTGTTCGGCGCTGGTTTTGACGTTGGACCTGCAAATCATCGGGCATCGCTATAAGGACACAAAAAACGACCTGAATGCGCCGCCTCGTTTGACGTTGAAAAATATCCTCAATATCGGCTGGAAACCGCGTTGGTGGATTCCGATGCTGCAGACCAAACGCCATTCTTTCGGGAATATCGTCGGGCACGCCAAGGGGGTCGATAATATGGCCTCGCTGATGAAATGGACTGCCGACAGTTTTGATCCGACGCTGGGTTGGGATGATGTGGAGTGGATCAAGGAAGAATGGGGTGGCCCGTTGATCCTGAAGGGGATTCTGGACGTTGAAGATGCAAAAATGGCGGTGAAAACCGGGGCGGATGCGATTATCGTCTCGAACCACGGGGGGCGACAACTGGATGGCGCGCGCTCGACTATCGCGGTGTTGCCCGAAATTATTGTGGCTGTTGGTGATAAGATAGAAGTGCATATGGATGGCGGGATTCGATCCGGTCAGGATGTATTGAAAGCTATCGCGATGGGGGCCAAGGGCACCTATATCGGCCGAGCTTTTGCTTACGGTCTGGGCGCGATGGGCGAGGAAGGTGTGACAACCGCGTTGGAGATCATCCGCAAGGAGCTGGACACGACAATGGCGTTCTGCGGACATCGCGATATTGGTGACGTGAACGAGGATATCTTGATCCCCGCTGACGAAGCCCTGAACCGTTTTATGCACCGTTAACCTTTTCGGGAAAACGGTGAAAATACGCTGCACAATGTATGCACAACCTATGCACAACACGTATGCATAAAAATGGTTAACGGAGGCGTTATGACCAAACAAGTTGATCCGGAATTGCTGAAAGTTGCGGCACAGTTTTCTGCGCCACCTGTGGTGCAGACGCCCGAAACGGTGGACAATGTTCGCGCTGCTGCGCGCCATGCGCGGGTTGAACTAGTAGGGCGGCATGTTGACGAGGTCGAGATCGTCGAAGACGGTTCGCTACGGCGGTTTCTGCCGCGTTCCAAACGTGACGACACGGCGATCATTCTGTTTGTTCACGGCGGTGGCTGGATCAATTGCGATACGGTTACCCACGGCGCGATCATGACTGATTTGGCGGCGATGACGGGGCATGAGGTGATCGGGCCGGATTATCCACTGGCCCCTAAAAATCCGTATCCGGACGGGCTGGATATGATTTGCGATTTGGCGTTGGAAATCCGTGCGGATCATCCCGAGGCGCGGTTGATCCTTGCGGGCGATTCTGCTGGGGCCAACCTTGCGCTGGCGGCGGCGTTGCGGTTGCGCGACGAAGGACATTCTACTGCGATCAGTGCGCTGTTGCTTTGGTACGGATGTTACCGGAAATTGTTCAATACGCCGTCACATCTGGCTTATGGTGGTGGCGAATTTGGGTTGCGGACGGAGAATATGGAGCAGTGCTGGGATTGGTATCTCGGCGGCCATTCAACGCCGGAATACGGGGATTTGGTGAACGCCAAAATGGTCGGTTTGCCACCTTGCTATCTGGCTGAGGCGGAGCTGGATTGTCTGGCGGACGACACACGCTGGCTGGCGGATAAATTGACGGCGGCGGGGGTGGCGCATTCCTATGTGTTGCACGAAAACGTTAATCACGGGTTCCTGCATTACGGCGAATTTTACGCGCCATCATACGACGCCTTGCAGGGGGCGGTGCATTTCTTGAAAGGGCTGGTGCGAAGTGCATAATGGGTCTTGCTTGTGTGGCGCAGTCCATTTCGAGGTTTCGGGGCCGCTGCACACGCCGGACGCTTGCCATTGCACAAAATGCCGGAGGTTTTCGGGGCATTATTTTGTCTCGACGGATGTCAAAAAGGATGCGTTGAAAATCACGGGTGCCTCAAATGTTACTTGGTACGATTCATCCGTAAAAGTCCGGCGCGGGTTTTGTTCGACTTGTGGGTCGTCGCTGTTTTTTGACCCTCCGCATCTGGATTGGATCGGGGTGGCGATGGGGGCGTTTGATGGGGCAACCGGGGTGAAGCTGGGTATGCATATTTTTGTCGCCGATAAAGGCGATTATTACGAAATCACTGATGGGTTGCTGCAAAATCTACAGTGATTTCTTTTTGTGCATAGGGCTGGACATCCGGATTTCCGTACCTATATTTTGTCGAACCACTTTCCCACATATTGGAATTTTTATGTCTGCATTTGTTTCTATTCAGAATCTGTCAAAAACTTATGAGGGCGGGTTTGAGGCGCTGAAAAATGTCTCGCTCGATATCGCTGAAGGGGAGATTTTGGCGTTGCTTGGGCCAAATGGCGCTGGAAAAACCACGCTGATTTCAACCATTTGCGGGATTGTTACGCCAACATCTGGTAGTGTTACGGTTGGTGGGTTTGATATCGAAAAGGACTTTCGCCAGACCCGTACGATGATCGGGCTGGTGCCCCAAGAAATCACGCTGGAACCGTTCGAAACCGTCTGGAATACAACTCGTTTCAGTCGTGGGCTGTTTGGGTTCGGGCGCGATGATGCACATATCGAAAAAGTGCTGCGCTCGCTGTCATTATGGGACAAAAAGGACAGCCCGATCCGCACACTCTCGGGCGGTATGAAGCGCCGTGTTCTGATCGCCAAAGCGCTTAGCCATGAACCGCGAGTTCTGTTTCTGGACGAACCAACCGCCGGTGTTGATGTGGAGCTGCGCAAAGACATGTGGAACGTGGTTCGCGAGCTGCGCGAGGACGGTGTGACCATCATTTTGACGACCCATTACATTGAAGAAGCCGAGGAGATTGCGGATCGTGTGGGTGTCATCAATGGCGGGGAAATTCTGCTGGTTGAGGATAAGGATGTGCTGATGCAAAAGCTCGGCGAGAAGCGGATGGCGATCGAATTGCAAGCACCCTGCGAGGTGGTGCCGGACAGTTTGGCAGCGTATAATCTGGTGCGCTCGGACGATGGTCTGAAACTGACCTATACCTATGATACCAAGGGGGATCGGACCGGAATTACGGCGTTGCTGGCGGATCTTAGCGCGGCGGGGTTGGTGCTGAAAGATCTGCAAACCTCGCAATCCTCGCTTGAGGAAATTTTCGTGAATTTGGTGAGGGACGAGGCATGAACTTCAATGCGGTAAAGTCGATTTACAGATATGAAATGGCGCGCACGGGACGGACGTTGTTCCAAAGTGTGGTGTCGCCGGTGGTCTCCACGTCGCTGTATTTTGTGGTCTTCGGGGCGGCCATTGGCAGCCGAATTGAATCGGTTGAAGGGGTGGCCTACGGGTCGTTCATTGTCCCCGGTTTGATCATGTTGTCGCTGCTAACCCAAAGTGTCGCAAACGCGTCTTTCGGGATTTATTTTCCGAAATTTGTCGGGACGATTTTTGAATTATTGTCGGCACCTGTATCGTTTTTCGAGATCGTTTTGGGCTATGTCGGGGCGGCGGCCACCAAGTCGATATTGATTGGATTGATCATTTTGGCAACGGCATATTTATTCGTGCCAATGGAAATACTACACCCGTTCTGGATGGTATTTTTCTTGTTCCTAACAGCAATTTCCTTTTCGTTATTAGGGTTTATCATCGGCATCTGGGCAGACAATTTTGAGAAATTACAATTGGTGCCGTTGCTGATTATCACACCATTAGTGTTTCTTGGCGGTAGCTTTTATTCGGTATCGATGCTGCCACCTGCATGGCAATTAGTCACAAAATTCAATCCGGTTCTATACCTGATAAGCGGTTTCCGTTGGAGCTTCTTTGGGGTCTCTGATGTAAGTTTTGGCCTTAGCCTGACAATAATTATTGGGTTCATGGCGTTGATGCTTGGGGCGATCTGGTGGATATTCAAAACGGGTTATCACATTCGCGACTAACAGGTTTTCCCATGGTTGAACTTGCGACCGAACGGCTTATTCTGCGAGATGTGGGCGAACCTGATCGCGACGTTATTCGCGCGATACTTTGCGATCCGAAGGTTCGGCGATATTTGGGCGGTCCGGTGCCGGATAATCGGATTGATGCGGCGGTGGATGCCTATTATTGCGCACGCGATGATGAGCGAGTTTGGACCGCGCAATTGGCGGAATCCTCGACTATCGGATTGGTTTCGTTGACGCCGCATACGGATGGGCGTGATACAGAAATATCGTATCAATTTCTTCCAAATTTTTGGGGTAAGGGTTACGCAAGCGAGGCAATTTCGGGCGTGTTGGCGCATGCCCAAACGGACCTGAACCTTGGTCGGGTGATTGCCGAAACACAAGCTGAGAACCTTGCTTCCTGGCGTTTGCTTGAGAAGGTCGGTATGTGGCCGGAACGATCGGTGATTAGGTTTGGGGTGGAACAAATTATCTACGTTCGCTTGACAGTTCCGTGAATTTCTGAAAAAGGTCATATTAACTGACCTAACGGAGGTTCTCATGCCCCTTAATGACTTTATTACACTGGTAGGCATTATGATGGCTGCGGGGTGGACCCCGGGGCCGAATAACGCGTTGTTGGCGTCTTCGGGCGCGACGTTTGGATACGCAAAAACAGTACCGCTTATCCTTGGCATTGCTATCGGGTTTCCGTTAATGATGTTTGTGGTCTCCATGGGGTTGGGTGAGGTGTTTCAGCAGCTGCCGATCTTGCATGAGGTGTTGCGCTGGGTTGGTGCGGCCCTGCTAATCTGGATCGCGTGGAAGATCGCGATGTCTGGTGTGCCGGGGCAAAAGGGTGTTCGGCGTAAACCGTTTACGTTCCTGCAAGCGGCGGCATTTCAATGGGTTAACCCCAAGGGCTGGGTGATGTGCATTAGTGTGACGTCGCAGTTCATTACGGGTGATAATACGTTGTTGGAGGCGGGGCTCTGCACGTTGGCCACGGTTTTTGCGGCGTCGAGTTCAGCCAATGCTTGGGCGTATTTCGGGCATTCGATGCAGGGCTTTCTGGCGTCGCCGCGCCGTGCGTTGACATTCAATCTGGTGATGGCTGCTATCATAATTTTAGGTGTTTTCCTTTTGATCACTGGCGATATTATCTGACCCAAACAGGAGTGGTTAATGCCTTACGAAGACATCCTTGCGCTGACCGGAATTATGCTGGCATCGGTTTGGACGCCTGGACCGAATAACGCGATGTTATCGGCGTCGGGTGCGCGGTTTGGGTATCGTCGCAGCCTGCCGCATGTGATGGGCGTGGCGTTTGGGTTTCCGCTGATGCTATTCGCCGTGGCCATGGGGCTGGGCGAGGTGTTTGAGCGTTCCGCGTTGTTGCAAGATATTATGCGCTACGTCGGGGCGGCGCTGCTAATGTATGTGGCATTCAAAATCGCGACGGCAGGACGACCCGGAACGACGGGCGCTGTGGGTAAACCGTTTACGTTTTTGCAAGCGGCGGGGTTCCAGTGGATCAATCCCAAGGCTTGGGCGATGGCGATTGGCATGGTCGCGCAGTTCGTGAATGGCGAGGATATTTTGCAAGCGGCCCTGATTGCCAGCGGGATCGGGTTGGGGGCGGGCTTAACCTCGTCCAGTGGCTGGGCGCTGCTGGGTGTTTGGCTGCAAAAATTTTTATCAACGGAATTGCGGTTTCGGGTGTTTAGTGTGATCATGGCGGCAATGATCGCGTTGGGTGTGATCTTTTTGTTGCTGCATTAAATAGGTGGGCAGATGGCCAATAAACTGAAAATAAATTCCGCTGAAATGGTCGCTGAGGCACGCAGTCGGATCGAAGAAATCGCAGCCGTTGATGCAATCACGATGGCGAGCGATCCAAATGTTGTGATCGTTGACCTACGCGACATCCGTGAGCGCCAGCGTGAGGGATATATCGAAGGATCGTTTCACTGCCCGCGTGGGATGGTCGAATTTTGGGTCGATCCGGATAGCCCATATTACAAAGACATTTTCGGGCAGGACGCGAAGTTTCTGTTCCACTGCGCATCTGGGTGGCGTTCCGCAATTACTGTGGAAACGCTCGGGCGGATGGGGTTCGAAAATGCGGCACATATCAAGGGCGGGTTCAGTTCTTGGCTGAAGGCTGGCGGACTTATAACGCAGGATTAGCTTTGAAACACCAAAGCCGAGCCGAAGGCGAGGCCAAGCCCAACGGGAGGGGGCTCAATTTGCGTGCAAATTGACGACTCTGACGGGCGGGAGTGCTCCTTGTTAGGTGGAGCGCGTTTGTTTAACCGCAATCGTCTAAATAAGTGGCAAGAACCCAGCCGCGTGTGCCTTCGCCCCACCATGATTTAGGGTCCTCGGAATACGCCACATGTTCCCAGCCGTTGGATGGGGATTGTTCCAATAGTGAAACGGCTGCACCGGTTGGTAGCATGAGAACGACATCGGACTGAATGGAGGGCTCGGCGAACAAGGTGATCTGGCCTTCGGGCGTTTCTAAAATGCTACATCCGAAAGTTGCCTGTGCTGATGTTGCGGGCACCAGTGCGCAAAGCACTAAGAGATGTTTGGAGAGTAATTTTATTGTTTTTTTCAAATTTAGTCTCCATCAATTATGGGAAATGGGATGTCTTCTGAGTATATGTTTTCTACTTATTTGGTAAGGCCTCCAGCCAATCGGCGATATAATTTACGACCTCTTGCCAGTTTTCCTGCTGACAGATTGTGTGCGCGCGCCCCGAAAATTCTTTGAAATCCGTGATGCTGTCAGCGTCCGTATAGGCCATGAAATTCTTGCGGTTGAGGGCCGCAGGGATGGTGTGATCTTTTTCGCCCGCAATAAAAAGTAGCGGATTATGGGGGGCCGTCAGGTTGATATACCCATCGCGTCCAGCGAGGGTCCGCGCGATATTGCGGCCCTCGGGGGTAACGAATTTGGCGTGGTGGGCGGCGGCGTATTCGCGGGTTTCGACGGGACAGCAGGCGTAATGGAACCAGTCGACGCTCGGCTTGAATACGGTGTTTCCTTTGAGCGGGTTAACGATCGGCAGGTTGCTTTTAAGGAAGTTCCAGCTTAGGTATGTCATGCCTTTTGGGGGCGCGGAATTAATGCAAATGCCTGCTGCGGCCTTGTCTGCCGCCAGCAGTTTTTGCACACACATTCCCCCCATTGAATGCCCGATCAGGATTGGTTTTTCCGGCAATGTGTCGATGAATTCGGCCATGTTGGCAACAACATCCCCGAAGGTCAGGTCACGTAGCCTTGGGTCAATATTTTCCCAAAGGCTTTTGGGATCGCCCTCATGGAAGGGGTTGGCAGGGGTATGGCAGGTATAGCCCTTTGCCTCGAAATACTGTTTCCATTCCTGCCAGCTCGCCGGATTTTGGACGAGGCCGTGGATGAAAACGAGGGCTTTGTTTTGTGTCACGGCCACTTGCATTCGGGCGGTAGGGACATCAGCACGGCCTCTGGATTGTGGCCGGTTTGCAGGCCGAACTGGGTGCCGCGATCATAGACGAGGTTGAACTCGGCGTAGCGGCCGCGTTTGATTAGTTGAACCTCGCGGTCTTCGTCTGTCCAGCTTTCGAACATGTGCTTTTCGGTGACGGGTTTGAACGCTTTTAGGAAGGCGCTGCCGACGCTTTGCGTAA
>CAZYMT010000111.1:0-9997 GCA_964649035.1 uncultured Rhodobacterales bacterium
CTGTCTCTCCGCCAAATTCTTCTAAATCAATGACTTAGGCCTCAAGCAATCAAGTGCGACACAATGTGGAGCACAACGCCCATGCAATTGACTACTTATCTAAGCCTTTCTCGCCATGGAATTTATTACTTTCGCTGGCCATTACCTCGAACCAACGACGACAAGCCATTACGATTTGAGCCGGGAGGCTAGCCATAGGGAGACCCATTTTGTAATAAAATTTGGAGGTTCCTGATAGTTGGCTATTAACAAGTAGTTAACTGATATCAACTTTAGAAAACATTAACATAAATATGACATCACACACCCAAAGCACCTTCTTTCCTTTACAATACAAAGGCGTTTCAATGGGTATGACGGTAGAAAAAACACTTTTGGTAGCGAAATCGCACGAACGAAGGGGGGAAACCGCACAAGCAGTCAAGACGTATGAGTCGATTCTCGACAAATTCCCTAAAAACAAGCGGGCTAAGAAGGCAATCGCGCTTATATCTAAAAGGGGCAATCCCTCACCAAATCTACAACAAATAGAACGAATAACCACATTATTTCAGCAAGGTCGGTTTTCGGAAACGGTAGTGGCCACGATTGAGCTTTTAGAGATATACCCTAATACTATGGCATTATGGAATATTTTAGGATTATCACACATCAACATGGGACGGTTCGAAGACGCTGTTACAAGTTATTCGGCCGCCATTCGGTTAGCTCCTAATTCTCCCGACCTACATTATAACCTAGGGAACGTGTTCAAAAAACAAGCAAAATTTCCTGAGGCAGAATCGTGTTACTTACAAGCCTTAAAAATCAAGAGCAACTATCCCGAGGCATTAAATAATCTTGGTAATTGCCTGGAAGAACAAGGGTTTATTCACGATGCAATAATATGTTTCCGAAAGGCGTTAATAAGTCTCCCTTTGTCATATGAAGTGAATAATAACCTAGCAAAAAATCTGCTTAAGTGCGGACATTTTTCCGAAGCTCTGGTTGCGGGTTCGAACGCTCTAATAGCCCAGCCAACGCTCTCGACAGCACATCAGTTGCAAGCAAATATCTTTCAGAAATTGGGTCAATTGCAAGAGGCACTGAAAGCTTATGAGTGCGCGGTAGAATTTGGGCAAAGCAAAGGTCGCCCGCTCGCAGAAAAAATACATCTCCAAGCCCAATCGGGAGATTGGCGATGGGTGTCCGAATTTGACGAATATCGCGATTTTCTTGACACAACCGAGGACGTTCCCCAACCGTTTCTATTTCTTGCGATGGAGGATGATCCCGCCCGTCAAAGGCAGCGTTCCGAACGGAAAGCCCGAGAAAGCTTCATCGAAACGGCACCGAACACCTTAGAAGTAACCGATTTTCATGAGGTGAAACCCGGGCAAAAGATCAAAGTGGGGTTTTTCTCGGCAGATTTTTATGATCATGCAACAATGCGTCTAATGGCGAAATTATTCGAATTATATGATCGTTCAAGATTTGAATTTTTCATCTATTCTTATGGTGTGGGCACCGAAGACAATGTGACAAAAAAATTGAAATCCTCGGTTGATATGTTTGTAGATGTTTCAGAAATGTCTGATAGTAATATTGCCAGATTGGCACGCGAGCATCGGTTGGATATTGCGGTCGATTTGAAAGGCTATACTGAAAATACGCGTCTTGGAATTTTGTCACATCGGGCGGCCCCGATCCAGATGAGTTATCTAGGGTATCCGGGAACTCTTGGAACAGATTTCATCGATTATATTATCGCCGATTCCACCGTCATTCCCGATCAATATCGCGAACATTATTCTGAAAAAATAATATATTTACCCAATTCCTATCAGATAAACGATAGTGGCAGAGTACATTCTAACGAGGGTCTGGCACGTTCCGAATTTGGCCTACCCGAAAATGCTTTTGTGTTTTGCTGTTTCAATAACAACTATAAAATTACGCCAACCGAATTTGATATCTGGATGCGGCTTTTGCAAAAAGTCGATAATAGCGTGTTATGGCTACTTCGTTCGAGCGAAATATTCGAAAGTAACTTAAGAAAAGAAGCCGCTCATCGAGGGCTTAATCCCGATCGCTTGATATTTGCAGATCGCGTCCCAGCAAACCAACATTTGGCACGGCATGAGCTGGCCGATCTATTTTTGGACACGTTTAACGTCAACGCACACACAACGGCCAGCGACGCTCTTTGGGCAGGATTACCCGTTGTTACAAAGGCTGGAAAACAGTTCGCTTCGCGCGTCGCCGCCAGCTTACTCAAAGCAAGCGAGATGCCCGAACTAATCACCTATAATGATGAAGCTTACGAAACGTTGATCTACGATTTAGCGGTCGACCCATCCAAATTGAGGGAGATTAGGCGGAAATTACAAGTAAACAGGTTGACCTGTCCACTTTTTGATACGGCATTGTTTGTACGCCATCTGGAAGAGGGGTTTTCGCAATCTGTTATCCATTATTTGGAAAATTCCGACATACAGGACCTAGTAATTTCTGACATGTCAAACCACGTTAGGTGATGACAATCGCACTTCGCTCGCCACTAAAGTTATTGTTGATCAGTACCAACGTCTCACCACTCAGCGGGAATATTTTGGAAAACGGAATTGTTCTTTCATACTCTGTTTGACTGTCGCGAACGCCCCCCGTGTCTTCGCTATTAGTTAAGCGCCGTATTACACGTAGCCACGCGCATCCAGACTATAGGAACTTATCTTAATCAATCATTAGTTGCATTTCGGGTATCAAGAAAACTAAGCGATTCAGGTTTTATGCCTGTATTCCAGTCTATTAGTTTGGAGGTAAACCGTGCGAGAAAGACAGCTCGGCGCAGATTTTGAACGGTCTGTCGTTTTACAAAATGCCGTAAATGATTTTACGCTTAAAATACTGAGCATATCGGACAAGACCGAATTGCTGTGGTTTGTTGCCCGCAAGATAGTGGGTGAATTAGGTTTTGATGATTGTGTTATTTATTTGCTGGATCAAGAAACCAAAATGCTGCGTCAAGTGGCAGCGATTGGCAATAAGAACCCTCAAGGCAACATTATCGACCATAAGATCGAGATTGCATTTGGCGAAGGGATAACCGGTTTGGTCGCCAAATCCAAATCGCCGATTATCATCGACGACCTATCAAAAGACGCTAGATATATTCCAGACATCGACCCAATGCTTTCCGAAGTTTGCGTCCCTCTTATCATTGATGGGCAAGCCATTGGTGTGATCGATTGCGAAGACGCACGCCTTGCATACTTTTCGAATTATCATTCCGAAATTCTGACACGTATTGCCGAAATTACGAGCATAAAGATACGGTCCATCGACAATATCGCGACGCTTGATCAGCGAGCCGACGAGTTAGAAAAGAAAAATTGCGAACTGAAGCATCAAATATTTGAACGGAAAAAGGTGGAAGAGGAATTACGGGCTAGCTACACCCGCCTCGCTGATTTTTCGGCTACCACTTCGGATTGGTACTGGGAGCAGGACACAAATTTTCGATATACCGAGTCGCGGGATTATATCACTGGCAAAAAATTCGCTTTTTTGGGGTCAGTAATCGGGCGAACCCGGTGGGAAGCAATGGATGCGGACATTAAAAAGGACCCACATTGGCGAAACCATTACGAAGACCATTTGGCCCACCGAACCTATCGAAATTTTTTGTACAACATCGTCGATGAAAGCGGCGACATTTTCTATCTAAGCGTAAGCGGAAAACCCATATTTGACAGCAACGAAGAATTTGCAGGATACCGCGGAACAGTTTCAGATATCACCGAGCTGGTGCAGGCACAAAATACCAATGAACTATTTTTGCAGGCGCTTGATCAAACGTCTGACGGGTTGATCCTGTGGGATAGCGATGACCATTTAATCATTTGCAACGACGAACTGAAAACAATGGCGGGTGTTCTTACGCCAATTTTGCTGCCAGGACTAAAGTATCGAACTTGGCTGGACAAAAATATCGAATATAATCTGGTCCCGGAAGCCGTCGGTCGCGAGGAAGACTGGGTCGCAGAGCGCTTGGCAAATTTCAGGTCCCCCACGGGCCCAACAGAGGTTCTTAGGGATGGCCGTTGGCATCTTTATGTATTTTCAAAACTCAACGATGGCGGCACTATGCAACGGATCATTGATATCAATGATCTGAAGCTCGAGCAGGAAAGATTCAATCTAGCAACCAAAGGCGCAGGCGTCGGGATCTGGGAAAAAACCGCGGATGACGACATGTCAGTTTGGTCTGATAGCTACTATGAGATCCTCGGCCTTACCCCCGGAGAGGTCGAACCAAGCACAGAAAATTTCCTTAACATGGTTCACCCAGCGGATCGTTCCAACATCGAAAAGGCGATAAACCATTCCGAGGCCGTCGGCGAAGGCAGCGGTTTCGAATGTCGAATTCGACGAAAGGACGGAACCACAGCCTGGGTTTATTCTTATGGAACAAAAATCAACGTCGGCAGAACGCCACATTGGTTCGGCATCATGGTCAATATCGACAAGCAAAAGCGCGCGGAAACGGCAAAAACCCAGTTCATTTCAACGATGAACCATGAACTTCGCACGCCCTTAACTGCAATAATCGGGTTGACGGATTTGTTGATAATGGGGTCGTTTGGCGAGCTTGAACACGAGGCCCTTGAAATGTTGCGCCTTAGCAAAAAGAACTCTGATCGACTTTTGCTTTTAATCAATGATATCCTTGAGATAGATAAACTACATGCTGGTCAAATCGAATTTAACTTCGAACCAATGTCATCCGATCAATTGTTAGCTGATGCGTTGGCGCTAAACGAACCTTACGCGACCGATTTTGATGTGAAATTGACCAAGCAACAGGATGCAACGCCGTTTTCAGTCAAAGCCGACCCAAATCGAATTCAGCAGGTATTCTCTAACCTAATTTCCAACGCCGTAAAATTTTCGCCAATTGAATCTACGGTCGAATTGACGATGTGGCGAGACGGCGATTTTGGTATTTTTTCCGTGAAAGATTACGGGACGGGCATTCCGGACGATTTCCGCGAAAAGGCTTTCAAACGCTTCACACAAAATGATAGCTCAGATACAAGACAAATAGGCGGTACTGGGCTTGGCCTGTCAATTTCGCGATCAATCATCGAAATCCATGGCGGTGAGATTGACTTCGTCAGTGAGCAAGGAAAAGGAACTACATTCTGGTTCTCGGTGCCCATAACTGTGTAAGTGTTTGAAAGGAAATATAAACCATGCCCTCAGTAGCAGATAATTTAATTTCCATTCTCGAAGACGCTACCTTGCTACTATCCTCAAAATACAATGATTATTCTTGGTCGTCATGGGATAATTCCAGCGAAGCATTGGCTGAAATTGAACCCTTGATTACAGCACTCAAAAATGGCGAAGGCATCGACACATCTAGCATTTCCGTAATATTCAACGCGACAGGCCCGATGCAAGAAGTCGCCATAAGTAGCGGCTGGGTCAAACCGTTTATGGAACTGGCAAAGCGGACCGACGACGCGCTTTCAACATACTGAAAACATAGGATAATTGCCGTGGTAAATCGCAGCGTCGCCGTATCAAAGTCAACCCTAATTACAGTTCTGGAGGACGCAAAGACATTGCTGGCGCTGTCCGACAATGACTACTCTTGGTCCTCCTGGGGGGATGCGGATAGCGCTCAGCGAGAGATTAGTAAACTATTAGGCCAGATTTTCACCAACGGTGAAATCGATATATTTACCTTGGACGTCATTTTCATGTTCGCAGGTCCGATGCAGGAGGTCAGCCTAAGCAGCGGGTGGGGGAATAGTTTTAGTGAACTCGCCAAACGATATGACAAGGCAGCAAAACCCTTTAGATAGCTAAAGTGGCAACGCCGTTGTGTATTTGATCTCCTCCATTGACAGCAAGGCGGTGACGTTGAAAATCTTCACCTCACCAATCAAAGATTGATAAAATTCGTCATATGCCTTGGCATTCGCCACTCGCACTTTCAGAATGTAATCAATATCGCCGGCAAGGCGATGTGCCTCCATCACTTCGGCACGTGCTTTGAGGGTTGTCAGGAAGGTTGCTTGCCAGTCGGCGTCATGCTCGGATGTGCGGATTAGCACAAAGAAACATACCTCCAAACCCAGTGCATCAGCGTTCAGGATCGCCACCTCTTTGGTGATGATACCTGCGTCGCGCAGCTTACGGATACGGTTCCACACCGGGGTCTTGGATGACCCTACCCTGCGAGCGATTTCCTCCAACGGCAGACTGGCATCCATTTGCAGCTCTGCAAGGATTTTCCGGTCTATCCCGTCTAATTGGCCTTTCATTTTGCATTCCTTCTCGATTCAATAAAAACGTCCTACCAGACATCCTAATGCAGGACATAGTTCTTATTCAATAGCGGGTATGGGTTTTTTATTGGGAAAATGTTCCAATGAGAGACCGAATTCCTATATGTCACGGACACAGCAAAAATGTCGAGAGAAGCTATGCCAAAAGTTATCACCGCAAATCACCTGCTGGAAGGTGACGTGATCTATCTGACCGCCGCGCGCGATTGGACTCGTTCACTAAACGACGCCATCGTCGCGACAACTAGCGAAGAGGCCGACGAGTTATTGGCATTTGCCGAAACGCAGGCCGACATCCTGGTGGGGGCGTATTTGATGGATGTTGTCGTTGACGGAATAATCGCCACCAAACATTTCCGCGAAGAATTCCGCACAAAAGGCCCCTCAAACTATTTCCACGGCAAGCAGGAACTCGAAAATGTATAAGTACAATGATTTTGACGAGACTTTTGTTCGCGCCCGTGTTGCCGAATTCAACTCACAGGTTGAACGCCGTATTGATGGTTCCCTGACCGAAGACGAATTCAAACCCTTGCGTCTGATGAACGGTCTATACCTGCAGTTGCACGCCTATATGCTGCGGGTTGCCGTGCCTTATGGAACGTTGAACGGGGCTCAAATGCGCCAGTTCGCCTATATCGCCGACAAGTGGGATAAGGGCTACGGGCATTTTACAACCCGCCAAAACATCCAGTTCAACTGGCCAAAACTAAAAGATGTCCCTGAAATTCTTTCGGCGCTGGCAGACGTTGAAATGCACGCGATCCAGACATCGGGCAATTGTATCCGCAACGTCACTGCCGACCATTTCGCAGGTGCAGCAGCGGACGAAATCGAGGATCCTCGCCCCACCGCCGAATTGCTGCGTCAATGGTCTACGGATCACCCAGAATTTGCCTATCTGCCGCGCAAATTCAAAATCGCAGTAAGCGGCGCAGAAAATGATCGTGCGGTTGTCCGCGCCCATGATATTGGCCTGTATCTGCGCCGGAACGAAATTGGCGAAGCCGGGTATGAGGTCATTGTCGGAGGTGGTTTAGGCCGCACACCAATGATCGGAAAAACCGTTCGCGAGTTCCTGCCAAAGGCCGATTTATTGCCATATCTCGAGGCCGTGTTGCAGGTGTATAACCTCAATGGCCGTCGCGATAACAAGTATAAGGCGCGGATCAAGATTTTGGTGCATGAAACCGGTCTTGAAGAACTGAAGGCCCAGATCGAAACTATTTTCGAACAAAAACGTGCTAATTTCAAAGGGGTTCCCGTCGAAATTCTGGAAAATATCGAGGCAGCGTTCCGTCCCGTTGATTTCGACAACACCCGCTCGATCACGTTGGAACAAGCCGTGGACGCAGATCCGATCCTGCGGTCTTGGGCGGATACGAACCTGTCCGAACACAAAAATCCGGCCTACACAATCGCAACGGTGTCCCTGAAAGGGATTGGTAAAACGCCGGGCGATGCGACCAGTGAACAGATGCGCGTACTTGCCGATTTGGCCGAAAAATATAGCCATGATGAGTTGCGCGTGTCGCACGAACAAAACATCATCCTGCCACATGTGCGCCGCGCCGATATTCCTGCGGTTCATGCTGCATTAAAAGAAGTTGGCCTTGCGACCGCAAATATCGGTCTAATTTCCGACATTATCGCTTGTCCAGGCATGGATTATTGTGCACTGGCCACGGCCCGTGCGATCCCTGTGGCGCAGGAAATCTCGATCCGTTTTAACGAGCTGAAATTGGAGCATGAAATCGGCCCGCTAAAGATCAAAATCTCGGGCTGCATCAATGCTTGTGGGCATCACCATGTTGGGCATATCGGTATTCTGGGGCTCGATCGTGGGGGCGTCGAGAATTACCAGATCACGCTTGGCGGCGACGGAACACAAAATACCGCCATCGCCGAACGCGTCGGCCCCGGTTTCTCGGCCGAGGCATTATTGCCTGCCATTGAACGCCTGATCACTGCCTATCTTGGCTTTCGTGAAGCGGATGATGAAACCTTCCTCCAAGCATATAGGCGCCTCGGCGCGGAGCCGTTTAAGGCGGCTCTTTACCCAGAAGGGAAACGAAAAAATGCCGCTTGATAACAGTGAGTTAAACCTAGATTGGCGTGAAGAATCTGCCTTGGCGGTTCTGGACCGCGCGCTGAATATCGATGAATTTGGCAAGGTTGCGATGGTGTCATCCTTTGGCGCGGAATCGGCGGTGTTGCTGCATCTTGCCAGCCGCATAAATCCCGACATTCCGGTGATTTTTGTCGACACGCGGATGCTGTTTCAGGAAACACTGGATTACCAGCTTGAGCTGGCGGAAAAGTTTGGTCTAACCGATGTGCGTCGCATCCAACCCGAAATCGAGGATGTGCGTCGCAGCGATGCCTTTGGGCGTTTGCATAAAACCAACACCGACGCTTGCTGTGATTTTCGCAAAACTATGCCATTGAACAAAGCGCTGGCGGAGTTTGATTCATGGATCAGCGGACGTAAACGGCATCAGACGGAATCGCGCTCGACTATGGATGTGTTCGAGGATGGTGAGGGCAAGACCAAGATCAACCCCCTCGCCCATTGGGATCGCGACGCCATTCAGGGGTATTTGACCAGACATGACTTGCCCCGCCACCCATTGGTCGCAAAAGGGTTTCGTTCCATCGGCTGCGGACCTTGTACTTCGCGTACAAATGCTGGCGAAGATCCCCGCGCAGGGCGTTGGAGGGGTACCGGAAAAGAAGAATGTGGCATCCATTTCGAAAACGGCAAACTTGTCCGCACAGCGGCGTAAGGGGTAGATTATGACACTGATTAAAGATGACGGATTTCACGCGGATGATCTAGCGGATGTTACGTTTGAAACATTTGAGGAAGGTATGGTCACGCCCTCATACCTAGACGTTGAAAATAGTATTAATCCAACCGATTTGGCGACGCATTTAGATGCCAAGGCCATCCGCATCCCCTTCCCCAGCTTTGCCGATGGTCGCGGTTTCAGCATCGCACGCCAGTTACGCAGCATGGGATATGCGGGTCGTTTACGGGCTGTCGGGCACTTGATTTCGGATCAATACCTACACGCACGCCGCGCGGGTTTTGACGAGATTGAAATCGATGGTGCAATGGCTGAACGCCAACCCGTTGAACAATGGTTGGCCGTGTCGAACTGGGATAAAACCACCTATCAGGATCGCCTGCGCGCCTCGACCTAAAGCGCGCCTTCTTTTACCGCCTCCATCGCGACAAAGGTTGATGTGTGCGACACATGCGGCAACGCAGATATCTTTTCGCCCATGACTTGCCGGTAATCGGCGATGTTTTCGGTGCGCACTTTTAGCAGATAATCAAAGCCGCCCGCGATCATGTGACATTGCTCTATCTCTTTGATTTTCTTGGCACCCTCATTAAAGGCAGACAAGGCCGCGTCGCGGGTATCGGACAGTTTCACCTCGACAAATGCCACATGTTCCAGCCCCAATTTGATCGGGTTTAGCACCGCGCGATATCCAGTGATATACCCCTCAGCCTCCAGACGTTTTATACGGGCTTGGCACGGGGTTTTGGACAAGCGAATGCGTTTTGACAGCTCGGTCACGGTCATACGGCCGTCTGCCGACAGGTGATTCAGTATTGCGCGGTCGTAATTGTCGATATTGGACATCTG
>CAZYMT010000111.1:10007-10670 GCA_964649035.1 uncultured Rhodobacterales bacterium
GCTCTGAACTGATATTGACCTTTGGTGATTTTTCCTAGATTATTGTCCAATTCAGGTAAATACACCAATCACAATCCTGTAACTTAGTCGAGTTGTAGGAGAATCCCATGTTAAACCAGAAATTCAGTGCCGATAGTCTACCTTCCGAAGGTAAGGTTTTGCGTGATTTGGTCGTTTTGGCCGATTTGAATGAACGCGTTCGGGCCCGAATTTCGAAAGACGCCACAAAACTGGTCAAAAAAATCCGTTCGGCTTCCCGCCCGGGTTTGATGGAATCGTTTTTGGCGGAATATGGCCTCTCGACAGATGAAGGCGTCGCGTTGATGTGTCTGGCCGAGGCGCTATTGCGTGTCCCTGACAGCGAAACAATTGATGCCCTAATCGAAGACAAAATTGCCGCGTCGGATTGGCGCAAACATCTGGGCCATTCGACGTCATCGCTGGTGAATGCGTCGACTTGGGGGTTGATGCTGACGGGTAAGATTTTGGCGGATAATGACACAGCACTGATCGGGACTTTGAAGGGCGTTGTGAAACGCCTTGGAGAGCCCGTAATTCGTACCGCCGTTGGCGGTGCCATGCGCGAAATGGGCAAACAATTTGTGCTGGGCGAAACAATTGAGAACGCGCTGAAAAACGCACAAGAATATGAGGCGAAGGGCT
>CAZYMT010000112.1:0-10570 GCA_964649035.1 uncultured Rhodobacterales bacterium
ATCTATACAATTTGTCTTATCGGGTCGTTGGGAACGGCAGCGGCGGCCACAGAATTCTGAACGGATAAGGTGGTCAAGAAGGTGAATTCGACGCTTGCTGCGCCCCATCACAGCGGATTTCTCAACCTTAGCTATATACCGGTCGATATCCTGCTCTGAGAATTCAACTGTTACCGTCAATCGTTTACATCCATTAAATAAAGCTTTGGCTAAAACTGTTGCCCTGTTTAGAAGTGGCGTCTTAGTTTTAAATTCATATACGCCGTCACGCAGATGAATTAATTGGGGTCTGAATATTTGTCCAAAGTTAAAGTTAACACATTTCGGTCAAAATAGGCGATTAACAATTTCAGAGGTCTATTGGCGGAGTTCCAATGGAACAAAATTTCGTGCAGTCCGCCTACTGCGGATTCGTAGCAGCCTTGTCCGCTTCCATTGCAGCCGTTAGTCGGATGATGGTTTCGCGAATACCCGTTGCGGCAGCTTGCAAATGGGGCACGTAAGTTTCGATGACCTCTTTGCGGCGAACGGCGCGAGTGTAATACGTGATGCCAATTGTCGCGAGGACTTTGTCACGGGATTCGTCGAAAATTGGCACGGCAACACCGGAGGATGCTTGATTGGCTTCTCCGCCCACACGTTCGGCAAATTGGGCGGATTTGACAGTGTTTAACAACTGTTCGATCAACTCTGGTGTGTTCATCATATCGGAATCAGGATGGGTTGATGTCTTTAATAAACGCAGAGTAAGCCGCTGTTCTTCGGGGGAACAGAACGCCAGATATGCGCGCCCTAACGGCATGGAAAGCAACCCTAAACGTTTGTGGATATTAGCATGGTAGGGCGATATAGGGCTGTCACCACAAGTGGTGTCATAAACCACGACCACATTGCCATCGGGTACGGCAATCGCCGCAGGCCATTTCAAATCTCGGGTCAGTTTTTGCGTCCACGGACGTCCGGCTTCAACCGCCAAGGGCGCGCCATGAAAGCCGCAGCTCAACTCATTAACTTGTGACGTCACCCGATATCCGCGCCCGTTTTCGTCTTTGGTCACGTAGTTTGCTGCCATCAACGTCTCAAGCAGGCGCACAATTGTGGGTTTGGGCAAGTCCGTTAACTGATGGATTTGCCCGACGGACGTAACCGAGCGACGATTAAGGACTTTTAGCACGTCCAATGATCTAAGAACTGAATTGACTGGCTGATAGGACGACACGCAAAACCCTTCCGTTTCTTAGGTGATCTTTTCCCATGTTAGGTCGCGGTAATTTACCACGCCGTCAATCTCTACTGGCGGTGCGGTCAAAATAACCCGCTCTCCATCCCAGCGCAAGGGGCGGACCTGATCGGTGCCCACGCGGTCAAGCGGGATGGAGCCGTCAACTTGCGTGATTAGCGTAGTTCCGTCGAACGTGTAGCGCCCGCAATAGGACGAATATTCGCGTGCGCGGCCTTTGGGTAATTCGTCGCGACCATCACTAATCACCACCATCATGCGATTATTTTCATTGAACGTAATCAACCCGTATTTTTCCGGCCCGTAGGACGAGCGCAGCGCATTACCGTCTTTGTCTGTATTGGCAATATTCACCAATTTCCAAACACCGACCATCATATGAGATTTCATATTATTCCCCTTTTTGTTTCAAAAACACATCCGGTTCAATGCGGCGCGTCATTTCCCAATATTCAACTAATCGCCAAGGCGAATTGGTGGTCACGCGGCCTTGTTGGTTTTGATACCAGTTGGTGACGCCCTTATGGGTCCAGACCATTTTGCCAAGTGCCGCGTCCAGTTCAACATTGTAGGCGTCATGGGCTTTTTGACTGATTTCCATAGATGCGTCGCCCGTTTCAGAAAGGTTGGCCAGACATTCAAGGATGTAATGCACCTGACATTCAGATTGGAAAATGATGCTGCCACCATGCGCTAGGTTGGTGTTCGGCCCGTAGGTTAAGAACAGATTGGGAAAGCCTGGAACACAGATTCCAAGATAGGCGCGCGGGTTATCATCCCCCCAGATATCACGTAAACTCTGTCCGCCTTTGCCGACAACTTCCATCGGGTAAATCATCCGACTAGCATGAAACCCTGTGGCAAAAACGATGGCATCCGTCGGATGGCGAACACCTTCCTTGTCGATGATTGCATCTGCCTCGATATGGTCGATGCCGCCGGTGTTCAGATCGACATTGTCGCGTTTCAGCGTCGAAAACCAGTCATTGTCCCGCAAGGCCCGTTTGCCAAAAGGCGGATAATCCGGCATTGCTTTTTCCAGCAGATCGGGATGCCCAGCCAGCTCTTTGTTAATGTAGGCTTCCCATAGTTCACGAATATCGGCGTTGCGTTTGGATATTGTACGTGTGCCGCCATCCCAGTCAGGATCAATGATCAGCGCGTCATGCACCGCGTCACCATATGCCCATAACAGCAAAAACCGATACCACTGGGCAAAGCCGGACACATTGGCCAGCACCCATTTCATGTTATCCGTCACCAGATTTCTATAATTGTGCCGCGGCAAGGCCCAAGGAGCGCTGCGTTGATAGATCGTGAATTTTTCGGCAATTTCAGCAAGGGGTGGACCAGCCTGAATGCCACTTGCCCCTGTGCCAATCATCGCGACGTTTTTACCCGCGAAATCATAGCTATTGTCCCAACGCGCGGTGTGCATTTGCACTCCCGTAAAATCATCCAACCCTTTGATCGCAGGAATGGAGGGCTGGTTCAGTTGCCCCGTCGCGCCGATCACCACATTGACGACTTCGGTACGGATTGCACCCCCTTTGTCGCAGATCGTACAGTGCCACATGGACGAGGCCTCAACGTATTCCATGCGCAGTACTTCTTGTTCAAAACGGATATGTTCCATTACGCCATTATCCTTAGCGCAATCACGCAGGTAATCCTTTAGCTCGGCCTGTTTTACGTAGTAGCGCGACCAGTTGTGATTAAGCGCAAAGGAATAACAGTATAAATGATTGGCGCTATCAACGCCGCAATCAGGATAGGTGTTTTCATGCCAAACACCGCCGACATCATTATGTTGTTCAACGATCTCAAAATTGATCCCGGCCTCAGCCAGCTTGATCCCCGCACAAATACCCGAGGCCCCCGCCCCAACGATCAAAACCTTTAGATCCCTTGATCGTAGTTTGGCGGTGTCGCCCGCACGATCTAATGCTGGCGTGTCAGGTTTGAATTCCAAGTCTTCGAATAACATCGGCAGGTAGCGTTCGGAAACCGTTTCATTGCAGAATGCGTTCATCATCAAATGCAACTGATTTGCATCAATTTCGGGTGCCACTTGGTCGGGGTCAGCCAAAACCTTTGCCAAGTGTTCATGCAGCGTTTCGATGTCTTCGGGCGGGATCGTATCAGCAAATTCACCGGGCTTGGAAAGCATCGGTGCGTAATATGCCAGAATGTCCATATCTCCGGTCAATTGTACCAAGACCATAACGAGCACCGAGGCATTTACCCCCTTTAGGCGCGCTTTGATTTCGTGGTGATCCATGTCCATAACCGACTCCGTTCTTGTCCCTTGTGACAATGATAACGCTAGCCAGTTGGGTTCCGCATGGGGTCCGCTAAATCCATGCGTTTCACGGTTTGAAACGACGTATCTTTCGCGGTGCATTGGTAAGGCAGGTCTGGTTGGTTCAATGAATACCAAGGAGGCCCCGAAAATGGCTGAGATAACAAAAGAACGTATCGACGCGCTTATCCACGGCGCAATTGATTTGCATTGCCATAGCGGCCCATCGATCATGGATCGCAAGCTAAATCATATCGAGGCGGCCGAGGAAGCCGATGCCGCAGGTATGCGCGCGATTGCCTATAAAGACCATTATTACGGCACTTCACCCGCAATCCGTATCCTGAAGGAAAGCGTTCTGTCAGAGGCGCGAATTGAGCTGCTAGGTGGCATTGTTTTGAACAATTCTGTGGGTGGGTTTAACCCTTATGCGGTGGAACACGACCTGAAGATGGGTGGGCGAATGATCTGGATGCCGACGCTTTTTGCCGCCAATCATATCCGCTATTTTCACCGCTCCAAATTCATCGGCCCCGGCACCACCATGCGCAAACACGAAGCGTTAAGCGTGGTTGATAAAAAGGGAAATATTACCGAACCCGTCTTGCAAGTTCTTGAGGTTATTGCCGAATATGACGGTGTCTTGTCGGCAGGCCATTTGCATATCAGCGAAATTTGGCCCCTGTTCGAGGCTGCGCGTAAGGCAGGTATCACACGGTTATTGGTGAACCATCCAATGTTGTTTATCGGCTGCACACTGGCGGATATGACCGAACTGGCCGCCGATGGCGTCTATCTTGAACAATGCGCGTGCATGTTAATTGATTGCCCCGGCCGTCATCATACAGACGAAGAATTGCTTAGTTTCATTGAAGCAGCCGGCATTGATCAAACGATCCTTAGTTCGGATCTTGGGCAAATGACCAACCCGCGCCCCGTCGAGGGATTTCGCGAGGTGATCGAGCTGTGCCTGACCCTTGGGTTTTCAGATGATGACGTCCGGAAAATGGTTTCAACCAATGCCACGCGCCTGCTGGGCCTAGATGAAAGTGCTACGAAGTGATGACAAATACTGGACCTTTCGTTGATTCACATTTCCACATTTATACCCAGTCAATGCCTATGGCCGATGATGCGTGGCACCGCCCAACCCAAGATGCCACGATTGAACAAGCTCTCGCGCTACACGCCGAACATGGTGTGAGTTTTGGTGTGATTTCAGCGGCCAGCATTTACGGTCTTTACAATGATTATGTTCGCCGCGCCGTCAAAGCGCACCGCAATTTACGTGCGACTGTGATGCCGGATTTCAGTTGGGATATTCACACGATGGAGGCATACCGAGATGAAGGCTTCACAGGGGTGCGATTTTTATGGCGACCCAAAGCGGAATTGCCCGATATAACCAGCGAAGAATATCGACGGTTCCTGCACCGTTGCGCTGATATCGGCTGGCATGTGCATTTGACAGATCGCCCGCACCGGATCGGTAGCTCGATTGAGGCATTGGAAAATACTGGCGTCGATGTGGTCTTGGATCATATGTGTCTGATCGACACCGACGAGGGTGTGAATGATCCGGGGTTCAAGGCTTGTTTGGCGGCAGTTGAACGTGGCCGGACATGGGTTAAAATGTCAGGCGGGTTTCGTTTTACCCATGAAGGATTGGCCGATCAGGTCGCCAAAGAGCTGATCGCGGTGGCTGGTTGGGAGCGCTTAATGTGGGCCTCCGATTGGCCTTTTGCTGGGTTCGAAGATCAGGTTTCATATGCTGACACTGTCGCGCAATTTCAGCAATTGGTGCCGGATGCAGACTTACGTCACTGCATCGGGGGCCGCACGGCCATGAAATTCTATTTCGCTTGAAGCTCAGTGGGCTTCGGATAATCCGCAGCATTTAGAACCCACCCGTCTTGGGCCGAAAAATCCACTCGGGGCGGGCAGAATACATCCACCAATCGGTTAATCCCTGCGCCAATGCATTCGGATGTGTGCAGTGCGCCCGCCGGAATAATTGTCACGGATGGCCCGTCACACACAACATGCTCATCCTCGCGCCACAGGTTCGCATCGGTTTCCCATGGCCAGCGTAAATGATGCACATAAGTGCCCGCGAGGCAGAGGGAGCATTGCTGAAAACCGGCGTGTTTATGGGGGGAAAGCTGGGTGCGGTCACGCGGGCCTGTACGCGGATAAATGACATTTATCATGAAATTGGTACACCGAAAAATTCGCCCAAACCGACCCTCGACTGGCTCCACCTCGAGCGAATAGGAACGCACTTTGAAGCCGCCCACAGGATCGGGCCAAGGGGCCAATTCAGGTACGTTTTTGTCCGCTACATGAGGCGGTAACAACGCATCACACCGCGCGATAATGTCGGTGGTCTTATTGGAACAGAAACAAATTACCTGACCGCCCTTCAAAATCGTAATTGTGCTATTTCCCGCGGGGATAAACACCACATGATTTCCGGTGATTTCTGTTCGAGTTCCGTTCCACTCAACACTGATTCTGGTGTCCATATCAGGTAACAACACTGCATATTCGTCAGGCTGATCAATGCGGTGAATTTCGCTATTATCCTGCGCGACAACATACGCCACCACGAAATTCTGCGCGCGTGCATACCATGTTTGCGTTCCCTTGCTCTGATCGCTTGGGGCAGTTTCGTCAAACGTCGTGTGAAAGGCAGGTGCAACGGGGGCTTGGACGGTTCCTTCGGCCTCGGTCTTTTTAAGCGCAGCGCGCGGATCAGAAGTAACGTACATGTGGATAATCCTTTTTCGCCCACGATTTCCATTTCAAACTAGGGCGTCGATTTCCGGTTTCACATGCTGGGTTTAAACCATTTCACAACATGAAACAGGTCAAGGATGCGGTCGACAAGTTAAGGCCCGCCTTGGAATGTCAGGTCAGAACCAATTCGTAAAAGCGTAAAAGCGGGGAAATTCAGATGGGAAGATTACAGGGGAAACGTGCGTTTATTACAGGCGCAGGGCGTGGAATTGGCAAGGATATAGCCGCCAAAATGGCCTCCGAGGGGGCAGTGGTTGCGATTGCCGATATCGACGCTGATTTGGCAAAATCGGCAGCCGCTGAAATTCCTGGCTCTGTCGCGATTGCCGTTGATGTTTCGGATCGCAGTGCTGTGACAGAGGCAATTGATGGGTTTGCCGCAGATGGCGGCTTGGATATTCTGGTGAACAATGCAGTCTATTTTAACTATGCGCCTTTGGTTGATATGACCGAAGATGTTGTGGACAAGATGCTGAATGTTGGCATCAAAGGGGTCATCTGGTCAACCCAAGCCGCAACGCCCCACATCGCGGCGCAAGGCGGCGGGACAATTATCAATTTGTCCTCCATCGCGGTATCTTTGGGGATTGCACGGGCTGCCGTTTACACCTCGATCAAGGGTGCAGTCGATGCGTTTACCCGCCAACAAGCGGATGAACTTGGCCCTGTGGGTATCCGCGTGAATGCTTTGGCTCCTGGTCCGATTGTGACGCCCGGCGCGTCATCGGTGATCAACGAAGAGAACTGGGAAAAACGGAAAAACATGAGCCCGCTTGGGCGGTTGGTGACAGGTGAAGAAATCGGTGCGGCCGCTGTGTATTTTGCGTCCGAAGACGGCCGCGGAATTACTGGTGTGACATTGAAGCTCGACAGTGGTTTGACGATTTCAGGTCCCAAATGAACGCAGCAGAAACAATCACAGGGCGCATGGCGGCGCGTTTGGCTGAAGGGTTTTCGCCTTCACCTGAGGTTCTTGCCAAATCCGCGCTATGCTTGACGGATTTCTTTTCCGGCGCATTTGAAGCGGCCCCCTTAGAATGGAGCCAGCAGGCGGCCAGCATTGGTGTTCCGCTCGCGAATGGGGCGGCATTGATTGCTGCGAAGGGGATGTATGTTCCCTCAGACGCGGCTTTTGCCAACGCTGTCGCCGCCCATGGATTGGTGCGCGAAGACATGCATACGGGCAGTGTGTCGCATTTGGGCGTGGTGATTTGGCCAGCACTTTTGGCCGCCGCGGCGCAGGTCAACACCCCGATCAGCGGGCGTGATTTCTTAACCGCAGGGATTGCTGGATATGAGGTCGGGGGGCGCATTGGTGCATCGATAATGACGCCTGAACTGGGGCGGTTGTTTCGCCCCACTGGCATTGCCGGCCCGTTTGCCAGCGCTGTTGCGTGTGGTGTTCTGAAGGGTCTGAATGCCCCACAAATGCAATGCGCCCTTGGCATTGCCGCAAATTCCACCGCTGGCTTTAATGAGTGGCCCCATTCAGGTGGGTCAGAGATGTATTTTCATGCAGGGCTTGCTGCGCGCAATGGCATGACTGCTGCACAGTTGGCGGCAACAGGTGCGTTTACAGCTCCAACCATTCTGGAAGGTGAGGCAGGACTTTTCCGGTCCGTTGGCCGCGTTGCGCCCCCAGAAGATATACCGCTATTCCCCGAGGGTGACCATGTCATCATGTCGGTTTTTCATAAGCAGGCCCCCGCCTGTAATTACGCCCAAACCCCTTGCCAAGCCGCGCTGGCGGCAGCCTTGAAATTTGATGGTCCATCGCAACAGATCAGCGCGATCAAGGTACGGATCACCGACGCCGCGCGGCTATACCCGGGTTGTGATCATACCGGTCCCTATCAAACTGTGTTGCAGGCTAAGATGAGCATTCAATATAGCGTTGCCACCGCAATTGCCGGTCGCGAAATTGCCGAGGCCAATTATGCACGTATCGGCGAGGCTGAAATCGAGCGCTTGATCGGTTTGGTCGAGCTGATTGTCGATCCCGCTCACACCACAGCATACCCCGCCAAACAAGGTGCGTCGGTTGATATTCACACAAGCAATGGCGCCGTATTTTCGGCGACGCTGGATGATATCCAAAAGGCAGGCCCCGCTGAAATTGAAGCACGGTTTGCACGATCGGCCAGCGATTGGCTCGGCGCGGACGGCACAGCCCGATTGGTGGGTTTTGTGGAACAAATATTAACTTGTGACGATGTGCGGGCGATCAACGCGCTGTGCATCCCCACCTAAACCCAGACAGGAGATACCCATGGGAAATGAGATGTTCGAAAAAGGCCTGAAGATGCGCAAATCGGTGTTGGGGGCGGAGTTCGTAGAGAAATCCCTAGCCGCTGCCGATGATTTCAATATGCCATTGCAGGAATTGGTGACCGAGTATTGCTGGGGCGCAGTTTGGAGCCGCGACACGTTACCCGTGAAAACACGCTCCATGTTGAATTTGGCGATGATCAGCACGTTGAATCGCCCACACGAGTTGAAAATGCACGTCAAGGGCGCGCTGCGTAATGGCGTTAGCAAAGACGAAATTCGCGAGGTTTTGTTGCAGGTGGCGATCTATGCCGGTGTGCCTGCAGCAGTGGATAGCTTCCGCATCGCCCGCGAGGGCATTGACGAATATGAGGCGGAATAGGGAGCGCAGCCAATGAACGACATTTGGGAAGCTTACGCAATTGCCTATGCACGGCATGATCGGCCTGCCTCGGAGAATTTCATTGGCGGGGATCCGCATGATGGGCCGATGCCGTTGAATTATTATGTCTGGGTTTTGAAGAATGGCGAGAAAACCATTGTGATCGATACCGGCTTTGATCAGCGCGGTGCAGAATTGCGGGGCCGAACAATCGTGCGACCTGTGGATCAGGGATTGGATGCGCTCGGGGTAGATCGTAACGCCGTTGATGATGTGATCGTGACGCATATGCATTACGATCATGCCGGTAATGAGGGTTTGTTTCCAAATGCACGGTTTCATTTGCAGGACTGCGAGATGAATTTCGCAACTGGGCGCTGCATGTGCCATGCGGGGGCAAATCACCCTTATGAAATAGAGGATGTCGTTAAAATGGTGCGCCGCGTTTACGAAGGTAACGTGCAATTTCACGACGGCGATACTTCGTTTTTGCCGGGTATTAGCCTGCACCATATCGGCGGCCATTCTCGTGGACTTCAGGCGGTGCGCGTGAAAACCAAACGCGGCTATGTGGTGATCGCGTCGGATACCACGCATCATTACGCACATATTCAAAGCCGCCGCGTGTTCCCGTCGGTCGACAGCGTGTCGGACGTATTGTTGGGCTACGATCGCCTGATGGAACTGGCTGACGGCGACATCAACCGGATTGTACCGGGGCATGACCCGTTGGTTTCAACTCTTTACCCGTCAATGTCGGATGCAACAGGTGACTGGATAGTGCGCTTGAATGAGCCCCCTGCGCCGATGCCAACATAAGAAATTTTAGAAAACAGGAATGATAATATGAGCAAATTTACCCTTGGTTTCGTCGGTCTTGGTCGCATGGGCAGCCCGATGAGCAAAAACCTTATGGCGCGTGGGTTTGACATGGTTGTCTATGATATGAACCACGACGCGGTTGCCGCTGCAGTTGCAAATGGCGCACGTGCGGGAATGTCAGCGGCCGATGTCGCGGCGCGGGCGGACATTGTGTTCGTTAGCCTACCAACACCAGAGATTGTGCATTTTGTCGTGACTGGCCCGGATGGCATCACCAGCGGCGCCCGCGCGCGCATTGTCATAGACGTTTCAACCACTGGTCCGACCGTTGCCAAACAAGTTTCTGAAGCCTTAGCGGAAAGCGGCAAGAAGTGGATAGATTGTCCGGTTAGCGGCGGTATCTCGGGCGCTGTTAATGGAACATTGGCAGTGATCGCCTCCGGCCCGAAAACGGCCTATGACGAGGTGCAGGACCTGTTAACAACTTTCGGCAAAGTGTTCTTTGTCGGCGAGAAAGCAGGCCTAGCGCAGGTGGCTAAACTGGCCAATAACCTACTGGCTGCCTCGGCGATGGTTGTATCGTCTGAAGCCATGGTTATGGGCGTCAAGGCCGGGATCGAACCACAGATTTTGCTAGATATCATCAACGCCGGAAGCGGACGCAATAGCGCCACGCAGGACAAATTTCCGAAATCGGTTTTACCGGGCTCGTTTGATTTCGGGTTTGCAACAGGGCTGTCCTACAAGGATGTACGCC
>CAZYMT010000113.1:0-4481 GCA_964649035.1 uncultured Rhodobacterales bacterium
GCGCCTTCAAGTTCGTTGGCGATCATATTATTGACCGCGTTTCCGCCTGCACCACCAACACCAAATACTGTAATACGAGGCCGTAGATCGGGTTGATCCGGCATGCTCAAGTTTAAAGCCATTTTGCTGTCCGCCTGTTTTGTGTTCCCCTGTTTTTTATGGGGGATATTGTTTTATGCTGCTATAGTTCAGCCTAGCCCATAGATATGGGTTCGTCACGCGTTATTTACGCTTTTCCCCACTAAATCCAGTGGTTACTCGCTAAATCTGGTAGGGATGGGCAGATTTATGCCCAATCACCAGTTATTTTTGAACCACCGCATGGTTCGACGCAGTTTTCGTGCGCCAATCCGGTCCGATGGCATCTCAAAATCCCAGCATTCGTCGCGTGGATGACTGGCATGCAAAGCCAAGCCAACGGCGGCCGCGAAACCCGATCCGGTTGCTGCTTGTGGCAATCCCATTACCCGCAACGGTTTCCCGATCCGGCAACGCCGTCCCAGAATACGGGCCGCGACATCGTCCAGACCCATAATTTGGCTAGAACCGCCCGTCAGAACAATCTGCTGACTAGGAAGATATTCGAACCCCGACGCATCGAGGCGTTCGCGCACTTCCTCAAGAATTTCTTCGACCCTCGGCCGGATCACACCGATCAATTCCGAGCGCGTAATATGACGACGATCGTCCTCCCACTGCGCCAGCGGATTAGGCACTTCGATCATTTCGCGATCATCTGCCCCTGTTGCAACCACCCCGCCATGCAGGGTTTTGATGCGTTCAGCAACGTCATTATCAACCTGCAAAGCCTGACGAATATCATTGGTAATATGATCCCCGCCAAGGCGCACCGCATCCGCGTAGATCAGTTGTTTTTTCATAAACACCGAAATTCCGGTCGACCCCGCGCCCATATCGATACAAGCCGCACCCAGTTCCTGCTCGCTTTCCACAAGGCTGGAAACACCGCTGGCAAAGGCCGAATTCGACAGGCCCGCGACCTCAAGATCACAACGTTTGATACAAGACAGCAAATTCTGCACCACCGCCTCATTAACCGTCAGCATGTGCATATCAACAGCCAAACGATTGCCGATTTGCCCGCGTGGATCAGATAGCCCCGCCTGATGATCCAGCGTAAAACTGACCGGCATTGCATGGATTGGCTGGCGGTTTTCACCATACGGCGGCACATCACAGGATGTCATTGCATGCCCGATATCACGCTCGGCTACCTCGCCGTTTTCAACCGCAACTTCACCGCTAAGCCCATAAGAACGCGGACGCCCGCCAGAAAAGCTGACAAGCACATCATCGACCCGCAGGCCCGACATTTTCTGGGCGGTCCGCACCGCGGTACGAATGGCCCGCTCGGTTTCATCCATCATGGTAATTTCGCCAAAACGCACCCCGCGCGAGCGTGTAGTGCCAACCCCCATGACACGAAACGCGCCCATTGACGGTATCGTGACATTCTTGGCCTCGGCCGGATCATTATTCAGGTTCGGCGCAAATTGCAGCACCAGACAGGCGATTTTTGACGTGCCAATATCAAGGATAGCCACCACGCCCCGTTTCACCGCCGCCTCGCGACGGGTCCGCATTTCGCGTTGTAGTTCAAATAGACTTGGGGTCATGCGTCGGTTCCTCGGACTTCGGCGCGCAAACGGCGCAACTCGGAAATGGCTTCATCGGTTAGGCGTAAAACGGGGCGGGCACCATTGCGCATGTCGACAACAACAACATCGCGAGTGAGCAAATCTTCGATTTGATGCAGGGCCATCACGCGGCGCAACGCCGTAACGGCTCCCGCTTCGGGCAGCATAATGGTTTGGCCGCGATCAAGGACCACGTCCCAACGACGCTCGCCAACACGCACAAAACCGCGCAAACGATTGCCAACAGGGGCGATCACCGCCATCAACGCCATAACTTCGGGCACATTGTTTTCAGCCCCGACACCAACGATCAACGGCAGGTCACCGCGCGCAGAACGGCGTGCCAGAACCGCCACACGATTACCGTCATTATCAATCAAACGCAGCGTATCACCATCGCGCCAAACAATCGTTGGCACCCGCTCAACCGTGCGAATTTCCAGCAACCCATCACTATGTACCATCACCGTCGCGGTCTCGACCGAGTCTAGTTTTTCCACCGCCGCCTTAATCTGCGCCACGTCGATATCCAGTGCACTGATCGGCAAGGAAACCCCTGTCACCGCAAATATCTGCGCCTGCAAATCAACCGAGGCATCCGGCATAGAAAGCATTGTCACCTGCAATTGCGGGCGTTCAGCAACCGTATCGCGCAGGCCAGTCAGACCATTATCCATGGTCGCTTGTACCGTCGCATTTCCGAGCGTCGCAAAAACCACCCAACTGCCAAGCGCAACTGGTATCCAGAATTGCACCCCTTGGCGCACGGATTTTTTTAGCCACAGGCGTTCAAACCGATAGCGCATACGCGAGGGGGACGGGTCATGTCTTGGAACTATCGGTTGCATGATGCATCCTCCACTAGCCAGCGGCACATTGCGCCAAATGAAATTCCACGCTCAACGCCCTGTTCTGGGGCGAGCGATGTCGGGGTCATGCCGGGTTGGGTGTTGATTTCAAGCAAGACCAATCCTGCCAAACCATACTGGTCATCCCAGCGGAAATCGGTACGCGAAACACCACGACAGCCCAGAACCTTATGGGCGCGTTCGGCGTAATCCATACAGGCGTCAAAAATGTCTTTCGGGATGTCGGCAGGGATCACATGGGTTGACCCTCCTTCGACATATTTTGCGTCATAATCATACCAGCCACTGGTCTGAATATCGGTCACGGTCAGCGCTTTGCCATCCATCACGGCTGTCGTCAGCTCAAAACCCGCAACATATTTTTCCACCATAACAATATCGGGCATTGATGAGTCCAATTGCGCCGGACCATTCGCACTCTCATTCACAAGGTAAATCCCGACCGAGGACCCCTCGTTATTCGGTTTCACCACATAGGGCGGGCGCATCGGGTGTTCGCGCATCGCGTCCTCGCGGCCAATCAGCAGGCTATCGACAATCGGCAGGCCCGCGCGTTCAAACGCGATTTTGCTGCGCTCTTTGTCCATCGCCAAGGCTGACGCCAGAACGCCGGAATGTGTATAGGGAATTTTTAGCCATTCAAGCAAACCTTGAACGCAGCCATCTTCGCCCCAGCGACCATGCAGCGCGTTAAAAACAACATCGGGTTTGGCATCGCGAAGCTGCGCCACAAGGTTATCCCCTGCGTCGATCTCGATCACTTCAAATCCTTCGCTCCGCAATGCGGATGCGCATTCGGACCCTGACGACAATGAGACTTCTCGCTCAGCCGAAGGGCCACCTTTTAGCACCACAATGCGGTTGTTTGACCTGCTCGTCATAACCGCCTCAATCCGCCCCGTGCCTTATGGCTTGTGGGGTCGTTTACGTGTCAGCTTTTTCGCCAACCCGCATAATTTCCCATTCTAGCGTAATTCCACTGTTTTTGGAAACCTTTTCTCGCACCAATTCGCCAAGATTTTCCAGATCGGCGGAAGTTGCGTCGCCCATGTTGATCAGAAAGTTAGGATGCATCTCGGACATTTGTGCCCCACCCAGCTTTTCGCCGCGCAATCCGGCATCTTCAATCACCTTCCAAGCCTTCAATTCATGGGTGTCATCCGCCTGCCCCGTTGACGAAAAACCTGCCGGATTGCGGAAGGTTGAGCCACAGGACCGTTCTTTGGTTGGCTGCGTTGCAGCGCGTTTCGCCAGCGCATCCTCCATCTTTTTATGCAGGGTTTCGGGATCACCCAAAGGCCCCTGCAAAACCGCCTGCACAATCATGGTATCATCGGGCAGCGCCGTATTACGATACACGAAATTGAGGTCATCGGGGCGCAACGTCACAATCTCACCCGCCCGCGTTACAGCCGTCGCCGTCACAAACGCATCCGCTGTATAAACCCCGTAACACCCTGCATTCATCTTGATCGCGCCCCCAATGGTGCCCGGAATGGTGCGCAAAAACGCCAAATCAATCCCCGCATCCGCCGCCTTACGCGCCACATGTCCATCCAGCGCCGAGGCCCCTGCCCGTACCTTCCCGTCCGCCAAAACCTCAAACCCGTTAAACCCGCGCCCCAACCGGATCACCACACCTTTGACGCCGCCATCACGGATAATCATGTTCGAACACACGCCCACTGGCAGCACTGGAATATCGACGGGTAGCGCTTTCATAAACGCTGCCAGATCGGCCATATGGGCAGGCTGAAACAGCACCTCGGCAGGGCCACCAGTGCGCAGCCAGCTCATCTTGGACATGTCGCGGTTCGGGGTTAGGGTTCCCTCAACTGCAGGCAAGCGATCCAGTATGTCAGTCATGTTTCGTTTCTTTCCGTTGAGCAATCCAAAGTTTGATCCAGTGGATAAACAGTAATCTAAGCTGAAACAATGCCAATGCAAGGAAGGC
>CAZYMT010000113.1:4581-10453 GCA_964649035.1 uncultured Rhodobacterales bacterium
TGATCCAGTGGATAAACAGTAATCTAAGCTGAAACAATGCCAATGCAAGGAAGGCGAGCGCGGCCCATATGCCGTAATCCTGTATCAGGTAATAGGTGATAACCAGATAGGCAACCATAAGCGTATAGGCGATTGTCCGATGCCATGGCGTTGGGGTCATGCCTGCGGCGGAGGCCAGTCCGGCCCAGACGAGGACGGCGATGACAGATCCAGACAACCTAATCCTCGGAATTCGAAATTGACGGCGCATCTTGGCCTTGCGTTCGGAGCCGTCGCCATACCAGCACCAATTGCGATACAAACAATCTCGAGCCCAACTTCAATCGTAATGTTTTTCAAAACATTAGTAAGATATGTATCGCTCGGGAAGAGTTGAACGCCGACATGGGCCTCCTCACCTGTTGCGAAGTTAATGGCGGCAATCATGACAAGCATTAACAGGAACAGTACGAGTAGCCCCTTTTTACCATAATTCCAAAACACCCATGCTGCCAAGATTACTCCCAACAGATAATAAGCCACTTCACCAATAATAAATTCAATCAATTTAAAGCCGCCCAATCAAATCATTCGCCCAGCCTGAAATCGTCCCAGCCCCAAGACACACAAGCATATCTCCAGCCTTCGCATTCGCCTTAACAAATTCAGCCAAATCAACCTCACCCTCCAACGCCACCGCGTTCCGGTGGCCGTGATTAACCAAACCCGCAACCAAAGCATCGCGATCTGCGCCGTCGATCCAATCCTCGCCAGCCGCGTAAACATCGGTGATCGCGACCACATCGGCATCATTAAAACAGCCGCAAAAATCGTCGAACAAGTCGTGTAAACGTGAATAGCGATGCGGTTGATGCACGGCGATCACTCGCCCTTCAGACGCTTGCCGCGCCGCCTTCAACAACGCCGCGATCTCCACCGGATGGTGGGCGTAATCGTCGATAATTGTCACGCCGTCCCACTCACCCAAATTGGTGAAGCGGCGGTTAACGCCCTCAAACCCGTTAATGGCTTTGCGGATATCATCGCCGCTAATCCCAAGATGGCGCGCCACAGCCACAGCCGCCAACATGTTCGAGACATTGTGATCGCCAGGCATCGGCAATTCCAGACCTTCGATCCGCTCACCTTCAGCTTGCAATTCAACGTCAAAACAGGCCTTGCCGCCCTCATATCGCAGATTATCCCCCCGTACGTCAGCCTGCGGATTAAACCCATAGGTCACCACGCGACGATCATTGATCCTGCCAACCAGATTAAGAACTTCGGGATGGTCGGTGCAGCAAATCGCCAGACCGTAGAATGGAATGTTGGAGACAAACGTATGAAACGCCTCGCGCAGCGCATCAAAGCTGCCATAATGGTCCATGTGCTCAGGATCGATATTTGTGACCACCGCAATGGTCGCGGGCAGACGGTTGAAGGTGCCGTCACTTTCATCCGCCTCAACCACCATCCATTCGCTATCACCCATTCGCGCGTTCGATCCATACGCGTGAATAATCCCGCCATTAATCACCGTCGGATCAATACCACCGCCATCCAGCAAAGCCGCCACCATCGAGGTCGTCGTGGTTTTCCCATGCGTCCCCGCAATCGCTATATTCGATTTCAAGCGCATCAATTCCGCCAGCATTTCAGCGCGCCGCACCACCGGCAATCCGGCCAGTCGAGCCGCGTCCAGTTCAGGGTTGCCTGTCTTAATGGCACTAGAAATCACCACCACCTCCGCCCCCGTCAAATTCTCGGGCTTTTGCCCGACAAAAACGCGGGCACCAAGGCGCTCCAAACGCTCCGTGATTTTACTGGCCTTCAAGTCGGAGCCCTGCACCGTATACCCGTGCTTTAACAAAACCTCGGCAATACCGGACATGCCAATACCGCCAATGCCGACAAAATGGATGGGACCAATATCATGCGGTAGCCTCGTTTGCGTATTCACGTTTCTACCCTTTCTTGACCACGGTTTCCACCAAATCAGCCAGCTCTTTTGTTGCTTCCGGTTTCCCTTGCGATGCCGCCGCTTGTGCCATCGCCACCGCACCGTCTGCATCAGACATAATCGCGGTGATGTGGTTCGACAATGCCTCGGGTGTCAGTTCATCCTCGGTCATCAAAAACGCGCCGCCCGCTGCAACCAGCGCCTTGGCATTGGCCGTTTGTTCATCGCGAACCGCAATTTTCAACGGGATCAGGATCGAGGGGCGACCAATAACCGTAAGGTCCGCGATCGAGCTGGCCCCCGCCCGTGAAACCACCAATTGCGCGCCGTCCATCAGTTCCGGCACATTTTCGAAAAACGGCCGAACATTGGCTTTGACGCCGATATTTTCATAGACGCCAACAACCGTTTCCATATCTTCGTCCCGCGCCTGATGCGATATCGTCAGCTGCGCCAACATCGCCTTAGGCAGCAGCGCAATCGCTTGTGGGACAATATCCGAAAGTATCCGCGCGCCTTGCGAACCACCGATAACCAACAGGTTCATCGGCCAGTTCCCCGGCGGGCTATAATCGGCAGCCGCATGTTCCAAGACCAAGCCGCGCACCGGATTTCCGGTATGAACCGCCCGCGTTTTTGGCGGCAATTCGGTTGGCCAAACGCTGCAAGCAACAACATTAACTCGGCGCGCAAAGACGTTATTCACACGCCCCAAAACGCCGTTTTGTTCATGTACCAATCGCGGCAATCGCAATGTCCACGCCGCTATCATCGCGGGCAAGGCGGGATAGCCGCCAAACCCGATCACCGCTGTTGGGCGATCCTTACGCATATTTAATATGGCTGAAGTTGCACCCGCCGAAATTTTGAAAGGTGCGGTCAGTTTGCCGACTATACCACCGCGCGATGTTGTAGCCGAAGAAACCACCTCGCGCTCAACCTCCTTCGGGAAACCGCTGGAATATCTGTTGCCACGCTCATCCGTTGACAGCTTTACCCGCCAGCCACGCCGCAACATTTCTTCGGCCAGCGCTTGGGCGGGGAACATATGTCCGCCGGTTCCACCCGCTGCGATTATCAGCAAAGGAGCATCGCTCATTGTTGCCCTCCGGCCAAGATATCGCCCATCTCATGTTGTGGCCGTCGACAAGTCAACGCCAGCAACATGCCAAGCGTAATGCCTGCCGCCAGCAACGACGAACCGCCATAGCTAACAAACGGCAAGGTCATGCCTTTGGCGGGCAGCAACCGCACAGCCACGCCTAGATTAATCAATGCCTGCATTCCCAGCAACGTCGCCAAGCCAACGCCGGCAAGGCGCACAAACGGATCCCGTTCGCGCACCAAACGCATCAGCGAACGGATGGTGATAGTCATGAATAGCAGAATGATTGTGACAACCAGCACCAGCCCGTATTCCTCGGCGGCAACGGCAATAATGAAATCGGTATGCGCATCAGGCAAAGACCATTTGACCGAACCTTGGCCAACACCAACCCCGAAAATACCGCCTTCTTGTATCGCGTTGGTTGCAAAACCCAGCTGCGTGGTTGGATCAAGATCAGGGCTAAGAAACCCGTCAATACGGCTAGCGAAATGTTCCGAGTTACTATAGGCGAACACGCCCGCACCAACGACACAGGCCGCCAGCGCAATCAACAATAGCATCGGTGCGCCAGCGATAAAATACATCAAGCCCCAGCTAGCCAATATCAAGACCGCCTGTCCAAAATCCGGCTGCAAGGCCAATAACAGCGTCAAAACCACGGCAACAACAAACGACATCATTTTACCCGGCGGACCATCGAGATCAGCGCTCGCCGACATTAACCACGCCGAGAATATAACAAAGGTTGGCTTTAGGAATTCCGAAGGCTGCAAAGATATAAACCCAAGCGAATACCAACGCACCGCACCCTTGCCATAATCCGTGCCAAGAAACGGCAGCAAGGCAATTGCCACAAAAGCGCCGATAAACCCAAGCACCGCAAGACGGCGAATATTGGATGGAGTTTGCATCGACAAAAACACCATGACGCCCAACGCCATCGTCCCGAACACCGCTTGTCGGATCACATAGTGAAACGTGTCCAGCCCATTGCGTTCAGCCAAAGGCGGCGACGCGGCCAGCCCCAGCAACATGCCAATAAGAAACAACCCCAGAACCGCAGCCATTGAAACACGGTCAACCGAGCGCCACCAACGCGGAAAAATCGGATCGCTGGGGGAATCCGCGACCGTACCAAATACCATTTCAGTCATGAGGTTCTGCTCTCGCCCATGTATGTGCCTGCCATCCGGCTTTTGCCCGTTTTCGGGTCTTGCCGATATTGTGGGTAGTGTAGCGCGAACCAGGATGTAATTCCAGCAAATTGACCCAAGCGGGCAAATATGTGCCTAAGCCGTCACTTTACCAATTCTTCAAACGCCTCACCGCGCGTCTCAAAGCTCTCGAATTGATCGAAACTGGCGCAGGCAGGCGCTAACAAAATCACGTCACCCTCTTCGGCGTCTTTGCGCGCCGCTGCTACGGCGGCCTCTAGCGTTCCCGAAATTTCATGTGGCGTATCGCCAAGCTGCCCTGCGAATTCATCCGCCGCTTCGCCAATTAGATAGGCCTTGGCAACATTTCCGAACATCTGCGTCAGCCCCGAAATACCACCTTCCTTGGCCTGTCCGCCAGCAATCCAGCGAATATTTTTGAACGCCGACAAGGCTTTCCCCGCCGCATCCGCGTTAGTCGCTTTGCTGTCATTCACAAATTTCACACCATCATGTTCAGCGACAATCTGGCAGCGATGACGCAGACCTGTATAGCTGCGCAATCCCGCCTCGATCACCTTGGGTGCGATGCTTAGACTGCGACAAACCGCATAAGCCGCACAGGCATTTTGATGGTTATGTGCACCAGGTAAACTGGCAATATTGCGCAGATCAACAGAAGCCATCTGTCGCCCTTTGCGCCATTCCGACAAGAAGCCTTTGCGGGCAAAGACGCTCCAACCATGACCTTTTAATTGCTTCGTGGTCGAGATGGCTATCACTGGATCACCACCATCGGTTTCCTCGCGCATCAGGTTCGCCAGATATTTGCCTTCGGGTTCATCAATACCGATGATCGAGCGTTCCGGCCCGCCTTGCGTGAACAACCGGCTCTTGGCCGAAAAATACCCGCCAATCCCGCCATGGCGATCCAGATGATCCGGCGAGAAGTTCAGAAACACCGCAATATCGGGCTGCATCGCGCGGGCCAGTTCTATCTGATAGGAAGACAATTCCAACACGACCAAATCGCCGTCCGCGGCCGGATCAAGATCAAGCACGCCACGCCCGATATTCCCGCCAAGCTGCGTCGGTTTCCCGATAGATTTCAAAATATGGTGCAACAAAGCCGAAGTTGTCGATTTCCCGTTCGAACCGGTAATGCAAATCACATGCGGGAAGTGATCAAAACGATCCCATTCCTCGGTTGCAAAGGACCGGAAGAACAGACCAACGTCGTTATCCACCGCAACGCCATTATCCCAAGCCTTGGCCACAATCGGATGCGCTGTCGGATAAAGATGTGGAATTCCCGGCGATACGATCAGGGAAACCATCCCCTCCCAAGGGCGATCTTTGTTTAGATCAGCAACCTCGTAACCAGCCTCCTCGGCAATGACGCGCGCCGCCTCACTATCGTCCCAACACACCGGAATTGCACCGCCCGCTTGCAAGGCCGCAGCCGTCGCCAAACCTGAACGTCCCAGCCCCAGCACGCCAACGCGATGCCCCTTAAATCCAAGAACCGGAATCATCGAATTTTCAACGTGGCTAGGCCAACCAAGGCGAGGATCAGCGAGATGATCCAGAACCGGATCACGATCTGGCTTTCACCCCAACCACGTTTTTCAAAATGGTGGTGAATGGGGGCCATCAGGAACACCCGTTTAC
>CAZYMT010000114.1:0-10435 GCA_964649035.1 uncultured Rhodobacterales bacterium
TAAAAGTGTTTCCCAATGTGCCCGACCAGTTGGCACAGTGAACGCCGCCGGAAGCGTAATAATTTCCGCGCCAGCCTTACCCAATTGGCGATGCAACGCACCAAATCGCATATCATAACAGATCGCCATACCGATTTTGCCAATGTCGCTTTGCGCCACCACAGCTTTTTCACCTGGCCGGAAACCCGCAGATTCCTTGTAGCTCTCGCCATTGCCCAGATCGACGTCAAACATATGGACTTTATCGTATCGAGCGACAATTCCATCTGGTGAAATCAGGAAAGACCTATTGGCAAACCGCGTTTCGTCGGTCTTCAAAGCCAACGAGCCGATCAGCAGATGAATCCCCAGCTCGGCCGTTACTTCAATCAATCGCGCAAGGGTTTTATCCTCGCCCTCGCGCGCCAAAACTGCGTTCTGATGGTCGCGATCAAAAGAAATGATGTTGGTTGTTTCAGGCGTCAGCACAAATTCAGCCCCGCCAGCGGCAGCCTCGCGGATCAAACCCTCAACCCGTGTTAGGTTCGCAGTTGGATCATCACTTGATGTCAGTTGAACCAGCGCAACACGCATCAGGCTGCCAACATCGGATCAAGTTTTCCACCCTGTTCTAGCGCAAATAAATCATCGCAACCGCCGATCGGGGTGCCGTCGATAAAGATCTGCGGAACCGTGCGCCCACCATTGCTGCGCTGTGTCATCTCGGCCCGTTTTGTGGGGTTAATCATGACATTTATATCAGTATATTCGACACCTTTTGAATCCAGCAGGCGTTTTGCGGCGGTACAGAACCCACAGATTGGGGTGGTATAAATTTCAACGGTTTTCATAAGTCTCTCCAAACAGTTCTGTCTGAATATAGGGAATTATTCCGCCCTTGCAACGCGTGCCAGAACCAACACGTCAATGTGATTGGCACCAGCTGCACGCAACGCCTCGGCGCAAGCTGAAAGAGTAGCGCCAGAGGTCATCACATCATCCACCAAAAGCACGTTTTTTCCTTGAACCGAGTGCTTCGATTGCAACCGAAATGCCCCCGCCTGATTTATGCGACGTTCCTCGCGCGTCATACCTTCTTGCGCTTTGGTTTGCCTTGTTCGTAACAACAAATCCTGCACAGCGGGTTTATCCGAGTGCTTTGCCAGATACCGCACTAATTCCGCCGACTGATTATAGCGCCGTTTCAACAAACGTTGCCAATGTAGCGGCACCGGAGCAATCAGATCGGCCCGATCCAGTAATTCACCGCCCGAACGCGCCATCCAGGCCGCTAATGGGCGCGCCATATCCAAGCGATCCCCGTGTTTCAACGCCAAAACCATGCGCCGCCCTGACCCGTCGTACAAAACTGCCGCCGCCCCGTTATCCCAAGCGGGAGGGAAAGCGATGCACCCGTCGCAACGAACCCCCACCTCCCGATCGACACCGGGTAAAGGCGTTCCGCAAGCCGTGCAAACAGTTCCGGTGATAAACGTCGCCTCGGCCCAGCAATTTCCGCACAGGTTTGCGCCTGTTTCGGTTAATTCCGGACAGGCCAGACAGCGCGGTGGGTAGATTGTATTCACCGCATATTGAAGCCCGCTCTTTCCCTTCGCGGAAATGCGGTCTAAATGGTCAGCCAAAGGAATTCGTAAAGATGCAGCCACCGCCAACCCTTTTTGATCGAGAACTTCTTGCCCAGCGTCGCGCCCGTGCAACGCCAGAGGGGGCGTTTTTGCACATCGCAATCGCTGAGCAGGTTTTAGAAAGACTGAACGAGGTTAATAAAACCTTTCAAGACACGCTTGTGATAGGTCCAAGAGCTGATTTATGGGCAAAAACCGTTGGTGGACGCGGAATTCCGGACACAGAAACCCTGCCGTTAACCGAATCATCGCAAGATTTGATCATCCACGCACTGGCGCTACATTGGGCCAATGATCCGGTTGGGCAGTTGATCCAAATGCGCCGTGCCTTACGCCCCGACGGTATGATGATCGCGGCATTGTTTGGTGGGCAAACCTTAAAAGAATTGCGGACGTCGCTCGCCGAAGCAGAAACCGAGATCGAGGGCGGGCTTTCCCCTCGCGTTGCCCCAATGGGTGAAATTCGCGATCTTGGCGGGTTGGTTCAACGGGCTGGGCTGGCTTTGCCCGTGGCAGATTCCACTGTGTTGAATGTCAGTTACGAAACCCCGCTGCATTTAATGCGGGATTTGCGCACAATGGGGGAAACCAATGTGATGATCGCACGGCGAAAAACCCCAATGCGGCGCGAGACCTTGCTAAGGGCCTGCGAGATTTACACCCATAATTATTCCGAGGATGGCCGGATATTCGCCACGTTCGAGATCATCTTTCTGACCGGATGGGCCCCGCACGAAAGCCAGCAAAAACCCTTGAAACCCGGGTCGGCGCAGATGAGATTGGCGGATGCGTTGAGAACAGAAGACACTTAATGTCTCGTTTGCTTAATTGATCCCGTTCGCACGCTGTGTTTCCCGAATATAGTCGACAATCTGGGCAACCTCGGCCCGTGTTATCCCGTCAACAGGTGGCATATCCCCAAAACGCCAATGATGGGATCGCGTGCCCAAAGCAGCGGCGCGCTGAAACGCTTCGTCGCCGTGATGGCTGGGTTCGTAAATTCGGTGAATAAGTGGTGGCCCATTTTCGCTACCAAGCGCATTTTCACCGTGGCATTGCGCACATTTAGCCACAAAGAACCTTTCGCCCATTTGGGCAGACGCGGATAATTCCGGCGTTACGAACGCAACATTTTGCTGAAGATCGGTGGCTGGTTCTGATTTCCCCATCCGTGTGAAATAAAAGTACCCACCCAGTCCGACAATAAAGCTCAATAAAACTACCAGCCGCATCAGTTATGCCTTCGTGTAGAAAGCTCGTTCAAAATCCGGCAATCCGGTCGATCATCCCCTGCACAGCTTTTCATCAGATATGTTAACGTGTTCCGCATAGATTCCAATTCCTGTATTTTTTGGTTAATCCGGTGAACATGATCCGCCGCTATTGCCTTCACATCAGAACTTGCGCGGGATTTATCGCTGTATAGCGTCAACAAATTCCGGCATTCCTCAATCGAGAACCCTAAGCCGCGGGCTTTTGATAGGAAGTTCAATTGATGCATGTCTGCCTCACGGAAAACGCGATATCCGTTTTCTGCCCTGACAGGCTTTACCAATCCAATATCCTCATAATATCGGATGGTTTTCGAAGGCAAACCCGTTTTATCGGCCGCGTCTTTGATGCTGTAATTGATAGCTAATCCTCCGTTCTCTTAGTGACATGCTTTGCCAAGCGCTTTTAGGCGCCAATAATTATACGGAAGTGGCGCTATAAACCCAGCCAATAGCATTAGCGGGATGGCCCACCATGTCAGTGTTGCGCCGCCGGTCAACAACACATCGACAACATTCATAGCAACCTCCATCGATATCATCGAGATTAGCGACATGCCAATCGCGGTCCTAAAGGCGGTTTTCAATACCATTTGTCGACTTAGAATGACAGTTTCTAACGCAATAGAGGTCAGCAGGCCGTTGATTATCGCCAGCGTCATTATTGCAATAGTTGGCCAAGCAATACCGGTATATTGGAAGAACAGGATCGTTCCAAAATCCCCAATCGAGCACCCTAGTAAACACCATAATGTGTTCACTGATGCTCGTTTCCATGTATGTTTGCATTGCCAGCTAATTGACAGGTTTTGCACGATTGTGGACATTATTCACCTCTAGATTCGTTGTTCTAGAGATGAACCTAAAGCCTCCAGTAACTGGAAGGTCAAGCAGTAAAATTTGTACGCAATTAATGTCTCATGCGGTCGAAAACCCTTAGCGATTCAATCCGTTTTTCAACTTTTTCCAAATTTGATCCTCGAACCCTTCTGATTGCGGCTCAAAACAGTTGAGATGCAAGAACCAGTACAGGTATTTCTCATAGGGGAAATCTTGTAGTTTGGTTGGCGATCGTAGCAATAGTTCGGCGAGCTCGTCCTCATATATTGCTGTCACCGTCGCGTGGCGATAATCGGCTTTCCCGCATGTTATCACGGGTTTCTTTTGCATCAATGCTTCAAACCCTGCCGCTGAATACTGCGTAACAACCACGCGGCTAGCGGCAGTTAGATCGTGAATGCTGGCGTTGGAAACCTCGGCATTTTTAAACTTTCCAACGAACTTGGCAATCTCGCTCAACCGCGCCGTATCCGTTTTCGGATGCGGTTTCACATAGACGCGTTCTTTAGATAACGTCTGCGAAACTGTCGAAATCATTTCTTCGGAGGTAAGATAATGGCTTGGGCGGTTAAAACTCTCAACCTGTTGCAGGTAAATCACCGCGCCAGCATCTCGCATATCCCCTCGCACCGGTTGCGGAAATTTTGAGATGTTTTCACGCAACATATGCCCACTAACCCCGTCAAAGAAATATTTCGCGGCGGCGGCATCAATCATTTCAGGGTTAAACGGTAACGATCCAAGCGAAGCATTATTATGCACCCCCGCGGGATCAACATACCAAAAACCCCAGATATAGCTGGGCATAACGTGGAAAATTCGCTCGCCAACTTCGCGAAACTCGCCGGCCATCAGATGAACATTGGTATCATGGGACAAAAACCGCGACAGCGGCGAATTCGCTGGGATCACCCCGCAATTCACACCCTTCGCCGCCAATATTTCGGCCAGTTTTTCAAAGAAATCAAACTTGCCTGCAGAAATTCCGTCAATCCAACCGGATTCCGCATGCACAATAACCGCCCCTCCGCGTCGAAACGCAAAACAATCGCGCCACCCTATGCGTTTCATGTTCGAGGGAGAGGGATTATGGAGATCAAATTATTCCTTATTTTCTGCAGTATATTTTAATCGGCACCACCAAGTTTGGTAATTTGAAACGCTAACCATTCCGATAGGTACATTTGATGTGAAATGGCTTTAATTGACACATTATCCAAACCTTCTATCCGCTCCTTTGCATTGTAATAATAGTCGGAAAAATAATCCGTCAACCATACCTTAAACTGATGGCTAAGTTTAAAGTTTTCTGTGCTCGATGTGAAAGACACCTTCGTCCCATCGCGTTTTTTGCTGACCATGAATGTACTACTCTCTTGGCCATCCTGATTTTCATCAGTGTAAGTATATGTGGTTTCAGAAATACCCTGTTCCTTTGCTACCACATCAACATATATCGGCACTGTATCTGACGTTTCACCGACAATTCCAGTTTCTTCATCCCACCCAATTACCTTCAGATTTATCTGATGTTTTTCATCTTCGCCTTGCCGTTTTTCAATATTGGCATATTCCGTATTCCAGTGGTCAGCGGTTTCTCGCATCTCCAAAGCACCAAAAACCGTAATCGGATCACGATTAATCCAAATTGTACGAGTATATATAAAGGGGTCTGATCTTTCGTATCGTATTAGTATATCGTCTAAATCTGGACCAAAAAGATGAATTGCCAATGAAATGATCACTAGCAGTAGTGTCATCCCAAATATTTCTAGCGCTGAAATAAAATTTTGTTCGGAATTAAAAAAATTGGAGATGATTGCAACTGCCAACACTGCCAATCCGGTTGCCCATACGATTCGAAGTATCTCGTAAGAAGCTTTCGGGAATTTTACAATCTGTGAAACCATAAACACAGAAGAAACTATGGATACCCATAGCAGCAATTGACCACGATCAAGTGATTCCACATACCTATTGGCTGCTATCACCGATGATAATGCAATCAGTCCAACAGCAACCAGAATTCCGAAAATAATTATACGCCGTAGCCGAAATATTCTATAAAAATACGTATTTTTCAAATTTGATTTACCTACCTATTTCTTATCGTCCGCTGGCTTATCCGTGTTCGACGAAACGCCAACCTGCGCCGGGCGCAACAGGCGGTCACCAACGATGAAGCCCGTGGCCATTACCTGAATGACTGCACCCTTGACCGTATTCGGCACTGGTGCTTCAAACATTGCTTGATGCAGTTTCGGGTCAAACTTTTCACCAATCTCGGGCTTCACAACCATGATATTGTGCTTTTCGAACACTTTCAGCAGGTCTTTCTGCGTCAGTTCGATACCTTCAACCAATGCCTTGGCTGAATCACGCAAATTGTCGTCGATCGATTCTAGTGCCCGCGTCATATTATCATTCACCGACATCAAATCGCGCGCCAGTTTGTTGCCACCATACAATTCCGCATCACGACGATCACGATCAGCGCGTTTACGGATGTTTTCCATCTCGGCATAAGCGCGGATCAGGCGATCCTGCAATTGGTCCCGCTCCTCAATCAAACCTTCTAGATCGGGGGTTGCTAGGATATCCTCCATCTCGTCCTCTTCGGCGTCGATGTCATCCAGGAATTTGTCGTTTTCGTCAGCCATAGTTCTGTCCTTTTACGGTGTACGTCTGGAAACCAGACGCCCAACCAGTTGCGCAGTGTAATCGACAATTGGAACAATGCGACCATAGTTTAGTCGCGTCGGCCCAATCACACCCACCGCACCAATAATTTTTCTCTCGGCGTTCATATAGGGAGAGACCACCAAAGAGGAACCCGAAAGTGAGAAAAGTTTGTTCTCGGAGCCAATAAAAACCCGAACTCCTTCGCCTTCCTCGGTTAAATCCAGTAATTGCGCCAAATCACGCTTACGTTCAAGGTCGTCAAACAGTTGGCGAATGCGGTCCAGATCTTCTGATTCGTCTAATAAATTGGACCGACCGCGCACAATCAAACGATCCCGTCCGTCCAGTTCATTGACCCAAATTGCGGTGCCATCCTCGATCAGACTGCGGGCCAGCGTATCCAGTTCTTGGCGGCGTAATTCAATTTCCCGCGCCACAACTGCTTGAATTTCCGAAACTGTGTGGCCCTCGAGGATTGCATTCAGGAAATTCGCCGCCTCGCGCATTGCCGACGGGGTTAATCCCGCGGGCGGGCGGAAAATACGGTTTTCCACCTGACCGTCTGCCGTCACCAACACAACCAAAGCGCGATCTGCGGTGACCGATACAAACTCCAGATGTTTGATCGGCGATTCAGATTTCGGCGCCAAAACCAGACTAGCCCCTTGTGTTAACCCCGAAAGCATCGACCCAGCCTTATCCAGCAAACCACCAATATCCTGTTCGTTACTTTCTAACGACCGCTCCATTTCGTTGCGTTCCGGCCCCGAAACTGACCCAACCTCCAGCAATCCATCAACAAACAGCCGCAACCCGTGCTGCGTTGGTATCCGACCCGCCGAGGTATGCGGGGAATCTAGCAAGCCCAATTGTTCAAGGTCCTGCATGACGTTTCGAATGGTGGCTGGCGAAACTTTCTCGGCCAATGTCTGCGTCAGGGTTTTCGACCCGACCGGATCACCCGTATCCAGATAGGATTCCACAATTTGACGAAAAACCTCGCGGCTGCGATTGGTAAGTTCTGACAAAGAGGTTTCGTTATTCATACGCAAAACTAAGCATTTCCCTAATCATGGTCAATCGCAGGATGGACGTATGCCCCACGATTCGCTAAGACAACCTTAACGATCACTGGGGAGATCAATATGCGCCCATCAGGCCGAGCAACCGATGTCATGCGTGACATCACCATCGAAACCAACGTAACCAAACACGCCGAGGGCTCCTGCCTGATCAAATGCGGCGATACGCACGTGCTTTGCACTGCCTCGCTGGAGGATCGTGTTCCACCATTTTTGCGCAATTCCGGTTTGGGCTGGGTCACCGCCGAATACGGCATGTTGCCACGTTCCACCGGATCACGGATGCGCCGCGAGGCCACCGCTGGCAAACAATCCGGTCGCACGCAGGAAATCCAGCGTCTAATAGGGCGGTCTTTACGGGCTGGCGTCGATCGCGTTGCTTTAGGCGAACGCCAAATCACGGTTGATTGCGATGTTATTCAGGCTGACGGCGGCACCCGCTGCGCTGCCATCACAGGTGGTTGGGTTGCGCTTCGTTTGGCTGTGAACAAGCTGATGAAGGCTGGCGACATCAAAACCGACCCGCTAACCGATCATATCGCCGCCGTTTCTTGCGGTATTTACGCGGGTCAACCGGTTCTCGACCTTGATTACCTTGAAGATAGCGACGCTGGTACCGATGCGAATTTTGTCATGACCGGCGCTGGTGGTTTGGTTGAATTACAAGGCTCTGCCGAGGGTGCCACATTCTCGCGCGATGAATTCAACATCCTTATGGATCTGGCCGAAAAGGGTGTTGGCGAACTAATCGCCAAGCAAAAGGAGGCCGTTGCATGAACCGCAAGTTCACCGCCCCCAAACTGGTGATCGCCACCCATAACCAAGGTAAACTGGAAGAAATCGAACGGCTGTTCGAGCCTTACAAGGTTAAAATCACTTCCAGCAAGGAACTTGGCCTGAAAGAACCCAAAGAAACCGAGAAGACCTTTATTGGTAACGCACGGATCAAAGCCCACGCCGCGGTTCAAGCATCCGGAATGCCAGCACTGGCCGATGATAGCGGCATTGAAGTTGACGGTTTGGACGGCGCACCCGGGGTTTTCACCGCCGATTGGGCCGAAACCCCCGATGGCCGCAATTTCCCGATGGCGATGGAAAAAGTCTGGGATAAGTTGGAGGCATCAAACGCCCCGACCCCAAGAACCGCCTGTTTCCGCTGCACTTTGATTTTGGCATGGCCCGATGGGTATGACGAAGTGTTCGAAGGCAAGATTGAGGGCCAAGTCGTTTGGCCAATGCGCGGAGATCAAGGCCACGGCTATGATCCGATGTTTATGCCGGACGGATACGACATTACCATGGGCGAAATGGAACGCTGGGCGAAAAACGAAATCAGCCACCGCGCCGATGCCTTCAAAAAACTGATAGAAGCCTGCTTCGCATGACCGTAAAACGTATTTCAACAGGCTCTCCGTTTGAGAAAAGCTTTGGCTATAGTCGTGCGATTGTTAAGGGCGGCTGGTGTTTTGTTTCCGGCGTCACTGGCTATGATTACACGACCATGGAAATGCCTGTGGGGATTGCTGATCAAGCTGTTAACTGTTTCAAAACAATAAATAATGTCCTGATTGAAGCTGGTTTTGATATGTCCGATATCGTCCGCGTTCAATACACTGTGGTAAACACCGATCTGGTTGACGAAGTTGTGCCCGCCTTGGGTGCCGCAATGGGTGATATCCGCCCTGCTGCAACCATGGTTATCGCTGGCCTAATAAAGCCCGAAATGTTGATCGAAATCGAAGTTACTGCCTTCAAGGGATGATGAAAGACTGGCAAAACGCCGGTTTTGGCGTCTACATCCACTGGCCTTTCTGCCTACATAAATGCCCCTATTGCGATTTCAACAGCCATGTTTCACGTGAAATAGATCAGGCCCGCTGGCGCAACGCCATGTTAGCCGACATCCGACGCAGCGCCGCTGAAGTCCCTGAACGTCTTGTAAACACGATATTTTTCGGCGGCGGCACCCCAAGCCTTATGCCCCCCGAAACCGTCGCCGATATCATCACCGAAATTCGTAAAGTCTGGCATGTGGCCAATGACGTCGAAATTTCGCTAGAGGCAAACCCCACATCGGTCGAGGCCGACCGCTTCGCCGCCTATTCGGATGCTGGCGTTAACCGCATTTCCATGGGCATCCAGTCCCTGCGCGACGCTGATCTAAAAGCGTTAGGCCGAATGCACTCCGTTTCCGAGGCCCGCGCCGCCTTTGACATCGCCCGCAGCCATTTCAAACGCGTAAGTTTCGACCTTATCTACGCCAGACAAGGCCAATCCTTGCAAGATTGGGACGTTGAACTGCGCGAGGCCATCAACATGGCTGCCGACCACCTATCCCTTTACCAATTAACCATTGAAGAGGGCACCAGATTCGGCGATTTATACGCCCGTGGCAAACTGCGGAACCTACCAACCGACGAAACCGCCGCTGATATGTATTTCCGAACGCAAACCGTATGTGAGGAAATGGGATTGCCGGCCTATGAAACCTCAAACCACGCCGCGGTTGGGTCCGAAAGCCAGCACAACTTGATCTATTGGCGATACGGCGATTATGTCGGTATAGGCCCAGGTGCACATGGCAGAATTACCCTTGATAATCAAAAGCTTGCGACAGAAACATACCGACAACCGGATCGGTGGTTAAAAGCTGTCGAGTCCTCCGGTTGGGGTAGAAACCTGAGCGAAGAAGTGTCGCTTGCCGATCAAGCCAGCGAATACTTGATGATGTCCCTACGACTTGCGGAAGGGACGGATTTACAACGCTACACTGCCCTGAACGGCAAAGAAATAGCACCCAAAACCATCGAAAACTTGCAAGAAAACGGCTTTGCCACGCTGAATGGTCATATGTTGACAACAACCCGCAAAGGCCGCCCAATCCTTAACGCCATTTTGCGCGAATTACTGGCTTGATTACTGTGACAATAGACGA
>CAZYMT010000115.1:0-10414 GCA_964649035.1 uncultured Rhodobacterales bacterium
CAAGCGCCTGTTTCAACTTTCACCCTGCCCAATGGCATGGAGGCCGTCGTGATCGAGGATCATCGCGCCCCCGTTGTCACCCATATGGTTTGGTATCGTGTCGGTTCGGCGGACGAGGATTTGGGCAAATCCGGTATCGCACATTTCCTTGAACATCTGATGTTCAAGGAAACCGACGACATTGCCGAAGGGGATTTCAGCCGGATTATCGAGGGGCTTGGCGGGAATGATAATGCCTTCACCTCCTACGATTATACCGGATATTTCCAGACGATTTCCGCTGAACATCTGGAACTGATGATGACGATGGAAGCCGACCGAATGCGCGACCTGATCCTAAGCGAGGACAGCGTCGCCGTTGAACGCGAGGTCGTATTGGCCGAGCGCAACCAACGCACCGACAGCCGCCCGGGTTCGCTGTTTTCCGAACAACGCCGCGCCGCGCAATATATGAACCATCCCTACGGGATTCCGATCATCGGTTGGCGTCACGAAATCGAACAGCTAAATCTGGAGGATGCCTCCGAGTTCTACCAAAAATACTACGCCCCGAATAACGCCATTCTGATTGTCGCAGGTGATGTTGATCCGGCCGAGGTTGAGGCGATGGCGATCAAACATTACGGCCCGCTGGACCCCTCCGACGGGATCGTGCCACGGGTTCGCCCGCAAGAACCGCCGCAGATTTCGGCGCGCCGCCTGACATTTAGCGACCCGCGTGTTTCCAACCCTTATGTGACCCGCACCTACCTAGCCCCCGAACGCAATTCTGGCGATCAGGCCGAAGCCGCCGCGCTGACCGTGTTGGCGGAATTACTGGGCGGCAGTGGCTTGACATCGGTCATGGGCAAAGCCCTGCAACTAGACCAACAAATCGCGGTTTCGTCTGGGGCATTTTACGATGGCAACGCGCTCGACCCCGACACGTTTGGCGTGTTCATCGTACCCGCGCCCGACGTGACATTAGAAGAAGCCGAGGCCGCGATGGACGCGGTGTTGGCGCAATTCCTAATCGACGGCCCCGACGCCGATCAATTGCAACGCATCAAAAACCAGATCCGCGCTAACGAGATCTATGCGCTGGATAATCAAAGTGGACTGGCACGGCGTTACGGCGCTGGCCTGACCATTGGCCTAACGGTCAAAGACATTGCCGACTGGCCGAACGTTCTGAACGCAGTGACCGCGGACGATGTTATGACAGCTGCGCGAAATGTGCTCGATATAGATAAATCCGTCACCGGCTGGTTGATGAAGGAGATCTCAGAATGACCCGTGTTTTCGCGTTAATCGCCACCCTATTCGCCCTCCCGGCTCAAGCCATCGACATAGAGGAAATCACCTCGGAAGGCGGTATCACAGCATGGTTCGTCGAAGAACACTCGATCCCTATCGTCTCCATCGACATATTGTTTCGCGGCGGTGGCAGCATTGACACTGCTGAAAAACAAGGTGCCACCAACCTGATGATGGGACTGCTTGAAGAAGGCGCTGGCGACATGGACGCCACGCAATTTCAGGAGGCGGCCGAAACCCTCGCCGTTCGTTTCAGTTTTAACGCAGGCCGTGATTCCGTCAGCATCGGCGCAACCGTATTGCGCGAAAATTTGGACGCGTCAATGGAATTGCTTGGCCTTGCCATCAACGAACCCAACTTCGACGACATCGCTTTTGCTCGCGTAAAAGGCCAAGTCGAATCCATCCTGCGTTCCGACACCACCAACCCCCGATCAATCAGCGGCGACCGCCTGTTTGCCGACGCCTTCGCGGGCCACGCTTACGCACGCACGCTGGAAGGCACGCCGGAAACCCTCGCGGCGCTGACGCAACAAGACATGCGGAACGCCCACGCCGCGGCCTTGGTGAAATCACGGGTTTCGGTTGGCATCGTTGGCGATATCACCCCCGAAGAGCTCGGCCCATTGCTCGATGCGCTGCTTGGTGCACTGGCTGAAAATGGCCCTGAACTGCCCGCCATGACCGACACGATCGCCGCCGCAGGCACCACCGTGATCGATTTCCCGTCGCCACAATCGACCGCGATCATGGCCCATACCAGCATCCTGCGCACCGACCCCGACTATATCGCCGCCTATGTGATGAACCATATTCTGGGCTCCGGTTTCATTTCGCGCCTAAACCAAGAAGTGCGCGAAAAACGCGGGCTTACTTATGGCGTCTCCAGCTTTCTGGTGCCGTTCCAAAATGCGGCGTTACACATGGCCTCAGTTTCTGCCGAGAATGACAAGATCGCCGAAGCGGTTGAGGTTATTCGCGGTGAATGGACCAAGATGGCAAGCGACGGCGTCACGGTCGAGGAACTGAACGCCGCGCAGAAATATCTGACCGGATCGTATCCGCTGCGCTTTGACAGTAATGGCGCGATTGCGTCGGCGTTGGCGGGCCTGCAATTTGGCAATCTCCCGATTGATTATATCAACACCCGCAACGACCAAGTGAACGCTATCACGGTTGACGACATCAACCGCGTTGCCGCCCGCCTGCTAAAACCCGAAAGCCTGCAAGTGATAATCGTCGGCCAACCCACCGGATTACCAGCAGATTAACACATAGCAGAATCGCCCTTGTTCATGCTACAAGTTGTGGCATGAACGCACCAAACCACAATATAGCCCCCGAACGCCGCCCAATACGGCAATTGGACGATGCCGCCGCCAATCGCATTGCAGCGGGCGAGGTTGTGGAGCGTCCGGCATCCGCAGTCAAAGAACTGGTGGAAAATGCTTTGGATGCGGGGGCCAGCCGTATCGACATTGCCTTTGCTGATGGCGGCAAAACCCTGATCCGTGTGACCGATGACGGCCACGGCATTCCTGCCGCCGAACTGCCCCTAGCCTTGGCGCGCCACGCGACGTCAAAAATCGACGGCTCTGATCTGTTGAACATCCACACATTTGGCTTTCGCGGTGAGGCATTACCCTCGCTCGGCGCCGTCGGCCGCTTGACCATAACCTCGCGTTTTCAGGGCGAGCCCGCGACCCGTATCATCGTCAATGATGGCAAAATATCCGCGCCCGAACCTGCCGCCCTAAACGCCGGAACCGTCGTTGAACTAGCCGACCTGTTCCACACCACCCCTGCCCGCCTGAAATTCATGCGCACCGACCGTGCTGAATCTCAAGCGATCACCGACGTTATCAAACGCCTCGCCATGGCCGAACCGCTTGTCGGGTTTACCCTGCGCGACATTAGCGGCGGCGGCGAAGGCCGCATCAAATTCCGCGCAGACCCCGAAAGCGGCGATATGTTCGATGCACTGCACGGGCGATTGCGAACAATCCTCGGGGCTGAATTCACCGAAAACGCCCTGCGGATCGACGCTGAACGCGAAGGCATCCGCCTGACCGGATACGCCGCCCTGCCAACATATTCGCGCGGCGCGGCGGTGGCGCAATTCCTGTTCGTGAATGGCCGCCCTGTGCGCGATAAACTGCTAACTGGCGCATTGCGGGCCGCCTATTCCGACTTCCTGTCGCGCGACCGCCACCCCGCCGCCGCCCTATTCCTGACAGTCGATCCCGAACGTGTCGACGTCAACGTTCACCCGGCAAAGGCCGAGGTTCGTTTTCGTGAACCCGGTCTCGCACGCGGGCTGATCGTATCGGCCCTGAAACACGCGTTGGCAGCGGCCGGACACCGTGCTTCGACCACGGTTTCCAACGCGACATTAGGCGCGTTTCAACCCCATACCGGCGCGCCAATCTATCAGATGGATTACGCCTCACAGTCAGCGCTCAGAAACGCCTATACCTTCCAGCAACCCGCCCCTCAACAAGGCGGATTTGCGGAAATGCCAATGGCGGCGCGGGTGGAACCCGTGCCAAGCGCCGAGGAAGGTGCATTCGCGCCAGACGAGGCGCTTCCCCTTGGCGCCGCGCGCGCGCAGTTACATGAAAACTATATAGTTGCCCAAACCGTTGATGGTATGATCTTGGTTGATGCCCACGCAGCTCATGAACGGTTGGTCTACGAGAAACTCAAAAACCAAATGGCCGAAAAAACCGTGGCCGCGCAGGTTCTGCTAATTCCCGAAATCATCGAGATGTCCGCCGACGATATCACCCGCCTACTAACGGCGGCACCAGCCTTAACTGAGCTAGGCTTAACGATCGAGGCCTTTGGCGGTAACGCCATATGTGTCCGCGAAACCCCGGCAATCCTGGGTGAAGTCAACGCCGCCGCCATGATCCACGACATCGCCGACGAGCTGGCCGACCTTGGCGAAACCCAAACCGTCAAAGACCGGATCGAGGCAATTCTGTCTCGCGTCGCCTGCCACGGATCTGTCCGCACGGGTCGCCGAATGACAGGACCAGAAATGAACGCGCTACTGCGTGAAATGGAAGCAACCCCGCATTCTGGCCAATGTAACCATGGCCGCCCGACATATGTTGAGCTAAAGATGACGGATATTGAACGGCTATTCGGACGAACCTAATGCAAAAAATCGACGCGTTACCCGAGCGTTATGCGCTAAATAACGAGCTTCACGCCCGCCCTTTCCCACGCTTAAAGACATCCTCACATGCGTTTCATTTGGCGTTAAAAAAGACCGGTGATTTCACGGACAGCACGGCAGAACGTAAGCATCTACGTGCAATTCTTGATCGTTTTGGGACCGCACATCCCGCACCGGACGCCGCGCATTTTTCCGGTCAAATTGGTCGCAATACCCTGAAATGGGAAATGCATTCGGAATTTGTAACCTACACGATATTTTCCGAAGAGACCGCCGAGAAGCCCTTTCAGCGCGACCTGTTTGATGCCTTTCCTGCAGACTGGTTGGCCGAAGCACCAGGCGAAGTCCTGATTTCGGCGATTGTCTGGATCGAGTCGGTCAAAAATGAAAAGGCTCGCGATGAAGCTATCAACATCCAGATGCCAGACTGGTTTGTTGCCGAAAGTCTAGCCGTTTCGGACGTTGTAGACGGCGAGGCAACCATCGCCGGCGATTTCCGGATTGACGAAAATGGGCATACCAGATTTGCTGTCCTGACCCGCCCCGAAATCGGACAACAACGGCTTGGCAGAATTGTCCAGCGGGTGCTGGAAATCGCAACATATCAGGCAGCATCAATGCTGACACTTCCCGTCGCACGCGACGTAGCGGCGCGCGTTTTGACGCTAGATGCACAGCATAATGCATTGGTTCAGGACATGGCTGCACAAGTCGGAAATGACGGCGAAACACTGGACCGATTGTTGAACATGTCAGCAGAAATAGAATTGCTTTCCTCATCCACCTCCTATCGTTTCAGTGCCGTCGGCGCATATGAGGCCATCGTTAACCATCGGATTCAGGTGCTGCGCGAAACGCGCATTCGTGGACGACAATTGTTCGGCGAATTCATGATGCGGCGCTACGATCCAGCGATGCGGACGTGCCGATCCGCCGAAGAAAGGCTGGCGAACCTTTCGGCAAGAGCACAACGCGCCGCTGACCTTTTGCGAACCCGTGTTGACGTCGAAATTGGAATGCAGAACTCAAAGTTGCTTAGGCAAATGGACAAACGGGCAGCATTACAATTGCGCCTGCAAAAAACCGTCGAGGGATTATCCGTTGTCGCAATCAGTTATTACGCAGTTAGCCTAGTTGGATATTTATTGGGGCCAGTGGAAAAGCTGTCGGGGTACTCAAAATCAACGCTGTCGGCTATCGTCACGATTCCTGTACTATTATTGGTATATCTTAGCATTCGGCGCATTCACAATAAGGTAGGAGGGCATGATGAAACCTGAAGTCGTCATTTTTGACATTGGCAACGTGCTGGTTAAGTGGCATCCGGAAAATCTGTATGATCAGTTGATGAGCAAAGACGAACGCCGCAAGTTTTTCGCCGAAACCGATTTGCACAAAATGAATGATGGGATTGATCACGGGGACCATTGGCGCGACACGGTTTATGCCCACGCAGAAAAACACCCGAAACACGCCGACATGATCCGGCTTTGGCATGATCGCTGGGCTGAAATGGCAACGCCGGCAATCCCGCATTCTTGGCATCTTTTGCGCCAACTTCGCGCTAAAGACATTCCTGTTTACGCGCTAAGCAATTTTGGGATTGAGACCTTCGCTTACGCCGAAACCCTCTATCCTATCCTGTCGGAATTCGACAGAAAATTTATCTCTGGGCATATGCGCGTTACCAAACCTGCCGCACGGATTTATGAAATGGTTGAGGAAGACACTGGGTTGTCCGGCGCACAAATTCTATTTGCCGATGATCGGGATGAAAACATCGAGGCCGCCAAGGAAAAGGCGTGGCAAACGCATTTGTTCACCACACCCGATTTATTTGCCGACCATCTGGTTGATGCCGGATTGCTAAGCGCGACCGAAGCCGCGTTTTAAGCCAGTTTCACCCAAGCCGCGTTGTCATTGCTTGACCGGATACAAGCGTCGATGAATTTCACGCCCTCAACCCCGTCGGCCATATTTGGCAGATTGACCATCGCTGCCGCCACGTCACCACCATTGCGGAAGGCGCGAATAGCGTTGGCGGATTCCATATAAAGGGTCGCAAAACCCTCAAGATAGCCTTCGGGGTGACCGCCCGGAATACGGGTCACGGCGTTGGCCGCGTCATTCGCGCCAGCACCACCACGGGTTAGCAGGCGTTTTGGTTCGCCAAATGGGGTATACCACAGGTAATTCGGGTCAGCTTGCACCCATTCCAAACCACCTTTGGAACCATAAACCCGCAGCGCCAAACCGTTTTCATTGCCAACCGCAACTTGCGACGCCCAAAGCATACCCTTGGCTCCGCCTTCAAAACGCAACAGCACATTGACGTTGTCATCAACACGACGACCCTCAACAAATGCGTCCAGATCACCAGCGAGCGAGTCGAGCTTTAGCCCCGTCACAAACCGCGCCAAATTATAGGCATGTGTGCCGATATCGCCAACGCAGCCACCTAAACCGGAACGCTTGGGATCGGTGCGCCAATCGGCTTGTTTATTGTTCGGATCCTGCTCGGCAGCCTCGGTCAACCAGTCTTGCGGGTATTCCGTTTGCACCAGCCGGATATCACCCAGTTCGCCATTGGCAATCATGGATTTGGCTTGGCGGATCATCGGATAGCCGGTGTAGTTATGGGTCAGGATGAACAGAGCATTGGCTTTGTTCGCCACCTCTTCCAACGCCAGCGCATCTTCCAATGTCGAGGTCAGCGGCTTGTCACAAATCACATGAATGCCTGCCTCAAGAAACGCTTTGGCGGCTGGATAATGCACGTGGTTCGGGGTGACGATGGCCACGGCCTCAATCCCGTCTTCACGGGCGGCCTCGGCTGTCGCCATTTCCTGATAGGAACCATAGGAACGCTCAAGGCCAATTTCCTTGGCCGACGCCGCAGCTTTTTCGGGGGTGGAGGCCAGCGCCCCGGCCACCAGATTAAACTGCCCGTCGATACGCGCGGCAATGCGGTGAACGCCGCCGATGAAAGCGCCTTGTCCGCCGCCAACCATGCCGAGGCGGATCGGGGTTACGTCGCTCATTTGTCGAGGCCCATCATTTTGTGCAACGTCGCCATATCGGTGTCACCACCCGCGAAATCGTCAAAGGCTTTGTCGGTGACTTCGATGATGTGATCGGTGATGAACGGCGCACCTTCGGCAGCACCTTGTTCCGGCGATTTCAGGCAACATTCCCATTCCAGAACCGCCCAACTTTCATAGCCATATTGCGCGAGTTTGGAGAAGATACCTTTGAAATCCACCTGCCCGTCACCGAGCGAACGGAAACGGCCAGCGCGATCTGTCCAGCCAGCATAGCCGGAATAAACGCCTTGGCGACCAGTTGGATTAAACTCGGCATCTTTGACGTGATAGGCGCTGATACGGTCATGATAGATGTCGATAAAGGCTAGGTAATCAAGCTGTTGCAGCACAAAATGCGACGGATCATAGTTGATCATGGCGCGGTTATGGCCGCCCACGGCATCGACGAACATTTCGAACGTGTGACCATCAAATACGTCTTCACCCGGATGGATTTCATAAGCGATATCGCAGCCTGCGTCTTCATATGCGTTCAAGATTGGTGTCCAGCGACGACCGAGTTCGGCAAAAGCTTCTTCAACCAAACCTTGTGGGCGCTGTGGCCAAGGATAAAGGAACGGGAAGATCAGCGATCCGGTGAAGGAAACTGACACATCAAGACCCAAACGCTTGCTGGCTTTAGCACCCTTCAACATTTGGTCGACGGCCCATTCTTGGCGCGCTTTCGGATTGCCATGTACGGATTCCGGTGCAAACGCATCAAACGCCGTGTCATAAGCAGGGTTCACAGCAACCAATTGACCCTGAAGATGGGTCGAAAGCTCGGTGATCTCAACGCCCGCGTCAGCACAAATGCCTTTGATTTCGTCGCAATACGTATCGCTTTCAGCGGCTTTATCCAGATCAAACATCCGTGGATCGAATGTCGGGATTTGCACGCCTTTATAGCCAAGGCCCGCAGCCCATTTGGTGATGTTTTCCAAGCTGTTGAACGGTGCATCATCGCCTGCGAATTGCGCTAGGAAAAGTGCTGGTCCTTTGATTAGTCCGGCCATGTTTTTGCCCTCTCTATTTTGGAATGTAGTTGAAATATTCGAATTCGGATTCTTTGGCGCGCCCTGTCATGTCAAACGACAACATACCAACAAATGCGCCGGTAAACGAGCCATGTCCGCCGCGTCCGCCCTCATCCGAGACCACGCTCGCATCAAGAACCGGACCAATTGCGGTCCAGTCGCCATCAGTTTTATAGAAAAACTGTAGCTTTTCATGATCCACTTCGGCAGCCAATTCTACGGTATCGGTGTCGATCTTAACACCGCCACCGATCGGGAAGGTAAGCTGACCGTCAGGGTAATCGCCAACGCAGTTATGGATAACCAATACCCGACCCAATTGCGGATCAAGCGTCATCACCAGCGCATGGAATTTGAAACGGTTATAGTAGTGAGTCAGCCCCGCGACTTGCTGGTAAGTTTCTGGATCGAACGTCATTTTGGTTTCGGCGCGGAAAGCGTAATCCTGTTGGCGACGGGCGACCAGCGATTGCTCAAACCAACTGCCATAGCTTTCGCGACCAATCAGGTTCAGCGAGCTGCCGGTGAAACGAAAAATTCGGTCGGTTTCAGGCGTCCGCAGCCATTGGAATTCAATTGGCAGTTTATCCACATCAAACGTCCGCGAAACCGGTCCGCGTTTGATCGGCATAATGGATGGATCAGGGGACGGCACATTTTCGTCCGGCACCATTGTACCGTTTTCAAGATACAGCCAATCATCGTCTTTCCAGACGCATTTCTGAATACCCGTTTCACGACCAAGCGTACAAAACCGCCCCGGGTTTCCTGGCAGCGGGCGGCCCATCAGATGCGTGTGATACGCGTCACCTTCGGGCGTTTCGACATACTGACCGTGACCCGCTTTTTGCACCAACGCGTCGGGCGCATCTTTGGATGTCATCAGGTGTTTATTGGGGTGGGTTTCATACGGACCTTCGATATTGCGCGACCGCGCCATAGTCACGGCATGATCGTATGATGTGCCACCTTCGGCGGTTGTCAGGTAATAGTAACCGTTTTTCCGGAAGATATGCGGGCCTTCAACCAGACCGCGATCTGTGCCCTCATAGATATTGGTGATCGGACCAACCAGTTTGCCGCTATCCGCGTCATATTCCTGTAAGAGGATACCGTCAAAAGCCGGATTCGTTGGCGCGCCACCAATAGCATTGGTCGAATAGCGCCATTGCATGTTGGCGAACCATTTCTTGCCGTCCTCATCATGGAACAAGGTCGGATCGAAGCCCGAGGAATTCACATAGACCGGATCGGACCAGTCGCCATCAATAGTATCGCAAGTTACAATATAGTTATGAGCGTCTTTGAAGTTGCCATCATAGCGTTTGACGTCCGTGTAAACCAACCAGAATTTACCGTCGGAATAGGACAGGCACGGGGCCCAGATGCCGCAGCTATCCGGGTCGCCGCGCATGTCCAATTGGCTTTCTCGACGTAAGGGACGCGTGATCATTTCCCAGTTCACAAGGTCCTTGGAATGGTGGATTTGCACACCGGGATACCACTCGAACGTGGAGACGGCGATGTAATAGTCCTCGCCAACCCGTATGATGGACGGGTCAGCGTTAAAGCCTTGTAGAACCGGATTGACGATCATTGTATTTCCCTTTTACGTGTCAGAAGATTTTGCCCAAAGGTTGATATCTTCTTCGTTAGCATATGTGTCGATTTCAGCCAATTCAGCCGCGCTGAAGTCCAGATTATCAACCGCACCAACGCAGTCAATGACCTGTTGTGGCTTGGATGCGCCGATCAATGCCGGGTATCGTCAAGTTATTGAGCATAGTTTGATTTTTTCCAAATAGGCGAATTTA
>CAZYMT010000116.1:0-10012 GCA_964649035.1 uncultured Rhodobacterales bacterium
GAATGAACGCGTTTGTCTCGCGGCTAAGGCGTTCCATGCGGGTTTTATCGCCCAAGATCGACCCGCCAGAAATGGCCGAGGAAGGATCAACGGCCAAAACAGCGACGCTCAGGCCCTGCTCGATTAGCATCATCCCGAACGCCTCGACAAAGGTTGATTTTCCGACACCCGGCGTCCCCGATAATCCAATCCGCAAAGCCTGCTTGCCAGACAATCCCGCCAGCATTGTTCGCGCCTGTTCGCGGTGGTCGATGCGTGTCGATTCAACCAGCGTAATCGCGCGTGCCAACGCCCGCCGATCCCCCGCCATCACCCGCCCAGCCAAATCATCCATCAAGCAATATCCCGCCCATTCACGCTTTCGCGACTTTGATACAATGCAACACTGCCATATGTATAGATCAACAGAAAGCCCAAACAGAGGTAGAGCAAATGGTACTAAAATTCATTAAAACGGCCGCAGCAGCATTGACGATAACCACAATTTCAGTCTTTCCATCAAACGCCGAAACCTTCGATTATATGTTCGATATCAGCCTCGGCATGGCCAAAATTGGCGAAATGCGAGTGCAAGCGGATGTGAATGAAGGTCGCTACGATGTATCCGGCGCCCTGAAATCCACCGGAATTGTGGGCGCGCTATACGATGTCAGTTACGAAAGCCGCGCGCGTGGCAGAAACACCGATCACTGGAATTTCAGCCCGCACCGCTACAATTCCGTTTCGGTTGAGGGCAACGACACCCAAATCTCCAACATCCGGTATGAGGGCAACCGCGTATCGCGTGTTGTCTTTGACCCAAGGAAACGTATCCCTGACAGCGCCACCAGCGAGACCAATACCATCGACCCGATGACCCTGATCTATCTGCTGGTCCGCCCCGTCAGCATGGACCATATTTGCGGCGGCAGTTATATATTGTTCGACGGGCGCAAGCATCTTGAGGTCACCTACACCAACCCCCGCAGTTTCAGCGATGGACGGGTGGAATGCGCTGTAACCTACGGCGGAAAATCCTCGGGCGTGGCGCTGTCTTCGGTAACGTTTGAGCCCGGCGACGACGGCCTGATGCATATCAGCCGCTTTGCTGCCAACACCAATATCGGGACATTGACGGCACGGCGACGGTAATTGTTCGCAAACCGCCCACATCACTAAACCATTGCCTTGGCTGATGGTCCAATTGGGGTCGGTTTACTATGAACCTAAGTTGATTTAGCAGATTGAGTGGTCGACTCTCTTGAAAAACCCGACTTTCCATGCAAAAAGTCATGTATGGAAAACTGCGTTTACTCATTATTATGGCCCTGCCATTCTGTGTTCTTGAAAGGCTGTCATCGTTGATCGTTCAGCGATCCGACACACACGCCTATTCAACAAAAGACACTGGAGATGAGAAATGTCTATCCCAATGGTGCTTAAGCACCGAGTAATCGAAGCCCCCAACTTTGTGAGCACCAAGTTCTGTCAACGCAGAATTCAACACGCACTTGAGCTGGGTTTTCATGCGGCAACAATAACATCCGAACAGGGTACCAAGGTCATACCCGACATCCGAAACAATGATCGCGTTATATTTGATGACGCCCATTTTGCGAACGAACTTTGGCAAAAAGTGAAGGTATATTTTCCAGACCAGTTCGATGGTCAAAAGGCTGTATGCCTGAACGAACGGTTCCGAATATACCGTTACGGCCCGGGTCAGTTTTTCGACTGGCATCAAGATGGCGAATTCCAAAAGAACGAAGCCCTGATCAGCAAATTCACGATGATGATCTACCTGAACGCTGAATTTGAAGGCGGAGGGACGTCTTTCGCCGACGTTTTTTCACCCTATGACTTTGCGGATTTCACTATCAAACCGTCCGTCGGCAAAGCTTTGTTCTTCCATCATCCGCTATCGCATAGGGGTGACCCGATCTTGAGTGGCCAAAAATTTGTCCTGCGCACGGATGTAATGTTCAGTTCTTAAAACCAGCGCGGGCGTCGATTGCAAAAGTAGCTGACACTATTTCCGGAAACCTCCATTCGGGGCGGCGTTGGCCGTCAAACACCAGTACCCAGTTGCCCTCCTAACACAAACTTGCAATACCGCCCCTTATGGATAACATCACCGAAACTGAATTATACGCTGCCTTACCGCTTTTTCTGGATGCGCCTAAAGACAACGCACCCATCCTCGACCTATGCCTGCGCCCTGATTATGGCCAACGGGATTTTGTGGAACGGATCACGCTTACGCGCAAAAATGGCATCCCTGGCGAGCGTTGGAACCGCGCGCCTTGGATCAAGCTGCCCGATGGCAGCCCTGACCCGCGTATTCAGGTATCCATCCTTGGGAAACGCGTGATGGATGCCGTTTGGCGTGACCGCGCAAACACCCCGCATCCGGGTGACACCATGATTGCCGATATGGATTTTTCGCATGAAAACATGCCCGTTGGTCAACTGCTTCAGGCTGGTAGCGCCCTGATCCGTGTCAGCGACGTTTTCAACGATGCCTGCGTGAAATGGAAAACACGCTACGGCACCCCAGCCAAAGATTTCATCACCGTCCCCGCCCATGTAACATACCGCCTGCGCGGCATATTATGCGAGGTGGTCGAGGACGGCATCGTCACCCTAGGCGACCGTTTAACAAAAATCTAACAAAATGCCTAAACGCCTATTGTTGCTATCGTTTTGGTGTGAAAAGTGGTTAGATATTCTCATGATCAAAAACATCTTTATTGACACTAATTGTTTCATCCACCTTAGGGATATCAAAGACCTTCCGTGGAGAGAGATATACCCTGATGCAACCTCCTTAAATATATATGTGGCACCAGTCGTCATCTCCGAACTAGATAAACACAAAGTTTCCTCTCGAAAAAGACTTAGGGATCGCAGCAGGGCAGCATTGAATCTTATTGAGCGAGCATCTTCGAATGAAGGAATGTGTCTAACGCTTCGGACTAGCCCCATAAATATAAACTTGGTCATAGCCGACGGACACCCGGTTGACTGGGCGACATATCCGCAACTGGATTCATCGCGGCAGGACGATCACCTGATTGCGGCAGCATTGATTGACAGTACCAATTTGAGCCCAACCATAGTCAGCTTTGATACGGGACCGTTGATACGTGCACGCTCAATGCAAATGGATGCATTTCGCGCGCCGGACGAATGGGCCTTGCCCGCCCCAAAAGATGAAAAAATGGAACGGCTTCAACAGGAATTAAAAGCGGTAAGGGCAACATATCCATCAATTGAGGTGATGTTCAGCGATCAAAATTCTGATGGGCTGGTGAATTTAATTGCTCCCATTCTCGAACCATTGAGCGATGAAATACAGGCTAAGTTACTCGAAATTGTAAAGCATCAGCATCCTCAAAGACATATTACCCCAACGACAAACGACTTTTTCCCGATTTTAACCTCACTTCATGGAATAAGTAGTAATCAGGTTGCTGACTATTACAACGAGTATAGGAGTTTTATCCATCAATACGAAAGACAGTTCGCCAATTTACATGACTTGATTTCAAAAGCACTTACATTTGGGGAAATTCGATACCAATTAAAAAATTGTGGCGCGATTACCGCAACCAACACCCGAGTTGAAATTAGGTGCGCTACTCCTCAGGTCTTGTTTGTTTCGCGTTCTGAAATGGAACCGTGGGGTGGCGCTTTGACGCGTGTGGAGGCCCCGTCTATACCAAGTAACCAGCCATACCTTGCGCCACTTCTTGGTGCCAATGACATTTTGGGCCAAAGCCGTCGCGATCCCACCGGTTTTTATTGGCAAGATCGCCCAAAGATTGGCGAAAAGATGGCGTCTCTTGTATGCGAAGAATTTCGCGCGAAAGAAGAGTACTCTAATTGCTTCTACCTATTTGGCCGCGAACAACAAGAGGGCGATGTAAGCATAAAAATTAGCGCAAAAAACCTTGCAGAGCCCATGATCGCGAAAACAGCTTTTCGTAACACTACTAGACATGTGTCTTGGCATGACCCATTTGTTCTTAGGCGGCTTCCTGTTTGGATATCCGAAATAATTGAGAGTAGCTTCTAGCCTCATAATATCCCGTTGCCCCGCAGCCAAAATTCGCGCATCATTCTACTTAACAGGAGAATATTATGATCGAAGAACCAGCAACCCTCACCATCAAGAAATCCCTGCGCCGTCCAAGCGACGCGCAGATCGCCGCCTTCCAGAACGTCCCTACAGGGTTTGTCGTCGATGCCATGTTCGGCAAAGGCGCAATGTCCGCCGATATCTGTCCCATTGGTGATGGGCGCGATTTGAAATGTATCGCCGCAGGTCCGGCACTGACAGTTGATAACACCCCCGGTGACATCCTCGCACTGCTGGCCTCGCTCAACTCCATCAGCCAAGGCGACATGGTTGTATCTGCCTTCGCCGGCTATCAGGGCTGCGCCGCCGCTGGCGACCGTGTCACGGGTATGATGAAAAATAACGGTGCCGCAGGGTTCATCACCGACGGCCCAATGCGCGATTACGCAGGCGTGGTCGCCGTCGGCCTGCCCACATGGTGCACCGGCCTGACGCCTGCATCCCCCTTTGCCAAAGGCCCAGGCAGCATCGGCTATCCAATCCAGATTAGCGGCCAACAAGTCGAAACCGGAGACATGATAATAGCCGACCGCGACGGCGTAGTCGTGGTCCCCTATCCCCAAATCGACCGCGTAATCGAGGCCCTAACCCACGTCACCACCCTAGAGACAGAGCTAGACGCACAGGTAGCAGACGGCCTAAAAATACCGGAGAATATTTTGGAGATGTTGGCGGGGGATGGAGTAAAATATGAGGAATAGTTCTCAAATTTACTCTTTCCATTTATTCTTAATATAAGTCGATATCGATTGAATATCTGGAAACAAAGTTCGAGAGTTGACATTAAGAATATCTAGCTCCTTCAATATATTACGCTTCGAAGCTGCCGGAATTATGATATTATGAATATCCAATCCTTTTGACCTCGCAGGAGCGGCAAATTCAAGTAGCCCGCCTGAAATAAATGCACCTGATTGTGCAATCACGCGTTTATTAGTTTTATATGGGTATACGAAGAAATACCTTCTTAAATCGCGAGGATTTACAATATCCAAAAAATACGGTTTCTCAATTCGTACAAATTGAGTCAATCGTTTCATCTCAGGCAATTCTCTGAAATACGGTTTTCTTTTCTCAAGGCTCTCGTCGGTGAAGTCACTTTCTTTTTCTAGAGTCGATCGTTCCCTATCAGAAAGCCGTGAAAGATTACAAATTAAGCTTATCACATCACTATCGCCGAATTTAATTCGATTTGGCGAAAAATCGAAAACCTTGACTATGCCATCGTTTTCCTTTTCGGCTTCACTATGGCACGCAAAGAATAGTGCCAAGAGAGGGTTTAGTGAAACATCTAGCAATCTCGTAGGCAATCCAAAATGCTGAGCGCGGACAAGCTTACGAAACATGCTTGTATCATGATCGAACTCTTCAGGTGTCTCTGTCGTTAATTCGCTGATAACACCACTTTCTGCGTTAGGTTTTAGCCCGTCACGTAAAACCGAAGGGACAGGATCCCAGTTGTCATTAGCTTGCCCCCTATAGCAACGAACAGCTCCCTCTTCCAAATCGAGAAAAGTAAAAACATGCTCTAGAAAAGCCTCAACATTTGACGAAATAGATTGTTTAGGTTTTTTTGGCATTTCCAACCTCTTTAAAGACCAATACAGTTAATATATCACGCTTTTATTTAGCTTACACTTTATTTGAGTGGTATTCGAACATCGCAAGTTGGAAGAAACACTATAGGCATGACCCTCCCCGTAGAACACATCCTCCCCGACTTGATCGCCGCCCTTCGCGATAAAGGTCAGGCGGTTCTGCAAGCCCCGCCCGGGGCCGGAAAAACCACGCGTGTGCCGCTCTATTTGCTGGAACAGAACCTCACCGATCAAAAAATCCTGATGCTGGAACCCCGCCGCGTTGCTGCCCGCGCGGCTGCGGAACGCCTCGCGGAAAATATCGGCGAGGTCACTGGCCAGACCGTCGGCTACCGCATCAAAGGCGAATCCAAACCCGGCTCGCGGATCGAGATCGTCACCGAGGGCATCTTAACTCGCATGATCCAGTCCGACCCAGAACTATCCGGCATCGGCTGCGTCATCTTCGACGAATTCCACGAACGTTCCTTGCACGCCGACCTTGGCCTCGCCCTCACCCTCGAAATTCGCGCGGCGCTGCGCCCCGATCTAAACCTGATCGTCATGTCCGCCACCTTGGACGCCGCCCCCGTCGCCGCCTTGATCGACGCGCCGATAATCACGTCCGAGGGGCAGTCCTATCCAGTCGAAACAATCTGGCTCGACCAACCATGGCAAAAGCCCAACCAGCGCGGCCCACGCTTCGAAACCATCGCCGTCCAACTGATCGAAAAAGCGGCCAAGGAAACCGATGGCGGCATCCTCGTCTTCCTACCCGGCGCTGGCGAAATCCACCATGTTCAATCGGCACTAAACCTGCCGGATTGCGAAATAACCCCGCTATATGGCGCCATGCCCTTCAAGGACCAACGCCGCGCCTTGGCCCCCAGCAAAACCCGTAAAATCGTCCTAGCGACCGCCATCGCCGAAACCTCCCTAACCATTCCCGATATCACAACCGTCGTCGACACAGGCCGCGCACGCCGCGCCCGTTTTGACCCCGGTTCCGGCATGTCGCGCCTGATAACCGAACGCGTCACCAAAGCCGAAGCAACCCAGCGTCGTGGCCGCGCAGGTCGCGTGCAATCGGGCACTTGTTACCGCATGTGGACCAAGGGCGAGGAAGGCGGCTTAGCCCCGTTTCCACCCGCCGAAATTGAAAGCACCGACCTGACGGCGCTGGTTCTGGAACTGGCACAATGGGGCACCACAGATCCGTCGGATATGGCGTTCCTGACCCAGCCCCCCGCCAAAGCGTTTTCCGAGGCACAATCGCTGCTGCGCGCCCTCAAAGCCCTCGATAAAAACAACCGGATTACCGACCACGGCAAGGCCCTAGCCAAACTGCCCGTGCATCCTCGCCTCGGCCACATGCTTATGATCGGCGGCAGCTCAGCCGCGACCCTCACCGCGCTATTGGAGAACCGCGATCCTGTTCGCGGCCCCTCCGACATTAATCTGCGCCTAGAGGCCATTGCCAACCCGAAAAACTTTGAACGCAACCGCCCGTTCAGGGTTGATCACGGCGCGATCAATCAAATCCGCATCGAGGCTAAACGCCTAACCAAACTTGTCCCCAAAACCGAAAACTACAGCACCGCGCAACTGCTCTCGCTGGCCTTTCCAGATCGCATCGGCCTGCGCCGTAAAGGCGATGAGCCGCGGTATCTGCTATCGGGTGGCAAGGGTGCCATTATCGCCCCCGACGACCCCCTAGCAGTTGCGCGCATGATCGTCGCCACCGACCTAGACGGCGACGCGCGCGAGGCGAAATTGCGCCAAGGGATTGCCATCACTGAACCCGAAATCCGCATATTGCACGAGACCGTGGATATCGAAATTTGCGAATGGAACGCGCGCACGCGAACCGTTGTCGCGCGTAAACGCACAATGCTCGACGCGCTGGTGCTTGGCGATCAAACTTGGAAAAACGCCCCGCCCGAAGCGATTGGGGAAGCCATGCTAATCGGCATCCGCGACCTTGGCCTGCAATCGCTAAACTGGAGCAAAGCCGCGCGTTTTCTGCGGTCCCGCGTGGAATGGTTGCATGCGCGCGGCGCGGATATGCCGGACCTTTCGGATAGGTGGTTAATCGAGAACCTTGAGGGCTGGCTGCAACCGTTCCTTGGCAAATGTCGCAGCGCTGGCGACCTTAAGAAAATCGAGCTGCTGGCCCCGTTGCAATCCCTGCTGGATTACCCCGCAATGGAACGCCTGAACCATCTGGCACCTGCCGCAATCACCGCACCAACGGGCACGCGCTTGGCAGTGGATTATTCTGGTGACACCCCGTCTGTGGCCGTCCGTTTGCAAGAAATGTTTGGCACCACCAAGCACCCGACGGTTGGCCCCGACCACATCCCGTTACTGATCGAATTACTGTCCCCTGCCCAGCGCCCCGTACAAACGACAGCGGATTTAATCGGGTTCTGGAACAGCTCTTATTCGGATGTCCGCAAAGACATGCGCGGCCGCTACCCCAGACACCCATGGCCCGAGGACCCGATGGCCGCCGATCCAACGCGGCGGGTGAAACGCAGACGTTAGCCAGATTTCATCATCCGTTTAAGCAGCCCGTCCTTCAGGTAATACTGGTGGTAAAGCGTGCCTATGACATGCAGCGCCAGCGAAATAATCAGGAGGGGTTTCATCAACTCATGCACGAAACCAGCGATGCCAATCCCGCCAAACCATGCGGCCAAACCCGACAGGGGTGCCAAGATCATCACGCCGTACAGCGCCAGATGCACGATTTTGGCCAGTAGTTCCTGTTTTTTATTACCACCCTCAGACGCCGCTGGCGCACCGCGTTTCAGCCGCACGGCAATCCGCCAGAGCGCCAGCACCAAAATCGCGATCCCCGCAATCACATGCGCCCGCACGCCAAGCGGGGTTAGGCCAGCGGTGCCGTCTCGCAGCGCATGGCTAAATTCATGAATGATCTCGCCCGAGAAAAATTGGGTAAGAATAAGCAGGGCGATCAGCCAATGCAGCGCGATCTGAATTCTGGAATATCCGGTAGGGTTTGGCATGGCTCTGGCTTTCGGCTGGAGTGAATATACTTGTTAAACGAAGACTAGCGTTCATTCCGTCGCATTAATATCCAAAATTACCACCCAGCACACCACAAGGGCCTCGTTCGACCCAGGGAGGGTGCAAAGCGCCCTCCCGTCGGGTCAGCGGAATTGCTTTGCAAATCCGCTCTATCGGGCGCGGCCAGTGCTACGCTCGCGCCATAAAGAATTTGAGATTAACGCCACGTCAGAAACACAAATACATCTCACACGGATATCAGAGAACTAAATCCGTAATTTGATATTGAAATCACCATCAAACCGATACGATAATTGCAAATCCATACCAGGAATAAGAACACGGCTAATATACTCTGAAGAAAACAATCCGCGAAACCTATCCCCTTCGAGATACCCCAACGCTTGTCCACGAAATACAATACTTGTTGGCACTTCCGATCGTTCATCACTCCAGCTTGCGACGTTGTATATTATCTCACCAGAAGCAATTTCGAAACCTCCGCATACGTCGAATACAGTTGGGTTACTCCTGTCTTGTGAAATGAATTGATCCCACGAAATACACTCAGCCTCCATTAAGCCTTTTTTCGCCGCGAATATTTCGATGTTTTCATGAGGTATTGCCCATTGAAGAGTTGCAATAATTCTGCCGTTCGAATCTCGACGTATATTCCCACCAACAATTCCTGCTCTGTAACCTTCCAAAAAATTAAGTGATTCTTCGATTTTATCTTCAGCTTCTTTTTCAAGCCTAGTACTACATTCCCAACTTACGTTCCGGTAAGCCAGCGATCCGCTTTGTATTTCCGCAGACGATCTAAAACCTTCGCTAAGTGGTTTGCCCAAATCAACTCTCGGAAATGTACAATCTCTTCTAATTGATGCCGGCGACAACAAACCCTCTAGGTCGTTCGCGAGCTGTTCGACAGAAGTAACCTTCAAATCTACAATTGGGTCTTCATCTGGGTGTTGATTAACGCGGAAAACGACAAATTTACGCCCATTGAGAAGAGCTGCATAGTTTGCGGATATATCGGGATGACGTGCATAAGTTAATACTTGGTCGATTTCATCAACGCCGATAGTTTGTTGTGGAGATTTTAGCTCCAACACCCAACAACCATAGCCAATAACATTAAGAACATAATCAGCAATCCCACGGATTATTGGGTCACTCGTCTTTTTTCGACCCAAATAATTCCTTTCGTATTTAAGTTTTTTCTCCCTTTGAATATCGTTGTTTGATCCTCGCGCGTATCCAAGCAAACTTAAAAGCGGCG
>CAZYMT010000117.1:0-9997 GCA_964649035.1 uncultured Rhodobacterales bacterium
TCCTGCCCGTGTGAATTCACCTTCTTGCAGGACGCGCAACAGACGTGTCTGGGCCTCCATCGGCATGTCACCAACCTCGTCCAGAAACAGGGTGCCGCCATTGGCTTGCTCGAACTTACCTTTGATTGGACCGTCGGGGTTTTCGATGCCAAATAATTCGACCTCGATCATGTCGCTGGGAATGGCGGCCATGTTTATCGCCACAAACGGGGAATTTTTGCGATGGCCGAAATTATGCAAGGCGCGGGCAACCAGTTCCTTACCTGTGCCAGACGCGCCGGTGATCATAACGCCGAGATCAGCATTCATCAGCCGCGCCATAATCCGGTAAACTTCCTGCATCGCGGCAGAACGACCGACCAGCGGCACGTCATCCTCTTTCTTGGTGTCTTCGCCGTTTTGTGGGGTCGAACGCTGTGACAAAGCTTTGTTAACCGTCGCCAGCAACTCCTTGAGATCAAAAGGTTTTGGCAAGTATTCGTAAGCGCCAGCATCAGCGGCGCGAATGGCGGTCATGACTGTATTTTGAGCGCTCATAACAATGACAGGCAAGTCAGGGCGGCGTTTTCTTATGGCTGGTAAGATATCGAGCGTGTCACCGTCCGGCATCATCACATCGGTGACAATAACGTCGCCTTCCCCTTCTTCGATCCAGCGCCAAAGCGTCGAAACGGTGCCGGTCGAGCGAACGCGGCAACCAGCGCGCGTCAAGGCTTGGCTAAGAACTGTGCGGATAGTGCGGTCGTCGTCGGCGACGATTACGGTGCCGTCCATTTAGATATCCTCGCTTTTGGGTGCACGCCAAATGGGTAAAAGCACCTCAAATCTGGTGCGCCCCGGGATGGAATCACATTCAATTACACCGCCATGGTCGGCGATGATTTTAGAGACAAGCGACAGACCCAGACCGCTACCTGCGTCTTTTGAGCTGACAAACGGGTCGAATATGTCGTTAATAAGGTTTTCGGGAACGCCAGTACCGTTGTCGGTGATAGTGATTTGCAAGGGTAGGCTTTCGGATTTTTGGCCCGGCATTTGCAGGCGGACACCGGAACGAAAGGCGGTTTTTATGGCGATAGTACCACCAACTTGCGGGATGGCCTCAGCGGCATTTTTTAGAAGGTTTTGAAACACTTGTAGCAATTGGTCAAAGTCACCGGAAACTTCGGGCAAGGACGGATCGTAAGTTTCGATAAACCGAGCGTGTGCCGCAAATCCGGCTTTGGCCGAGCGTTTAGCGCGGTCCAGAACATCGTGGATATTAACGGCCTCGCGCTGTGCGGGGCGGATGTCACCAAATTGCTCAACGCGCTCAACCAGCTTGCCGATACGTTGGATTTCATCTTGAATTAACTGGGTTAATTCCTGATCCTCGGTCGAGGCATTCATCGCTAGCAATTGCGCCGCCCCGTTGATCCCTGCCAGCGGATTGCGGATTTCATGCGCCAACATGGCGGCCATTCCGGTCACCGAACGGGCGGCAGAACGATGGGTCAGGCTACGATCCATTTTTTCTGCGAGGCCACGCGGATGCAGCAACAACAGTACCTCGCCATCTGGCAAGCTGGAGGCATGGAGGTTATTCAGGCGCGGTGGCTGATCGCCCCAAACCACCTCAACATCGTGAAGGACAACGGAACTTTGACCGGTGCGCGCTTGTTCAACAACTTCTTGAACAGCGCTACCCCGCCCTACAAAACTGCTCAGGTTGCGTTTTTTCATTTGCTTGACGGAAGTCGCGGCAAAGGATTCAGCCGAACCATTGCAGAACTGTATCTGGTTATCCTCGTCAAAGACAAAGGCCGGATACGGGATTGCGCCCCAAATGGTTTCAAAACTTGCGTGACTCATGCGGCGATATCCGTATTTTTAAGGGCGGCGGCAAGGCGTTGCAGCACAATAACTGGGTCTGATAAGCGGATGATTTCGGTGCGAATTTCTGGACCACCTTCAAGGCGATCCAAATACCAACCAAGGTGTTTGCGGGCGTTTTTATTACCCATTTTCGGGCCATAAAACCGGATCATATCTTCATAATGGCCCAGAATAATATCGGCGAGCGCGTCACCCGTTGGCACAGCGTATGTTTCGCCGTTCAGTTCAGCGATGATCTTTGCCAGTTGCCAAGGTTGCCCCTGCGCCCCGCGTCCAACCATCACACCGTCAGCGTTTGACTGTTGCAATGCAGATTTGGCACTAGCGCTGTCCAGAATATCACCATTGGCAATCACAGGGATTTTTACGGCGTTTTTCACGTTCGAAATCGCCGCCCAATCAGCGCTGCCTTTGTAAAACTGGCAACGCGTGCGACCGTGAATTGTGACCATCTGAATGCCGATATCCTCGGCCTGACGGGCCAACTCGGGTGCATTCAAACTGTCATCATCCCAACCCAGCCGCATTTTAAGGGTCACAGGCACGTCAACGGCGTTTACGACAGCCGCAATCAGGGAAAGCGCCAATTCTGGTTCCCGCATCAGCGCAGAACCGGAATTTCCCGACGTCACCTTGCGGGCCGGACAGCCCATATTGATGTCGATAATCCGCGCGCCCTGCCCCGCACACATTCTGGCGCATTCGGCCATCCAATAGGTATCTCGGCCAGCGATTTGTACCGAAGTCCGCGCATTATCAAACCCAAGTTCAGCCTTAGCCTGCGCCGAGGGCTTGGCTTGCACCAATTCCTGACTGGCAATCATTTCGGAAACAACCAGTCCAGCACCAAAGCTTTGGACAAGTTTACGGAACGGTAAATCGGTGATTCCAGCCAGCGGGGCCAGAAGCACAGGCGAATCCAGTGTGATATTACCGATAGTTACCGTCAAAATTGCCCATTCCTTGTGCAGCTTAAACGTGCCTACAGTATGCACAATTTTTGGGCAACTAATTTATGCGCCATTGTCTAAATGGATAGGGTTGGATATGCAGAAATCAAAGCGAGGATGGCATGAAAATAGCAGGGCTTATTGTGGCGGCAGGGCGTGGGAAACGTGCGGGTGGTGCCGAACCGAAGCAATATCAGAAATTGGCTGGTGAAGCTGTTTTACGACGCTCGGTTCGGGCGATGGCAGCACATGTGGATTGCGTGTTGGTGGTTATTCACCCCGATGATCTGAAAGCATATGAGGCTGCGATTGCGGGTCTTAACGTCCTGCCTGTGTGTTACGGCGGCGCGGAGCGGCATGATTCCGTTCTGAAGGGGTTGGAGGCGTTGAAACCACAAGCACCGGATTTTGTGTTGATCCATGATGCGGCGCGTCCGCTGGTTTCCGATGCCGTTATATCAGGCGTTATCAACGGATTAAAAGACCATGTTGGTGCATTTCCGGCCCTACCTGTGATTGATGCATTATGGCGTGACGGCCCTGCGCCGCGAGACGGGTTATGGCGTGCGCAGACGCCACAAGGGTTTCGCTTTGATGACATTTTGGCGGCGCATAAGGGGCGTGATGTACCCGCGCTCGATGACGCGGCGGTGGCGCATGGCGCTGGAATGACGGTTGCTATTACGGTTGGGGCCGAGGATAATTTCAAGATAACCACGGCAGAAGATTTCGTACGGGCCGAACGGATATTGGGAGGTAATATGGATATACGGACAGGCAACGGGTTTGATGTGCATAAAATCGGCGAAGGTGAATTTGTGACGCTTTGCGGTATAAAAATCCCGCATTCTGGTGGCTTGATCGGCCATTCTGATGCAGATGTCGCCATGCACGCGATTACTGACGCGATTTTCGGGGCCTTGGCCGAAGGCGATATTGGCCAGTGGTTCCCCCCATCCGAGGCTAAGTGGAAAGGCGCTGCATCCGATATTTTCCTTACTAAAGCGGTGGAGCGCGCGGCTGATCGCGGCTTTACAATTACCCATCTGGACTGCACGATTATATGCGAAATGCCCAAGATTGGCCCCCATGCGCTTGTGATGCGGGAACGGATCGCGGGGATCGTCGGAATTGATGTGGATCGGGTTAGCGTCAAGGCAACAACCTCGGAAACTCTGGGATTTACGGGGCGCGGTGAAGGTATCGCGGCAAATGCAACAGCAACATTGGTGAAGATATGATACGGATGATTACATCGTTTTTCGGGGCGGGTTTACTGCCAAAGGCCCCCGGAACGTGGGGCTCGTTGGCGGCGTTGCCGGTTGGCTGGCTGTTGCACGGGCTTGGTGGGCCAATATTGCTGGGCGCGGCGACCATTGCGGCCTTCGTTCTCGGCGTTTGGGCGACCAAGGAATTCACTAAAGGATCAGACGATCACGACCCCTCCGAAATCGTTATCGACGAGGTTGTCGGCATGTGGATCGCGTTGATGCCGCTGTCGCTGGGGATGTGGTATATGGGGGCCTCGGCCTGGACATTTCCGTACCCTGGTTGGATTACAGCGTTCATTATGTTCCGAATTTTTGACATCTGGAAACCGTGGATTATTGGCTGGGCTGACCGGATGCACACACCGATGGGCGTGATGCTGGATGACGTGCTGGCGGGGATCATGGCGGCATTAGTGGTCGTTGGCGCGGCCGCATTGGCGCATACGGTGTTCATGTGAGCGATCTGGCCACCAAAGTTCTGGATGCCTGCAAGGCGCGTGGCTGGATGGTGGCAACCGCCGAAAGCTGCACAGGCGGAATGATCTCGGCGGCTTTGACCGATATTGCGGGGTCGTCCGCGGTCGTGGATCGTGGGTTTGTGACGTATTCTTACGCCTCCAAAACCGCAATGTTGGGGGTTCCGGCGAAAATGTTGGAGGAACACGGCGCAGTATCGGAACCGGTGGCGCGGCAAATGGCATTAGGGGCGTTGGCGGCGTCTGATGCGGATTTGAGCGTTGCGGTTACAGGGGTTGCTGGCCCCGGCGCGGACGGCGACAAACCTGAAGGTATGGTCTGGTTCGCACTGGCCACAAAGGATGGGGGTCAGACGCTAGAAAAACAGTTTGGGGCCTTGGGGCGGGGAAATGTACGGGCCGCAACAGTTGAGGTAGCCCTGACTTTATTGCTGGAAGCGGCAACTTAACAAATTGCACGAAAACGCGGCTTTCGTACAAAATACTGCCTATATTTTGGGCCTGACAATATCACCGCACAAAAACATTCATAAATTCTTGCCCGATTGTTCATGATTTCGCTAACCCGAAGCCAAGCGTCAAAAAGGCGCAGTGAATAAAACGGAGATACAAAATGGTTGGTGCGGATACCGCATGGATAATTGTGGCTACGGCCCTTGTCCTTTTCATGACATTACCGGGATTAGCAATGTTTTACGGCGGGCTGGTGCGCTCGCGTAATGTGTTGTCAGTCTTTATGCAGACGATCTCGATCGCGTGTCTGATGTCACTTCTTTGGCTGGCTTTTGGCTATTCGATCGCCTTTGGCGGTGATGGGAGCATTTGGGGCGGTTTCTCGAAATTCTTCCTAAACGGTGTGAACGCAGACACGCTTAGCGGCACTTTGCCCGAAATCCTGTTCTTTGCCTTTCAGATGACATTTGCCATTATCACCCCTGCCCTGATTGTCGGCGCTTATGTTGAGCGGATCAACTATGCGTTTGTCATGGTGTTCTCGGGGTTATGGATGCTGTTGGTTTACGCGCCAGTGACCCACTGGATTTGGGGTGGTGGTATGTTGGCCGATGGTGGAATTTTTGGCGAAATTGGTACCAAGGATTTTGCTGGCGGGATTGTTGTGCACGAAACCGCAGGATTGGCCGCGTTGGTTGTGGCGTATTTTCTGGGGGCGCGCAAAAACAAAACAAAACCGCCGCATAATCCGGGCATGGTGATGATCGGGGCCTCGATGCTGTGGGTTGGCTGGTTTGGCTTTAACGCCGGATCGCAACTAGCGGCAGATGGCGGCGCGGCAATGGCGCTAGTGGTCACTCATATCTCGGCGGCGGCGGCGTCCCTTAGCTGGGCGGCTTGGGAGCGTTTCAAATACGGCAAAGCATCCTTGGTTGGAATTGTGACGGGAACGATTGCCGGATTGGCGTCAATCACGCCAGCATCCGGTTTTGTCAGCCCTGTCGAGGCATTATTCATCGGCCTTATCGCTGGCGTCTTAACCCAAGAGGCCTGCCGTTTTGTCAAAGGCTATCTGAAAATTGACGACACGCTAGACGTTTTTGCCGTCCACGGGGTTGGCGGAATTTTCGGGACAATCATGATTGCGGTACTGGGCATCGGCACATGGACCGCACAGCTTGGCGCCTTGGGTGTTGTTGGTGTTTACACGATTGTTATCACGGTAATCTTGGTGAAACTGATCAACGTATTCATCCCGATCCGCGTCAGTGAAGAAGATGAATTGACGGGACTGGATATCGCCTCACATGGTGAACGGGCCTATGATTTCACGTCATAAATAAGGGTTTCCGGCGGCATATGTTGCCGGAAACTATCCGTATAATTCGTGAGCGCGGGTTTCGAACGCGCGGACGATGCGCTGCATAGCTTCGTTAAAAACCACACCGATCAGGGCTTGCAGGATCGGTGATTTGAATTCGAAATCGACGAAAAAATCAACCTCGCAGCCATCGTCTTTTGGAATGAATGTCCAGTGATTGTTCAAATACCGAAACGGACCATCCAGATATTCAACGTCGATCTGTTTTGTGTCGGGGCGCAAGGTTACACGACTGCCGAATTTTTCGCGAAACAGTTTGAACGAAATCACCAGATCAGCGTCGATCACCTCGGTGTTTTCAACCGTTTCGCGCGACTTGATCCGTGCGGCCACACACCACGGCAGAAATTCCGGATAGGATGCAACGTCAGCGATCAGATTATACATCTGCTCCGCGCTGTACGGCATCGTCCTTTTTTCGGCATGGGTCGGCATTTTCTATGGCTTTCGTGTCTTATTCCTGTGAGGGTATAAAGCGACGCTATTCATAAGGGCAAGGGCATGGACCATAGTAATTACGTAATTGACGAAATGATTTCGGCGAAATCCATTGCCGCGCGGGTTGAATCGCTGGCCCGCGAGATTTCGGAATATTTCGAGGATACCGATAAATTGATCGTGGTTGGGTTGCTACGCGGCTCGTTCATGTTCATCGCCGATCTGGCCCGCGAACTGGACCTTCCGGTCGAGATCGACTTCATGGAAACCTCGTCTTATGGCAGCGGCATGGAAAGTAGTCGCGAGGTGCGGATTTTGAAGGATATTCGCGGCGAGATTGAGGGCCGTGACGTGCTGGTGGTCGAGGATATCGTCGATACCGGATATACCCTGAAACATGTGACGCAAATCCTGCAAACCCGTAAACCCAAGCGCATGAAAATATGTGCGCTGTTGGACAAACCATCGCGACGCGAGGTTGATATTACTGCCGACTGGATCGGCTTTGAAATACCGGATAAATTTGTGGTTGGCTATGGGATTGATTACGCACAGCGGAACCGAAATCTGGATCATATCGGCGCGGTGAGGTTTGTGGAATAGGGCGCTAATAATGCCCGATACAAATTTTGGACTGGTTATGGATATGGAAAAGCGTTGTATTTCGAAAAAAGAACAAAAATGTTGTTACTAGGGTGTTCCTGAAATTGAAAATTCGTCCCATGCTGGGAATTCTAGACCGTTTTTTGACTCAGACGCTAAATTCTTTGAACATTCAAACGAAGTTAGCGATCTAGCCGTTGAAATCGTATCGTTGGTAGAAAAAGACCCGCCATTTCTAGATCAAACTCCTGAATTCGAGACAAACGATGTTTTGTTTGAAATAGATTTCGAAGCGCGAATAGTATTCGCAACGCATCTATATTCAGATCAGCAACCGGAATGGATTTACTTCGATGATTTCATCAAAAAAATCAAAGAGATAACTTCTCAATAATTCCCAAACCGAGCGCAGCGAGGCCCGGCCCAACGGGAGACGTGGATTTTAATCCAACGTTGACGGGCGGGAGGGTTCCTTGCATGATACGGTTTCACCCGCACATCAATGAAAACAACACTCCAAGGTCCTGATCGGCAGCATCAAACATATCCCCCAATTGACGGCTATATCCGACTGCATTCGCGCGAAAACTATTTATGGTAAAAAAACCGTAAAATCCTCCGTCGTCATCGACAATAATTGGCACGGATTCTGCGTTTGAATATCTGTTCCACGGACTGGAACTGGAATGCCTGTCGCCAAACGGTCCGTATTGATTAAATATACTCTGGTTGTTGTAGGGATTCCCATTCCTTTGCTTGTTGCAAATCGAATCTTCAATATGTTCGCCGCATTCAAGGCAGCCAAGGAATTCCTTGTGACCGTCCCCGCCATAAAGTAGTAGGTCGCCAGATGCAGAGCTGCCAAGCACAGCCAAGCCAATGGAAAGTGCGTATATGTTCATTGTCATTGTTCCTAAGCTGACTTTGAACATATTTGGTAATACTGAAAGAATGCTTAAAACATCCACCCGCTGGCTGGTTATTTTTTTGCCAACGCTGCCAATTCTTTTGCGATAGAAAACGCACCACGGATTTTGTCGGCGTCTGAATTCCATTCGCGGCGGATCACGATTTTATTGTCGCGAACCTTGGCTAAGCCATTTTGATCGCTCATGAACTTAACCAAACCTTCGGGATTGGCGTATTTGTTCAGGTGGAACTGGATGGTTGCCCCCTTTGGCCCACCGTCCAGCTTGGCGATCCCTGCCCGACGACAGGCAGATTTGATGCGGACAATGTTTAGCAGCGTGTTGACCTCTTTCGGGAGCTTGCCGAAACGGTCGATCAATTCGGCAGCAAAACCCTCCAGCTCCACCTTGCTCGAAAGCGCTGACAAACGACGATACAGACCTAAACGAACGTCCAAATTTGGGACATATTTTTCGGGGATAAGGACCGGAACACCGAGGTTGATTTGGGGTGACCATGCCTCGTCAGAATCGGACAAGCCTTCCAGTTCACCCGCCTTCATCTTGGCAATCGCTTCTTCCAGCATGGATTGGTACAGCTCATACCCAACTTCTCGGACATGACCGGATTGTTCATCCCCAAGCAGGTTGCCTGCACCCCGAATATCAAGGTCTTGGGAGGCCAACGAGAAACCAGCGCCAAGGCTGTCCAAACTACCCAACACCCGCAGGCGTTTTTCGGCGTCTGCCGTTAACGGTTTGCGCGGCTTGGTGGTCATATAAGCATAGGCGCGGATTTTGGAGCGCCCGACCCTGCCCCGAATTTGGTATAATTGCGATAGGCCAAACATATCGGCGCGGTGCACAATAAGGGTATTAGCGGCCGGAATATCGAGGCCACTTTCAACGATAGTAGTCGCTAGCAGCACATCATATTGGCCATCATAGAACGCGTTCATTTTGTCATCTAGCTCGCCTGCGGGCATCTGACCATTGGCGATAGTGAAGGTGACTTCTGGGACTTGTTCGCGCAAGAAATCCGCGATCTCGGCGAGGTCACTGATGCGCGGCACAACGTAGAATGACTGACCGCCACGGTAATGTTCGCGCAGCAAAGCCTCACGGACGGTGACAGGGTCAAATTCGCTGATATAGGTCCGGATAGCCAGGCGATCCACTGGTGGAGTGCCTATCAAAGACAGCTCGCGAACGCCAGAAAGAGCCAGTTGCAGGGTGCGCGGGATCGGTGTCGCGGTCAGGGTCAGAACATGGACATCGGAGCGCAGTTGTTTCAGGCGTTCCTTGTGGTTCACCCCAAAATGCTGTTCTTCGTCAATGACTAACAGGCCAAGGTTCGAGAACCGGATACTTTTGGCCAGCAGCGCATGGGTACCGATGACAATATCAACCTCGCCGCGCGACATGCCTTCGCGGGTGGCATTGGCGTCTTTGGTGGATACAAAACGCGACAATTGACGCACATTGATCGGCAGGCCACGGAAACGTTCCGAAAAGCTTTTGTAATGTTGGCGGGCCAGCAGGGTTGTCGGGGCGATGATGGCGATTTGGACGCCGGACATGGCAGCAACAAAGGCGGCGCGCATGGCGACCTCGGTTTTGCCAAATCCTACATCGCCGCAAA
>CAZYMT010000118.1:0-9948 GCA_964649035.1 uncultured Rhodobacterales bacterium
TTCCAATTTATCGTATGCTCTGTAGTCTCTGGTATATCTTAATATTCCACCCATTATTTTCAAATCTTTATCGTAAGAATCCAAAAGTCCATTGTATTCAGGCATGGGTAAAAGTTTATTTTTCAACACCACCAACAATTGCTACCAGCAACGCCGCCAGTGTCGCCGCGACAATCAGTGCCGACCAAATCTGGATGGTCTGCCCATAATAACTGCCCGCCAACAGCCGCGCGCCAAGGCCACGAACGGCCCCCGTTGGCAGCTCGGCGACAATCGTTCCAACCATCGCCGCCGCAATCCCGATTTTCAAAGACGGGAATAAGAACGGCACTGAGGACGGCCAGCGAAGCGCCCAAAACGTCTGCCAGCGATTGGCATTCCATGTCCGCATCTGGTCCATCTGCATGATATCCGGCGCGCGCAGCCCCTTGACCATGCCAACAACCACCGGAAAGAAACTTAGATACATCGAGATAATCGCCTTAGGCAGCAATCCCGAAACCCCGACCGCATTCAGAACCACAATAATCATTGGCGCGATGGCCAGGATCGGGATGGTCTGACTGGCAATCACCCAAGGCATTGCCGACATATCCATCGCTCGATTATGCACGATCCCGACCGCCAGCATTATCCCCAGCCCCGTGCCCATAGCAAAGCCCAGCAAGGTCGCCGAAAGCGTGATCCACGCATGAAAAACCAGTGAGCGTTTCGAGGTGATATTCTTCATCGCCGTCGTATTCCAAATCTCGACAATCACCTGATGCGGGGCAGGGAGCCGCGGTTTATCCTGCGACCAAGTATCCGCGATATGTTCCGTCACACTCATCGTTCCGCCAGCCCGTTCCAGCCGGTCAATTGTCCAAGCCGAATTCAACACCACCGCCATCACATACCAAATGATAAAGATCGCCGAGACAACCGTGATCACCGGCCCAAACCGATCCCAAACCCGTCTCATGGCAAACACCCGTAGGGTGCGTGGTTTCCACGCACCATTGCAAGATTTCGGTAAATACTGTGATACAAATAGGTTTTACTCATTTTACGATCTCGACACCAATTGTAAGGGGAATACGTTTTCCCGATGCGGTTTCTGTAACTGAAAATTCAAATATCAACGGTCCAGCGACTTCGTTTTCATCAACCAGAACTTCACCAACAACACGTGTTAGATAAACATGATCCTTGGGGCCCTTTAAGGCACCTGGGGCACAAGCGGTAGATGGCAATTCGCTAGCAACGCTGCCATCGGCCCGCGTTATTATTAGCTCGCAGATTAGATCCGTTGTCCCATTAGGAATGTCCACACCAGAGAAGAATACCAAAAAAGTTCCCGTTTCCCCCATCTCCAGCGTATGGGCTAGATCATAACTCGGCGAAGTTTCAGGTGGTGTGTCCCACTTTTCCGCCCAATTAGGATCAGAGGTTATCAAAGCAAAAGCCGAAAACTCCCCATCTCTGCCGACCATGGATGGCTGGAAGTCTTGTGCATATGCGGACTGTATTGTCGAAAGCGACATTAGCACCAAAGCAAGCACGCCAAACCGATCCCCAACCCGCCTCATGCTGCAACCTCGTAACGTGCCGTTTGAGGAAAAAGGAGCCCTCCCGCCCGTCGCTGGAAGGATTGAAAATCCCTCCACTCCCGTTGGGCGTGGCCTCGCTGCGCTCGGAAAAGGGAAGCGCCGTAGGGGGTGTGGTTTCCAAGCACCATTGCAATATTCCGACAAACGCTGAAATACGATGTATATACAGATGCAATACGCGTTATATACGCATTATACACGCCTGCTATACGCATTATATACGGGTTATATACAGCTGTTTCATCCATCTTCATGCCCCGCCCGCAGCCCTTCGCGAACGCGGTGAGCAATATCCAGAAACGCCTGACTTTCCCGAATATCGAGCGGGCGTTCTTTGGGTAAATCACTAATAATCACATCGGCAATCCGTCCCGGTCGCGGGCTCATCACCACGATTTTGGTGGATAGGTAGACCGCTTCTGGGATCGAATGCGTCACGAAGCAAATCGTTTTTTGCGTGCGATTCCAAAGCTCTAACAGCTGTTCGTTAAGGTGATCGCGCACGATTTCATCCAGCGCCCCAAACGGTTCATCCATCAACAAGATATCCGCATCAAAGGCCAAAGCCCGCGCAATTGAGGCCCGTTGCTGCATGCCCCCCGAAAGCTGCCAAGGGAATTTTCGCTCAAACTCCTCCAAATGCACAAGTTCCAGAACGTCCTTAACCCGCGCCGCCTGATCAACCTTGGAATACCCCATGATTTCAAGAGGTAAGCGGATATTTCCACCTATGGTCCGCCACGGATATAACCCCGCCGCCTGAAAAACAAACCCGTAAGCCCGCTGTTTCCGCGCCTCCTCGGGGGTCATTCCGTTGACTGTAACGCTCCCGCCCGTAGGCTGTTCAAGGTCGGCCAGAACCCTTAGAAAAGTGGTTTTCCCACATCCCGAAGGCCCGATAAAGGAGACGAAATCTCCTTTATCTATTGATAAATCAATGCCCGACAGCGCATGCACCGGCCCGTCATTCGTTTCGAAAGTCAGGCTAAGATTATTCGCCTCAATTACACTCATTTCATTGTCACCCACCTGGTATCTCCATTAATTCAACTTCACGGACATCAATTCCGCGATTCCCGAAACTCTTAAAAATGTAGTCAACAATATTGTTGCCCGTAGGAGAAGCTATCCATAGACAATCATAAAAGAAACCCGCGCTGAAATTATTAAATATCAAAAACCTAGAAAACATTCCAAATGATTGATTTATTTGATTTATTTGCTCATTTGGTTCGTTTAGTTTTCCAATTTTTTCGAGTAAATAAGTCACTACATTTTTTTCAACCGGCGCACCCTCGCGTTTGTAACGCTCCTTGAGGCTTTCTATTCTTAACGCTGTTTCGTAATTTCCAATCTCAGAAAGCCAAATACTGAGCTCTTCGTTGGGGCTGTCGAAATAGAACTCAAATCCAAATTGAAATGACTGTCTCATTGGATAATATTGTTTTATTCCATCGACATAATACCAACCATTGGCCACACCAGAGAGGCTCGCAAATTGATCCCGTTGGATCTTCCGGCCAGTATCATCGGTCAGGAATCCCTGTTGTGTTGGTTTACCCGACGCTGTTCGGTACGAAACGATGTAGAATTCGTCTTCCACGGCTACTTTCAGCGGATGGTCGGAACCATCCACTCTCGCGAAAATAATTTCGCCAGTTCCTTCTGTGTCCTGCAGACTCAATTGGGAAACCACTTCATACTAACGTATATATCCATCATATTCCTGCCGGAATATTTAATGGATCACGTTCTACTTTTCTAGGCGAATTCAACGACTTCCACCGGCTAAGCGCTGCATGCGCTGACGGGAAAGCTGGCCGCGGTACAAACTGCCCACGCCCCGGCTGCGGCTGACTGTTCTGCCCATAGGCCCAAATCACCTCGCCGCGGCTTAGCGTATAGCGCGCTTGCGCCGTCACATCGAAGCCCTCAAAGACGTTATAGTCCAGCACGGAATGGTGGTTCGATACCGAAATAGTCTTGGAAATCTTTGGATCCCAAACCACGATATCAGCATCCGCACCCTCAACTATCGCGCCCTTTTTAGGATATATATTCAATATCTTAGCGACGTTAGTTGATGTAACTGCAACAAATTCGTTCGGCGTCAAGCGCCCCGTTTCTACCCCTTCGGTCCAGAGCACTGCAAGGCGTTCCTCCAACCCGTTTGACCCATTCGGGATCAGGGTGAAATTGTCGATGCCCATGCGTTTCTGCTTAGTCGTAAAGGCCGCATGATCCGTCGCTACAACCTGCAACGAACCCGATTGCAACCCCGCCCAAAGGCTGTCCTGATGGTCCTTGGAACGGAAAGGTGGTGACATAACGCGTCGCGCCGCATGTTCCCAATCCTTGTTGAAATACTCGCTTTCGTCCAAGGTCAAAAACTGGATCAGAGGCTCGCCGTAAATCCGCATACCTTTTTGACGCGCCCGCCGGATTGCCTCATGCGCCTGCTCACACGAAACATGCACGATATAAAGGGGAACGCCTGCCGCGTCAGCGATGGTGATGGCGCGATTTGCGGCCTCTCCTTCCAACTCGGGTGGGCGGGAATAGGCGTGGCCTTCGGGGCCCGTAATCCCTTCGGCCATGTATTTTTTCTGCAAGATATCAACCAGATCGCCGTTCTCGGCATGGACCATTGGCAAGGCACCCAATTCAGCGCAACGCCGGAACGAGGCGTACATTTCGTCATCCTCGACCATCAGCGCGCCCTTATAGGCCATGAAGTGCTTAAAGCTGTTGACGCCCATTTTTACGGCGTCTTCCATTTCCTCAAAAATGCTTTCATTCCAACCGGTTATCGCCATATGGTAACCTATATCAGAACAAATTTGTGGGGCCGATTTCCGGTGCCATTCATTGATCGCGTTCTTGATGGAGCCATCCGCACCCGGCAGACAGAAATCGACCAACATCGTCGTACCACCACACGCCGCTGCCCAAGTGCCGCTCTCGAATGTTTCGGCGGCTGTGGTGCCCATAAACGGCATTTCCAGATGGGTGTGCGGGTCGATACCGCCAGGGATTACATAGGCTCCCTCGGCGTCGATATATTCGTCGCCTTTCAGGTCCTCGCCGATCTGCTTGATGGTTTCCCCTTCAATCAGAACATCCGCTTTCCATGTACGATCCGCCGTGCAAACGGTGCCGCCTTTGATAACTTTAGTCATGGTATTCCTCCCCTAACCACATGTTTTTAACTGTGAAGTTAAATCGCGATCCTTCAGGATCATTTTGATATCATTATTCGCAGCAAAGCCACAGGCCGTTTCGAAATCTATTGGGCGATCTGTATATTCCGCGTCCAGAATATCCTTGCCGGCGGCCGAATAGGCCATCACCTCGTTACACCAATTGTCCTGATAACAGCTTTCGGTGATGACGAAATCCGACGTATTTATCAACTGCGCCGTCAGGTCCGACACGTTTTTCTGGGCGTATTCTAACCCCATGCCATGCGCGACACCTGCCAGCGCCCGAATGTAATCAACCATGTCGGATTGGGAGATGTTGAAGCCGGAATTATTTTCGTGCACGTCCATATTGTCGGGCTCAATCGCATCGAAACCCATGTCTTTGCAACGCTGAAAACGGGCCTGCATCAACGGCGTCAGGATCGCGATTTCGCGCACATCCAGAAAATGTTCATCCGGCCAATCATCGTACACATTCCCGATAACACTGGCGGGAAAATCATCTATGTCGTCGCGGTAATCCTCGAGCGTGCCAATGCTGACATAGCAAATCGTCTTGATGCCCTTGCTGTTCAGGGTCGCTACTTGCCCAGCCGACACGGAGTCGGGGTCGAGGTCAATGACCTGTAAGTCACGGGAAAGGTTGAAAGGTTCGGTTAGCTGCCAGTCCCAATAGGACTCGGCTGGGCCATCTCCATCGCCGCCATCAACAATAACGGTGCTGCCATCACCATCATCCCCACCCGAACTGCCACATGCCGACAGCAGCATCAAAACGGCGAGCGTTTTGATGTGGGGTGGCAAGATTTGGGTGGCTGCGGTCAATTTATTCCTCGGCTTCTTCTTCGCTTAATCGCGACCATTCCGAGCAGTTAGGCGCACCGCCATTACCATCCTCGTAAAACTCCCAAGGGGAGACAGTACGGACCTGTCCGGCCTCTTCCGGCGCGGGTTCAGGGCGGACACATTTAGAGACCATCCCTTGGATGTTGTCGAATATCCAGATGCCGCCTGTGGCGTCAGGGACAACGGAGTAACGGGCCGTTGTTTGGGCGGATGCTGACAGGGCTGTGAGCGTCAGGAATGCTGTCAGAATTATTAGAAAAGAAAAATTGTTCAATTTATAGTCTCCGTTGTGTCGGTGAGTTTGTGGGTAAGTTATTTCCAGCGCGTTTCAAATTAGATCGACTTTTCATTCAATTCGAACCCCTACTGTTTTTTGTATCGAGAAATCGTGAAGCAAATTGGAGAACCAATTGTGATAAAGCTGCGGAAACCGTAACAGCCAGAAATGTCCCAATCATAGCAGTAATCCAATCGTATTCGATTCCCAATTTTTGCAGCATATTCGCAGAATATAGCTGAACGATCATCATCGCAGCGAATGCCAAGGCAGCGGTGAAGTCAAAGAAATAATTACGCATAAGATAACAAAGTATGAGAAGAGGAATGGATAACTGCCATGTCTGTACAAGCCCAATTCCAAAGCCAATTCCCATCATGAACTGACTATTGTACTGTACCTGAGTGAAGAACAAAACAACCAGAAGCATCGTGACCAAATAGTAAACTGTATATTTGTAATGTGGAGTCCTCACTCCACAATCCCCGCCGTTTCGACAACTGCATGCATCAACACATCAGCACCTGCCGTTGCCCATTCCTTGGAAATCTCTTCGGCCTCGTTATGGGATAAGCCGTCCACGCAAGGGCACATGACCATTGCTGTGGGGGCGGTGCGGTTGATCCAGCAGGCGTCGTGGCCAGCGCCGGATATCAGGTCGCGGTGGGAATAGCCCAAGCGCTCGGCGGCGTTGCGCACAGCCGTTACGCAGGTTTCATCGAAGGTTACAGGGTCAAAGCCGCCGACTTTTTCTAGGGTGATTTCTAGGCCCATATCTGCGGCGATTTGGCGTGCGCCTGTATCGAAACGGGTTTCCATGTCGGTGATAGTCGCAAGGTTTGGCGAGCGGAAATCGACGGTGAACACCACTTTGCCGGGGATGACGTTGCGCGAGTTCGGGAAGACGTCGATATGGCCCGCGGCCCCAACCGCGTCAGGGGCGTGGGACCATGCGATTTTATCGACCAGTTCCAACATCCGCGCCATGCCTAACCCTGCGTTTTTGCGCATTGGCATCGGGGTGGATCCAGTGTGGCTGTCTTTGCCGATCACAGTGACCTCGACCCAGCTTAGGCCCTGACCGTGGGTGACGACGCCGATATCTTTGCCCTCGGCCTCGAGTATCGGGCCTTGTTCTATGTGCAACTCGAAAAAGGCGTGCATTTTGCGGGCACCGACGACCTCGTCGCCTTTCCATCCGATGCGTTCCAGCTCGTCGCCGAACTTTTTGCCCTCGGCGTCGGTTAGGTCGTAAGCCCAGTCTTGTGTGTGCATACCCGCAAATACACCAGAGGCCAGCATGGCAGGGGCGTACCGCGTGCCTTCCTCGTTCGTCCAGTTGGTGACGACGATGGGGTGTTTGGTTTTGATGTCTAGGTCATTCAGCGTGCGGATGATTTCCAGCCCGCCGAGAACCCCCAGAATGCCGTCATATTTTCCGCCCGTTGGTTGGGTATCAAGGTGACTGCCGACATAGACGGGCAGGGCGTTCGGGTCCGTGCCTTCACGGCGCGCAAACATCGTGCCCATCTGGTCAACGCCCATGGTTAGCCCCGCATCCTCGCACCATTTTTGGAACAGATGACGGCCCTCGCTATCCTCGTCGGTGACGGTCTGGCGGTTATTGCCGCCGGCAATTCCCGGGCCGATTTTGGCCATATCCATCAGACTGTCCCAAAGACGGTCACCATTGATTTTCAGATTTTCACCGGGGGCTGCCATGGGGTATCTCCTTTAATCGAGGTTTTTCAACACATCAGCCAGCTTGCCGATCAGTTCGTCGATCTCGGCTTTGCTGATGATAAGGGGCGGGGACAGGGCGATGATGTCGCCTGTGGTGCGGATTAAGATGCCTGCATCGTATGCGTCTAGGAATGCCTGAAAAGCGCGTTTGGTTGGGGCGCCTTCGATGGATTCCAGTTCGATTGCGCCAATTAACCCCGTGTTGCGGATGTCGATGACATGCGGCAGGCCTTTTAGGGCGTGGAGGGCGTCCTCCCAATATCCGGACAAGTTGGCGGCGTTCTGAAAAATGCCGTCTTCTTTGTAGGTTTCCAGTGTTGCCAGACCTGCGGCCGAGGCCATTGGGTTGCCGGAATAGGTGTAGCCGTGGAACAGCTCGATCATGTTTTCGGGGCCGGTCATGAAAGCGTCGTGGATGTCGGCGGATGTTAGGACTGCACCCATCGGGATGACGCCATTGGTCAGGCCTTTGGCGGTGGTGATCATGTCGGGGGTGACGCCGTAATAATCAGCCGCGAATGGTGCGCCGAGGCGACCGAAACCCGTGATAACCTCGTCAAATATCAACAGGATACCGTGTTTCTTGGTGATAGCACGCAGGCGGTCCAAATACCCTTTTGGCGGGACCAGAACTCCGGTGGAACCAGCAAGAGGTTCGACAATTACCGCCGCGATAGTGCTGGCGTCATGTAGGGTGACGATGCGTTCCAGTTCATCCGCCAAATCCCCGCCATGTTCGGGCTGGCCGCGTGTATAGGCGTTTTGGTCGGGTAGATGGGTGTGGGGCATATGATCGACGCCGTTAAGCAGGCTGCCAAAATGTTTGCGGTTGGTGACGATGCCGCCAACAGAAATCCCGCCGAAATTGACGCCGTGATAACCGCGTTCGCGCCCGATTAGACGGGTCCGCGCGCCCTCGCCGCGTGCGCGGTGATAAGCGATGGCGATTTTAAGTGCGGTTTCGACGCTTTCGGAACCGGAATTGGTGTAAAACACATGGTCCAGGCCATCAGGGGCTAGATCAACCAGACGGTTCGCCAATTCAAACGCTTTGGGGTGGCCCATTTGGAAAGCGGGCGCGTAATCCAGTTCTGCCGCTTGTTTTTGGATCGCTTCGACAATGCGCGGTTGGTTATGGCCCGCGTTACAACACCAAAGGCCAGCGGTGCCGTCCAGAACTTGGCGGCCATCTGAAGTTGTATAGTGCATTTTATCGGCAGCCACGAACATGCGCGGGTTTTTCTTGAACTGGCGGTTGGCCGTAAACGGCATCCAGAAAGCGCGTAAATCATTGGGCGGAAGGTTGGTGCGATCTGACATTTTAGGCTCCTGATGTTGAGTTATATGGACCATTCAATGGCCATTGGCCTGTTGGTTCGAAGTGACGCTATCATAGCTATTTTGCTAGTCAAGAAATATACAGCACTGATTGTGATTTACCATTATCACCCCTCGCGCAGTAGCATCATAAGGGCGAGGATGGTTAAACCAACACCGATTAGAATGAAGGCATTAGCCATGCCGTTACCCATAGCCGCCTCCCACAGGATTACCCATGCGGGGACGAGGTAGGTATAGGCCATAACCTTGGCGCTCGGCAGGCGCATGGTGGCGTATTGCACAAGGAAAAACGTCACCGCGCTGGCGAAGATGGCGGTATAAAGCAGGGTGATAATGACAATCGGGGGCAGGGACAGCCAATCGGTGGCGATGATGTCGCGCGCCCCGTAAATGCCAAGAATGACAAAGCCCGATAGCAACATGCCAAGGGTGAAAACCAGCGGGGGTTCGCCGCGGTTCAGGCGACGTACCAAGGGCGTGTAAAACGCATGGGCGATGCAGCCGACAAAAAAGATCATCTCGCCGGTGCCAATATCAAAGGCGAGGAAAGCATTTAGATCACCGCGGAAAATTACCCATAGCGCGCCAACGCCTGCGATGCTTAGGGCTAACGCCATGCGCGGGGTGGTGATTTGGCGTAGCAGTAGCCAGCCAAATCCGGCGGACATGACGGGAACCAAGGTGAATACAGCGCTGGTGGATATTGGATTGGTAGTTTTGAGGGCTTCGAACATCAGCACAAAATAGATCGCGAACAGACCGCCCATTAACAGGTAACGCCACGGGGCCTGCATATGTTCGCGCTTCAGGCTTTTGGTGGTGAAGACCAAGGTCCCGATGATGATCGACGCCACCAGAAACCGCACAGCATTTAAGGCCGCAGGCTCAATTAGGGGCGCGGCGATGTGGCCAAGGGAAAACGATCCCGCGACCAGCATCGAGAATAACA
>CAZYMT010000119.1:0-9824 GCA_964649035.1 uncultured Rhodobacterales bacterium
GGTGCCGGGCACGACCTCGCCAGCTTCGCGTTGGGTTTTCAGGCGGAGCGGCAGTGCGATTAGCAGCAGCATAAACCAGATGACGGCGAATAGGACGATTGCGGATGAGATGGCCATTACTTTTCCTCGAGCTCGATCAGGGTTCCAGTGAAGTCTTTTGGGTGCAAGAATAAGACGGGTTTACCATGTGCGCCAGTTTTGATGTCACCAAGGATGCGGGCACCTTGCGCCCGCAATTTTTCGGCGGCGGTATTAATGTCGTCGACCTCGTAACAAATATGGTGAATACCGCCCGACGGGTTTTTTGTCAGGAACCCCGCGATGGGGCTATCGCCAAGCGGGTATAGCAATTCAATTTTGGTGTTGGGCAAGTCGATGAACACCACGGTGACGCCGTGTTCCGGCAGGTCTTGTGGTTCACCGACGCTCGCACCAAGCGTGTTGCGGTAGATTGCGATAGCTGCGTCGAGGTCCGGAACAGCGATGGCGATATGGTTTAGGTTTCCTATCATGAGGGTTAAATATCCACTGAGCTTGGTTAGCGCAAGGGGGGCTGGATTTTTCGTAGATCTGCTAATGTGTCGACGTCTTGCATTTCATCGACATATCCGATTGTGGCGTCGCCAAGGGTGTTAAGCGTGTCCGATAACGCGTGTTCGCTGGACCAGCGAGTGTTTTGGAACAGTTTTGCGGGCAGTGGGCGGGGGCCGCGGCGTAGGCCGATTAGCCAGTAACCACCGTCAGGGGCTGGGCCAAATACGCTGTCTTTATGTCCCAACACATCAAAGGCTGACGCGATTAGGCGCGGGCTGATATTGGGGATGTCGCTGCCGATTATGATCATTGGACCGGGAGGCGTTTGTTCAAATGCGCGGCGCATGCGTTGGCCCAGGTCACCGCGGCTTTGTGGATCGCGGGACAGGTGGGCTGGCCATACGCGGCTGTTCAGTTCGGTGACGCACAGGCGTAAATCCCAGCGAGGATCGTCTAGGGTTCGCAAAAGCCGCGCGGATTGGTGGCGGAACCACCATGCAGAACTTGTCATGCTGATGTCGCGGCCGAGGCGGGTTTTTACAGTGCCGGCGCGCGGCTCTTTCAGCATGACGACTAGGCGGTTTTTGTAGGCGGGGCTAGCGATAAGGGGCACCGATGGATTGCAACCATTCCTCGAGCGCGGGGCGCACGGATTGGGAGCCGGAGGCGCGGGCCTCGTCTATTATGGCTTTGGTTTTGGACATATCAACATAGCGGATCAGGCGTTTTAGCGGTCCGATGGAGGCAGGGCGCATGGACAAAATACGCAGACCCATGGCGGCAAAGGCGAGGCCCTCGACAGTGCGGCCCGCGTCTTCGCCGCAGAAGGAAACGGGAGTTTCGAATTTATCGCAGCGATCAGCGATCAGTTCGATGAAGCTCATGTAGCTGACGTTTAGGGTGTCGTAGCGACGGCGCACTTTCTCGTTTTCGCGGTCGGCGGCGAAGAAGAATTGTTTCAGATCGTTGCCGCCGATGGAGATGAAATCGGCCATCTCAAAGAACTGGTCGGGGGCGAAGGCGAGGCTGGGGGTTTCCAGCATTGCGCCGGTTTTAAGATCACTTGGCACCAGATGTCCGCGCTCTTTTTCGCGCTCAAACTCGTCGAGCAGGCGTTGGCGGGCCTCGCGGAATTCGTCGAATTGGGCGACCATAGGGAACATGATTTTTAATGGACGACCTTTGGCACCGCGCAGCAATGTCTGGAATTGCATCCGCATTACGCCCGGTCGATCAAGGCCAAGGCGGATGGCGCGCCAGCCAAGTGCGGGGTTTGGTTCGTCGAATTTATGCATGTAGGGCAGCACTTTGTCGGACCCGATATCGAGCGTGCGGAAGGTGACGGGCAGGCCGTCGGCGGCGTCCATTACGCGCGAATATATGTCCGATTGTGTGCCGCGCCGTGGCACCGTTGAGCGGAGCAGGAATTGGAGTTCGGTTCGGTAAAGACCGACGCCCTCGGCACCGCAGCTTTTCAGGGAGGGTAGGTCAGCCATCAATCCGGCGTTCATTTCCAGCTTGATCCGCACGCCGTCGGTTGAAATGGCGGGTAGGTCGCGAAGGGCGGCGTATTCTTCCTGGGCCTCGGCGCGCATGGAGATTTTTTCGCGAAACGCGTTGGCAACACCGGCTTCGGGGCGCAAATGTGCGATGCCAGCATCGCCGTCGACCAAGATATAATCGTTAGTCAGCGCTTCGCGGGTGATGCGGGCGGCCTGAATAATCAGCGGAATGGCGAGGGCGCGGGCGACGATGGCGGCGTGGGATCCGACGGAGCCCTCCTCCAACACGACACCTTTCAGTTTTTTGCCATAATCCAACAATTCGGCAGGGCCGATATTGCGGGCGACGAGGATCGCGTCTTCGGGGATTTCCATGTCGCCATTATCGCGGCCGACCAGAATGCGCAGCAACCGGTTGGACAAATCATCGAGGTCGTGCAGGCGTTCGCGCAAATAGGGATCGGCGACCCGTTCCATACGGGTACGGGTTTTGGATTGCTCACGTTCAACCGAAACTTCGGCAGCGAGGCCGCTATCGATGGAGGTTTCCATGCGTTCGCGCCAACCGCGGTCATTGGCGAACATTTTATAGGCCTCCAAGACTTCGCGATGTTCGCCGCTGCTGGCCAGACGTTCGGTTTTCAACATGTCGTCGATTTCACCGCGAAGGGCGGTGAAGGCGGTAGCAAGGCGGGCTTTTTCAACTTCAGGGTCGTCGGCAACGGGATTGGCGATGACAACTTGGCCTTCATGAAGCAGGACGTGACCTTCGGCGACGCCTTCTTGACCAACCAAGCCTTTGGCGAAAAATGACCGCTGATGAGGCATGGCCATGGCTTGCTGGCCCTCGGAGGTGAACGCGCCAAATTCGGCCATTTCGGCGATGACCATGGCCACAACTTCGAGGCCGTAAACTTCGTCATCCGAATAGGTGCGAAGCGCCTTGTTCTGGACGACCAGTACGCCGAATACTTCGCCGATGCGCTGGATTGGCACCCCTAGAAAGGACGCGTAAATCTCCTCGCCAGTTTCCGGCATGAAACGATACCCGCGTTTGGAGGGAGCGTCGTCGGTTTGCAACGGTTCGGCGCTGTCGGCGATCCGACCAACAAGACCTTGGCCGACACGCATGCGGGTTTGGTGGACGGCTTCGGGGTTCAGCCCTTCGGTGGCGCAAAGTTCTAGGGTGGTTTCATCGCGGCGCAGGTAAATTGAGCACACTTCGGCATCCATCGAATTTGCGATCAGATGGGTGATTTTATCCAGCCGCTCCTGACCCTCGGCTTGATCGGCCAAGGTATCGCGCAGCCGTTTTAGCAGGACGTGGGATTCAACCCCTTTGGTCGTGGGCATGGTGCCCCCTTATGATGCCTGATCCAATTCGAACGCATCATGCAGTGATTGAACAGCGAGTTCCATATATTTTCGATCCACGAGCACGGAAACTTTGATTTCCGAGGTGGTGATGACTTTAATATTTATATTATCGTCCGACAGGGCCTTAAACATTTTCTGCGCGACACCTGCATGTGACCGCATGCCGATCCCCACGATGGAGACTTTGGCGACGCCTGTATCGGCATCGAGCGCATGATAATTGATCTCGCCCGATTCTTTAGCGTCCTCGATGGCTTTGGTCGCCGCAGCTACATCGTCGACGGGGCAGGAGAACGTCATATCGGTGCGCCCTTCCTCGGAAATATTCTGAACGATCATGTCGACATTGATCGAGGCCTCAGCCAATGCGCCAAATATTTTGGCGGCAACGCCGGGGCGATCGGCGACGGATATAAGGGTCATCTTGGCCTCGTCGCGGGAATAGGCGACGCCGGCAACTGCATTTTTTTCCATAATTTCCTCCTCATCACAAACGAGCGTTCCTGGCTCGTTTGAGAAACTGCTGAGCACCTGAAGGCGCACTTTGAAGCGCATCGCCAATTCGACCGAACGGGTTTGCAGGACTTTGGCACCAAGGGACGCAAGTTCCAACATTTCTTCATAAGAAATCTTTTCTAGCTTGCGGGCCTTTTTCGTGATGCGCGGGTCGGTGGTATAGATGCCATCGACGTCGGTATAGATATCGCAACGTTCTGCATTCAGCGCGGCGGCGAAGGCAACGGCGGTGGTGTCAGAACCGCCGCGGCCAAGGGTGGTGATGCGGTTTTCGGGGCTGATCCCTTGGAAACCGGCGACCACAGCAACCTGCATGCCTTCGTTGAATTTGGCGTCTAGGTTATCCGTTGGAATTTCTTCGATCCGTGCGGCACCGTGGGCGGATGTGGTTTTCACCGGTATCTGCCAGCCCTGCCAGCTGCGCGCCTGAACGCCCATTTCTTGTAGGGTTAAGGACAGTAGGCCGGATGTGACCTGTTCGCCGGACGATACAATCGCGTCATATTCGCGGGCGTCGTAAAATCCGGGGCTGTCGGCACCGTCCATGGTCGATGCCTCACGGACCCAGCCAACAAGTTCGTTGGTTTTACCGGACATGGCCGAGACGATGACGACGACTTCATAGCCGTTATCCACCTCTGTCTGCACCCTTTGGGCGACATTGCGGATGCGTTCCAGATCGGCGACGGAAGTTCCGCCAAATTTCATGACCAGACGTGGCATTTTATCGGAATTCCCTGTGTGGTGACGAATTTGTGCTCGTCTTACCTTGCGGAATGCTTGGCCGCAAGCGCAGGCTAGTTGGTTTTGCGATTGCCCCAAGGCAGCGGGGCGACGGGGACGCCTTCGTCGATCAGGGATTTGGCGTCCTCGATTTTTGCCTCGCCGTAAATGGCGCGCTCGGGGGCTTCGCCATTGTGGATTTTGCGGGCCTCATTCACAAAATCGGTGCCGACATTATCGGCGTTGGCCTCGATTTTCTTACGCAGCTCTTTCACGGCCTGTTCAGCCGTAGAGGCGGGGGCGCTTAGCGGGCGATCCTCATTCACGGAAACGCGCGGGGCCATGATGGCCTTTTGGACATTTTCGGAACCACAGACTGCACAGGAAATCATGCCGGATTTGGTTAGTTTGTCGAAATCCGCACTGGAGCCGAACCAAGAATCAAATTCATGGCCATCACTGCATTTCAAATCGTATCGGATCATCGCGTTTTTCCTTCACCTCAACTACATATACATCGAAAAAATGAATGCAATGTTTCTTCTTGTTTTGGGGGGCGAGTAACAGTAGTTCGGTAGGTAGAATTTGGGGGTGATCACGTGCAACATCGGTTCTGGCCGTTCATGTATTTAGGTGTCACTGCGGGCGCTGTTGCAGCGATCCTTGCGGCACTTAACGAACCTGCTTTGCTGATTTTCGCCTCGGTTTTAGCGATTGTTGTGGTCTATGCGTTGATTGTCGAGGCGTTGCGCGATCCCGTCGAGGAAATTGAACCCGTTGAGGATGCACCATTGCCGCCGGGGTTCGGGCGGGCGCTGCTGGAACAAATGCCGCTGGCATTGATGGTGATTTCGCCAAAAGGGCGGGTGGTTTACGGCAATCAGGCGGCTTACAAATTGTTGCCAAGCCTGAAAATCGGCGAGCATTTTGTGAACTTTTTCCGCGCGCCGGATTTTGTTGACGCGGTGAATGCCGCGATTAATGACGGCGAGAGCAGCAGCGTTTCCTTTACCACAACCCATGGCCGCGAGCGGTATTTTGAAACGCGGGTTGGGTTATTGCCGGAAGGCAGCGAATTTGGGGACAGCGTACAGGCGATCGTCGAGATCGAGGATCGCACACGTCATCGCCAAGCGGAAAATATGCGCAGCGATTTCATTGCCAATGCTAGCCATGAGCTGCGCACGCCGCTGGCCTCGATCATCGGGTATATTGAAACGTTGCAGGGGCATGCCAAAAATGACCCCGAGGCACGGGTTAAATTTCTGGATATAATGGGCAAGCAGGCGTCCAGAATGCGGCGATTGGTTGATGATCTGATGTCGCTGGGGCGGATCGAGATGAACGCCCATATCCCGCCCGAAGACGATTGTGATTTATTCGAGGTTGCGCGCGAAGCTGTGTCCGCATTGGTGCCGTTGCAAGGAAAATACGGGGCCGTGCTGCGCTGTGAGTTGCCAAAAAACGGCGGGATGGTTCGGGGAGATCGCGATCAGCTTAACCAAGTATTTGTGAACCTCGTCGACAATGCCATGAAATACGGCGGCGGTGAGGTGGATATTATCATCGCCGATGAAAACACAAAATATTCGGATAAAATCGGCATAACGGTAAGAGATAACGGAGTGGGTATTCCCAAGCAGCACATGTATCGCCTGACCGAACGATTTTACCGCGTCAACGCCGCGCAAAGCAAATCCAAGGGTGGCACGGGGCTGGGCCTTGCGATTGTGAAGCACATAATGAACCGGCATAGCGGCAATTTGAAGATCGAATCGAAGATGGATGAGGGAAGCAAATTTACTGTTTGGCTGCCGAAAACAGAAAACGTATAAAACGATGTTGTGTTGGCTGGTTGTCGTGTACCGTTCGCGAAGATTGTAAACAACACTATAGACCATGTTAGGAAACCCATGTCCTCGAACATAAAGTACTTACTTTTCCTTCTTGGATTGCTTGGTGCCGTTGCAATATTTATGCTGATGTCTGGTCATTTGTTTTTGTCCGAACATGTTGGCGACACGCTGCATGTTCTTGAAGCAAGTTTGCGGATGGCCGACGGAGAGTTGCCGCATCTTGATTTCATGACGCCAATTGGCATTCTGGCCTTGGCCCCCATGGCCGCGTTTCTGAAACTTGGGTTTGGGCCCGGGCAGTCATTGATACTCGCCAATATTTGCTTTGCTTTGCTGATTTTGCCTGCGACCTATTGGGTTGGGGTTCAGAAATTCACGGGCGCGACGCGACTGTTTTTCGGCGCAGTGATTATGATCTTCTCGCTGGCATTTATCTATGGCGGTCTGGATTTTGAGACATCCTTTGCGATGCACTATAATAGATGGGCTTGGGCCATTTCGTTTCTACTGCTCGCTGTTGTGCTGTTACCAAATGTTCAAAATGACCGAAACGACCTGTCTGATGCCGTGATCATTGGCGGTGGATTATCGGTTCTTGTCTTGATGAAAATGACATATTTTCTGGCGTTTGGCGGGGCTAGTTTGCTGATATTGCTTTTGTCACGCCGTTTTAGATTGGTGCTATACATTGCTGCAATCGGGTTGGTGGTTCTGGTCTTTACGACATTGTTGCTTGGGGTGGATTTTTGGCTGGCTTATGCTGGCAACCTGATTGAGCTGACGACAGGGACCATCCGTCAATACCCCGCAGCCCCGTTGCTTAGCACGCTGACCGACCCTGACCGTGTTATTGGTGTCGCTATTTTGCTGGTGACAATTGTGGTGTTTCGCAATAGTCAATTCAAAGATTTGGGAACCGGTTTGCTGATTTTATTCCCAGCATTCATCTATGTATCTTACCAAAACTACGGCAATGATCCGAAGTGGCTTTTTGTTGTTGTGTATTGCCTTCTTGCATTAGCGCCAAAAATTGCGGGCGAAAAAATACTGAAGGTTGATCTTCGGATGGTTGGGACCGGTGCTATTGTCGCAGCACTTACGATTTTTGTTCCTGTGCTTCTTACAATGTCATCATCGATTGTTAGCGCGGCTTCGTCGGGAAATGACACCAGTGTGGCCTTGCCATTTCATCAATTGGAAAACGATATCTGGCTTACCTCGGGACCGGTTACTGCCAAGCTGGTATATGATTTGCCTGACGATGTGGAATCTTTTGACGGGGATGATAATCTTAATCTGGATGATCAGGTTGTTGACGGGAAGTTGCTGCCAAAATGTGAATGGCTAGGCGATTATATTGGGTATATTGAGGCCCATAGGGATTTCCTTGAAAATTATCCCGAAGTTACCAACCAGCCGCTTTTGGCGGCGGTACATGTAAATATCAACTGGATGTTCCACCCTGTTGCGCGGTTGAAAGACGGTGCGCCTTGGTATTACGGCGATCTGTCAGGGTTTGATGATGCGAAGTATTATCTAGTGCCAACCTGTCCGCTTAGCTTGGATATCCGTGGAGAATCGCTTAAATCAATGCAGGCAACGGGCTGGGGTTTAAGAATGGTTGGGGAAGATGACGATTTCAGGTTATTTGAGATAATCCGATGATCCTTGGAATGTGTTTTAGGTAAATAATGTTATTTATCAGTGTGTTACCATGTCACTAAACCGTCACAGAACTGCAATATAACTGCGCATAACAGGTCATAGGTTACGCTTAACTCGGGTGCATTCGGTATTCGAGACAACGTAAATAAACTGGAGAAATCCCGTGAAAATTTCGAAAATTCTTGCTGTTACGGCTCTTGCAACCATCGCCGCTGGCGCTGTGTCTGCCCGTGACCAGATCCGCATTGTTGGGTCCTCTACTGTATTTCCTTTCTCGACTGGCGTTGCCGAGCAATTCGGCAAAACGACTGATTTTGCGACACCTGTTGTTGAATCGACTGGTTCTGGTGGCGGCATGAAATTGTTCTGTGCCGGTGTTGGCGAAGAACATCCTGACATTACTAACGCGTCCCGCCGTATGAAAAGCACTGAATTTGAGCTTTGCCAAGGGAACGGCGTTACCGAGATCGTTGAATCGGTTATCGGCTATGACGGCATCGTTGTTGCAAACGCACATTCTGGTCCGACTTTTGCCCTGACACGCGCACAGATCACGATTGCTTTGGCGGCAAATGGTCCGCTGCCAACAATGTGGAGCGAAGTCGATCCATCCTTGCCTGCGATCAAAATCGAAGTGCTTGGTCCACCACCATCCTCTGGTACGCGTGATGCGTTCGAAGAGCTGGTTTTGCATGAAGGTTGCGAAGAAACGTCGCTTGTTGATTGTGACGGCGTATCGGTTCGCGAAGATGGCTTTTATGTTGATGCGGGCGAAAACGATAACTTGATCGTTTCCAAGCTGGAAGCAAATCCAAACGCACTTGGTGTTTTCGGGTTCTCTTTCTTGGACCAAAATTCGGACGTGATCAAAGGCGCGGAAATTGATGGTGTTGATCCAACATTCGACAATATCGCTGACGGAGAATATACCATCAGCCGCGCGCTTTACTATTACATCAAGGTTGCACATGTTGGCGTTATCCCGGGTATTGCTGAATTTGCCGCTGAGTTTTCTTCCGAAGATGCGACTGGCGAAGAAGGGTATTTGACCGACAAAGGCCTGATCCCGCTGCCAGAAGATATGTTTGAAGAAAACGGGAATGCTGTTAATAGCCTGACCGTAATGACTGGAAATGAGTGGAACTAATCCACTTTGAATTGGTGGGGGGCGGATCGCCCCTCACATCACTGTTTGTGTCGGAGAGACCATGTTACCCTTAACTGCATTATTGATTGTCGGTCTCGCTATCGGGTTTTCGATCCTGTCGCGCGGCAAGGCGGTTTCGGCCAGCGGTGGAGTGTTGTCTAGCCTGCATTCGCGCCCTGCCTATCACGCACTATATTCGCTGCTTTGGGTGGCGATTGTCGGGATTGTCATTCTGCTGGTTTTGTATTTTGTCTGGAGCGCGTCGGTCGATGCCTCCCTAATGCACACCATCCGCGAGGCTATGCCGGATGCGCGTACAATCCAACATGATCTGGTTTTGAATGACGCCAAAGCCATCGCGACGGGCGCGGTTAGCTCCAATGTTGATGCGCTGCGCGAAGCCATCGCTGTGGATTATTTGCGGGCGGATCGTATCAGGGTTTGGGTGACGGTTGGCCTGTCGCTGCTTGGGGCGGCTGCCACGGGCATTTTTACGCTTAGTCG
>CAZYMT010000120.1:0-9821 GCA_964649035.1 uncultured Rhodobacterales bacterium
TCTATTGCGTGTCCTCCAAGAAGGCGAATTCACCCGGGCGGGAGGGCACATTGTCGTCAAATCCGACGTTCGTATTATCGCCGCCACTCACCAAGACCTGCGCGCCCATATTAACGAGGGGAAATTCCGCGAAGACCTGTTTTATCGCCTAAACGTGGTGCCAATCCGCTTGCCGCCACTACGTGAACGCCTCGAAGATATTCCTGATCTTGCCCGTCATTTCTTGCGGAACGCCGGCAAAGAGGGCCTTCCGCTAAAATCCATCACGCCCGAAGCGATCGAGGTTCTGAAACTACAACCTTGGACCGGCAATGTTCGTGAATTGGAAAACCTGATGCGCCGTTTAGCGGTGCTTTGCCCCGAAGACACCATCAGCGACAAACTGGTCACGCAGGAAATCGAGGCTCGTCCAAGTTCTGCTGTTGAACCCACTGGTGCCAAAAGCGAACGCCTATCAAAATCCATCGAGGATCATTTGAAACGGTATTTCGATTTGCACGGCGACAGCCTGCCGCCACCGGGCCTCTATAATCGTATTTTGCAGGAGGTAGAGCTGCCCCTGATTGCCCTTTCGCTTGTAGCAACACGCGGTAACCAGTTGAAAACAGCCGAATTGCTGGGGATTAACCGGAATACCTTAAGAAAAAAGATCAAAGATCTCGACATTCAGGTGACACGCGGTAAGAAAATGATGTAAACATGTCACAGTTTTAGGCAATAACAACAGATTCTGTAACCATCGTGCAACAGAGCGCATTAAGAACAGGCATTTCGGCATTAGACCGCGCGCGGCAAACGCGACGTTTCCGTAATGGCGTGACATTTGCAGTTATCCTGCTGGGACCACTGCTTATTCTTGCAACACTTGTGTTTTTTGGCGCGTTTGGCAACGAGAACAATCCCGAAATGTTGCGCCTGACAATCCTGTTCGATTTGATCTATGTGCTGTTGATAGCCGCACTTGTTTCTCGTCAAGTTGTCCGCATCATAGCCGCCCGTCGCCGCCGATCAGCCGGATCACGGTTGCACTTGCGCCTAACGGCCGTTTTTACCGTCGTCGCCTTGGTCCCGACCGTTTTGGTCGCTATTTTTGCTGCAATTACCCTAAATTTTGGCCTTGAAGGCTGGTTTTCCGAACGTGTTCGGCAGGTGGTTAATAATTCCCTTATCGCCGCTCAAGCCTATGAAAGCGAGCACCGCGAAAACATCGAGGCCGACTCGCGCCTGCTTGCCAATTATCTGAATGCGCAACGCCGTCGCACACCATTATTGTCCGTTGGTGATCTACGCGAATATCTAAACCGTGGTCAATTACAGATGCAGCGCGCTCTGTCCGAAGCCTATATTATCGACACTTCCGGCAATCTTGTTGCCCGCGGCGAGCGTTCGTATTTGTTCGATTATGAGCAACCGCTGCAAAGCGAAATTGAGCAAGCGATGTCCGGCGAACCCGTTGTAATCGAGGATTGGAGCAATTCCGAATTCCGCGCCCTTATCGGCCTAACCGCCTACGCCAATCGCTTGCTATATGTGACGCGCGATGTCGATGGTGACATCTTGTCATTGCTCGATGAAACTCAGGAAACCGTGGCGCTTTATAACCAGTTAGAACGGGATCGTGGGCGATTGCTGTTCGAATTCGCCCTTATTTACCTTGGTTTCGCCTTGATTGTCATTCTTGCCGCTGTCTGGTTTGGCATGTGGTTCGCTGAACGTCTATCTCGCCCTGTTGGCCGCCTGGCGGGGGCCGTTGCGCGGGTTGGAGGGGGGGATTTTAGCACGCGAGTGATCGAAGAAGAAGGTGACGATGAAATCGCTATTTTGGGACGTGCCTTTAACAGAATGACGGATCAGGTGCGCGGCCAGCGCGATGCACTTTTAGAAGTGAATGCCGAAACTGAACGCAGCCGCCGCTTGTTTGATTCCGTTTTATCTGGAGTGACCGCAGGTGTGATCGGCTTATCTAGTGACGGAAAAGTTGAATTCGTCAATAGCGCCGCCGAACAAAAGCTAAACCTGACTGGGCATGACGTTTTGGGTAAATTCCTGCGCGCAGCCGTCCCCGAATTCACAGACCTATTTGAAAAGCTGCAACATCGATCCGGGAATGAAGCACAAGGCGCGATTGAGGTTATACGCTCCGGGGTTCACGAAAACCTGCATGTGCGCATCGCGTCTCGTAAGACGGTTGATGATGATATCGAAGGTTATGTGATTGCGTTTGACGACGTTACCGATTTGGTTTCGGCCCAGCGAATGGCCGCGTGGGGGGATGTTGCCCGCCGGATTGCCCATGAAATCAAAAACCCGCTAACCCCAATTCAGCTTTCGGCCGAACGCTTGCGCCGTAAATTTGCGCCGCTGGTTGGTGATCAACGCGAGGCGCTGGAACAGTATTCGGATGTAATTATCCGCCAGACAGGTGATATCCGCCGTATTGTTGATGAATTTGCCAAATTCGCGCGTATGCCAGCGGCCGTAAAAATCAAAATGGATTTGTTGGAAATATTGCGCGGCGTTATTTTGTTGCAAAACGATGCTGATCCAAAAACCTCAGTTATTTTGGATACCGCCGACACCCAGATTTTCCTGAACATGGACTCGACTCTAATTGGTCAGGCCTTCACTAACTTAATCAAAAACGCCCGAGAAGCTATTGTTACCAAACGAGAAACCACAAAAATAGACGGGCAAGTTCGGGTGTTGGTTGCTAGGAATGACACCGAGATTACCATTCGAATTCAGGATAACGGTATCGGCTTGCCTGAAAAACGTTCACGCCTGTTTGAGCCATACGTAACAACACGCGACAAGGGCACAGGCCTTGGGCTGCCAATTGTAAAGAAAATTGTCGAAGATCACGATGGAAAGCTGGAATTGCTGGACGCGCCGATCTTTGATGGTTGCGCACACCACGGCGCAGAAATCATGATGACACTACCAATACTACATTCAAAGGAAGCAGAATAATGGGCGACATTCTTGTAGTTGACGATGAAAAAGACATCCGCGAGCTGGTCGGGGATATCCTTAGGGATGAGGGGCATGAAACGCGCCTCGCGGCGCATTCGGATGCGACTTTTGCTGAAATCAACGAAAAAGCACCGGATTTGATCATCCTCGACATCTGGTTAAAAGAAAGCAAACTTGACGGTATTGATATTCTGAAAGCGGTAAGTCGCGATAATCCTGATATTCCGATTGTTATTATTTCTGGTCACGGAAATATCGAAATCGCTGTCGCCGCGATCAAACAGGGCGCATATGATTTTATCGAAAAACCCTTTAATATTGATCAATTATTGGTGGTAGTTGGTCGCGCATTAGAAACGTCGCAACTGCGCCGTGAAAATGCCACCATGCGCACAAACGAGGCAAATAACGCCGAGATGATCGGGGATAGCGCCGAGTTCAAGTCATTGAAATCACAGTTGGAAAAAGTTGCTGTCACCAATAGCCGCGTGATGCTTACTGGACCAGCTGGTGCGGGAAAAGAAATCGCGGCGCGGTTCATCCACGCCCATGGCCCGCGGGCAAATGGGCCGTTTGTTACCGTGAATTCAGCCTCCATCGAGGCGGATCGAATGGAAGAGGTTCTATTTGGTCGCGAAACCCCGGAACGCGGTGTCGAGCAAGGCCTGTTTGAAAAGGCCCATGATGGCATCCTGTTCTTCGACGAAGTTGCCGATATGCCGATTGGCACCCAGTCAAAAATCTTGCGCGTTCTCGTTGATCAAAGCTTTACCCGTGTTGGCGGTAGCGACACGATTGACGTAGATATTCGTGTACTTTCCGCGACCAACCGCGACCTGCAGCTTGAAATCAGCAAGGGCACCTTCCGCGAGGAGCTGTTCCATCGCTTGAATGTTGTTCCGGTAAATGTCCCAGATTTACGCTCGCGCCAAAGCGACATCGTGCCGTTATGTGAACATTTCATCGCGGATATGAATAAGACACAAGGCTTGCCGCTTAGAAAACTGTCTGATGACATCATCACCCAAATGCAGGTCATGGAATGGCCGGGCAATATCCGGCAATTGCGTAACACAATCGAGCGTATTTTAATCCTTGGTCCCGAAACCGGCGCGATTAGAAAATCGGAACTGCCTGGGACCCCTGAAAACAGCGTCAATGAAAGCCTGTCGATCGGCGATAGTTTTGCCGGTATGCCACTGCGTGAGGCTCGTGAAACTTTTGAGCGCGAATATCTGGTTGCCCAAATCGCCCGTTTTGGCGGAAATATTTCGCGTACCGCCGGTTTTGTTGGTATGGAGCGTTCGGCACTGCATCGTAAGTTGAAATCGCTTAGGATCGAGACAGGTCATAAAGATAAAAAATAGCCCGATTGACCGGTGCCCTCAAATAATCGCATAATCCCCACAGAAGCGGAGCAGGAAGCCTAAATGAAGATCATCATTTGTGGTGCAGGTCAGGTTGGCTGGCAACTTGCACGCCATCTTTCCACAGAAAATAATGCCGTCACAGTTGTCGATAATAACGGCGCTTTGGTGCGGCGTATTACCGATACGCTGGATGTTGGCGGTGTCACGGGCTTTGCCTCACATCCGGATGTTCTGGATCGGGCAGGGGCGTCGGATGCGGATATGATAATCGCCGCCACGTTTTCCGACGAGGTTAACATGGTTACCTGTCAGGTGGCCCATTCCGTGTTCGAAGTTCCGCGCAAGATCGCCCGTATTCGTGCGCAATCCTACCTTAACACCGAATATTCCGATCTGTATCGCCGCGAACATCTGCCAATCGACGTGATTATATCGCCGGAGCGCGAGGTTGCCGATGCCGCACTTCGCCGGCTTTCCGCCCCGGCGGCATTCGATACGGAAAGCTTTATCAATGATGCCGTGCAACTGGTTGGCCTAACACTGGATGAAGATTGCGCCGTGCTGCATACGCCGCTGCGCCAACTATCCGAACTTTTCTCGACGCTGCGGGCCGTTGTGGTTGGGGTCCGCCGCGAGGGACGACTTTTTGTTCCACGCGCCAATGATCAGCTATTTGAGGGTGACCAAGTATATCTACAAGTTGCCACCGAAGATATTTCCCGAACCTATGAAATTTTTGGTAAAGCCAATCCGACAACCGATCGCGTTATCATCATTGGTGGCGGAAATGTTGGCTTGTTTGTCGCTGAAAAGCTGGAAAACAGCGCTAGAAAAGTGCGCGCAAAAGTTATCGAAAAAAACCGTGCGCGCGCCGAATTCGCTGCCGATGCGTTGGAACGCACCATTGTTTTACATGGCGATGGTCTGGAAATGGACATTTTGGAGGAAGCCAACCTCGCCAAAGCTGACGCGGTTCTAGCCGTTACGGACGATGATAAAACCAACCTTCTTTCTTGCGCGCGCGCCAAGGCAGCAGGGTGCCCACTTACAATTGCCTTGGTTAACGACCCAAGCCTTACATCGTTAATGGGGCCGCTTGGCATCGACACATTTATCAATCCGCGCGCCACCACCGTTTCGTCAATCCTGCGCCATATCCGTCACGGAAGTGTTCGCAAAGTATATTCCATCGGCGACGCCGAAGCCGAAGTGATCGAGGCGCAGGTTCTAAGCACATCACCCGTCGCCGGGCATTTGCTTCGCGATGTTGATTGGCCCGAAGGTGCAATGGTCGGCGCCATTCAAAAGCGCGATAAACTAATCCAACCCAAAGGTGACACTCGCATTGAAGAAGGTGATATCCTAACGGTATTCACCCTAAGCGCGGACGTTCCGGTGATCGAACAGTTGTTTCAGGTCTCCATCGACTATTTCTAATGTTTGCGCATCTTCGTCGATATCCACTTTTTTGTCTGATCCTGATGATTGCCGGGCTAGCGATGCTTGTCCCGGGGCTATACGCCGCACGGTTGCATAACACCCCGGTAATGCAGGCGTTTTTCAGTTCGTCATTATTGGTGGTAATCCTTGGCGCCATCCTCGGGCTTTCGCTAATGAACCGAAAACCCCGTATTTCGGCGCGCTCGCACCTGACCACAATTCTGATTACCTACACGATTTTGCCTGCATTTCTTGCCATTCCCTTTGTCGCTTTGGTCCCGTCCATAACGCCGGCTCAGGGCTATTTTGAAATGCTTTCCAGCTTGACGACAACCGGCGCTACCATAATTAATGCCCCGCAAAGCATTGCCGCACCGTTACATTTATGGCGTGGTTTTGTCGCTTGGTCCGGTGGTTTTATGATGCTGGTTATTGCATTTTCGATCATGGAGCCGATGAATTTAGGTGGTTTTGAAATCCGGTCTCTCGTTACCGGTGCAGGTCTTGGTGATGGCTCTTACGGCAGCTCGGACCCCTCCGATAGGATCATTAAAAATGTTGTCAAACTAGCGCCGATATATGCGCTGGCTACGTTTGCGCTAACAATGCTGTTGATGATGTCTGGTGATCGCGCATTAACCGCCACCATTCACGCCATGTCCATCCTGTCAACCAGCGGCATTTCCCCTACTGACGGCATCCCAGGCTCTGGATCTGGTCGAATAGGCGAGGGCTTCATGGCCCTATTCCTTCTATTTGCCCTGTCGCACCGGATACTGCAAACCCTGTCTGGGGCAATGGGCACGGCGTGGATACGCCAAGATGTCGAACTGCGCCTCGCGTTCCTTGTTCTAGTAGTTGTTCCATTACTGTTAGTGTCGCGTCACTGGATCGCCGCGCCCGAAATATCCGAAGAATCCGCGGCCACTTTTGTGCGTTCCCTTTGGGGCGGGTTTTTTACCGTGCTTTCATTCCTGACCACGACAGGTTTCGAAAGCGCCGATTGGCAGGCCGCGCGCATTTGGTCGGGCCTGAATTCCCCGGGGCTCATTCTGCTTGCCCTTGTTACCCTTGGCGGGGGCGTTGCTACCACTGCGGGCGGCGTCAAATTGCTGCGCCTTTACGCCTTATATCGCCACGGCCTGCGCGAGATGGAACGTCTGGTGCACCCGTCCAGCATTGGTGGTGCTGGCATGGCCGCCAGACGATTTCGCAGGGAAGGGGCCTTTATTGCCTGGATTTTCCTAATGCTATTCCTTGTTGGGATCGCCACTGTCATGCTTATGCTTTCTTCCATCGGCACCTCGTTTGAGGATAGTATGTCCTTTGCCATCGCTGCTGTAACCAACACTGGTCCGGCGGCTTATGTGCTCGACAGTTCTACCCAATACTCCGATTTGAATTATGCCAGCCGCGCGGTTCTTTGTGTTGGTATGATTTTCGGACGGGTCGAAGTTTTGGCGCTAATTGCCTTGTTCAATCCCAATTATTGGCGCCGATAACCAAAATTTGTGATCAAATATATCAGTTTGGGGCTAGCAAACCCCGCGCCTTACCTCTATTTTCCAAAGCAATAACAACAAGAATCCATCCAGGAGGTGGATTCCATAAAACTGAAGGCTGAAAATAATGGCTGCCGATAAGCAAAATCTGCAAGATGCGTTTCTGAATAATGTCAGAAAAGCCAAAAACCCCGTTACCGTATTTTTGGTAAACGGCGTTAAGCTACAAGGCGTAATTACTTGGTTTGATAATTTTTGTGTACTTCTACGTCGTGATGGTGCGTCCCAACTTGTGTATAAACACGCAATTTCGACGATCATGCCATCGCAACCCGTCAATTTCTATGATGGTGACGAGGACGCTTAGCGCATGACGCGTTGTACAGTTCTTCATCCTGATCTACGTAGTCAAGCGACGCGACGAACGCCATCTTTGGCGCTCGAGGAGGCGGTAAACTTGGCCGAGGCGCTTGACGTTGAAGTTGTCGATTCTGCTGTGGTTCCTGTACCCAAGCCAAGGGCAGGGACCCTGTTCGGCACTGGGAAAGTCCAGGAAATCAAGGCGATGCTTGCCGCTAGCGACAGTGACTTGGTTATTGTTGATGCCAAAGTTACCCCCGTTCAGCAACGTAATCTTGAAAAAGAATGGGACGTTAAACTGCTGGATCGCACAGGTCTGATCCTCGAGATTTTCTCGGAACGTGCGGCCACCCGCGAGGGTGTTTTACAGGTTGATCTGGCCCATTTGACCTACCAACGTTCACGTCTGGTTCGTAGCTGGACCCACTTGGAACGTCAACGTGGTGGTCTAGGTTTCATCGGTGGTCCCGGAGAAACCCAGATTGAGTCTGATCGCCGAATGCTGCTTGATCAAATCACTCAGATAAAAAAGCAGCTTAAAAAAGTCATCAAAACCCGCGCGCTTCACCGCGCTGCACGGGCCAAAATTCCCTATCCGATTGTGGCTTTGGTTGGCTATACTAATGCCGGAAAATCCACTATTTTCAACAAGATGACGGGCGCGGATGTCTTTGCCAAGGACATGCTTTTCGCCACGCTCGATCCAACCATGCGCGGCATCGAATTGCCATCGGGGCGCAAGGTCATCCTGTCCGACACTGTGGGCTTTATCTCGGAACTTCCAACGCAATTGGTTGCCGCATTCCGCGCTACACTTGAGGAAGTTCTCGACGCTGATCTAGTCCTACACATCCGCGACATCTCGCATCCCGAAACCACCGAACAGGCCGCGGATGTTCTCGAAATTCTTACTGATATCGGCATCACTGACAAGGCGATGAACGGCATGTTGGAAGTGTGGAACAAGCTCGACAATCTACCAGACGCCGATGCTGACGCCATCCGAACAGCTGCTGAACGTGACGATAAAGCTTGGGCGACATCTGCCATCACCGGTGAAGGTCTGGACGCACTTTACGCCGCCATCGAAAATTCGTTGTCTGAAGACATCATCGACGATGAATTCGACCTAAGTTTTGCCCAAGGCAAACAACGCGCATGGCTCTACGCTGAAAACGTCGTTACCGCCGAGGCGCAAACCGACGAGGGCTACCATATAAATGTTCGTTGGAGCGAGAAAACCAAGAATAAGTTCAACGCGCTAGGGGGCTGACATCGCGCCATCAAAATATCGCATAATAGATATTATGTTAAATATGCAATCATAATATACCAGCATACATTGGTTTATAGGATTATCCGGCCGGAAAACCCGACCGGATACCAACTTCGCTTTACGCGTCGTCCCACAGCTCTTCGGACAACTTAACCACTAACTCAAGCTTGCGACGTTCGTCATCCTCTGTTAGGTCATTCCCGTGCTCGGTCGAAGCAAACCCACATTGCGGCGCGATGCCTAGCTGATCCATATCGACATATTTGGACGCTTCATCGAACTTGGATTTCAACCAATCCATTTCTTCAAGCTCAGGCGTTTTTGTGGTGATAAAACCCGCCATGACCCGTTTGTTACCTTTTGGCAGCAAACGCAGCGGTTCCAGCCCGCCAGCGCGATCTGTGTCGTATTCCATGAAATACACATCAACGTCAGTCTTGTTGAAAATCGCATCGGCCGCCGCATCATAGCCGCCTTCGGCAACATGTGTTGATTTGAAATTCCCGCGACACATATGCATGCCAATAATCATGTCGTCCGGACGATCCTTGATCGCCTCGTTTAGCATCCACGCATAGCGGTCAATCAACCAATCAGGGTCCTGCCCCATTGCGATGCGGGCCGCGCGTTGCTGCTCGTCACAAAGATAAACAAAGAAAATATCGTCGAGCTGAAGATACCGACACCCAGCCTCGTAATACGCCGCGACAACCTTTTGATAGGTCTTGGCAATATCGGCGAACATCACTTCGGGATATTTATAGGCCGCGTGACGGTTGTTTTCCGCCGTTACCCGAAAATGCACACAAGACGGTCCCGGGATCGAGATTTTCGGGCAAACATTGGGGGTCTGTTCCGGCTGGGGGCGAAATCCTACGCTAAGGATTATTTAGCGCTTTT
>CAZYMT010000121.1:0-9792 GCA_964649035.1 uncultured Rhodobacterales bacterium
TGGAAAGGGCGGCACGGGAAAAACCAGTCTCATGGCGGCATTTGCATCGCTCGCAGCCGTGTTGATGGAGCTGTTCTGGCATCCGCAAGACGTTTTGGGGTCCGGCAATTGGGCGCTGTATTTGGCTGTGCTGGCCGCTGCAATGACGCTGCTGGCGGAACGGTTTTCGCGTAAAGATGGTGAGGATCGGTTGCGCACGGCGCTGTTCGCATTGTCGGCAATGTCCCTGATCAGTTTCATGGCTTTTGTTATGCTGGGCAGTTTTGCTCTGACGATTGCAATTGCGGTTCTTGTGGCTGCTGCGGCGTGGCTAGGGCGACAGTTTACCCTGCCCTTGATGGATCGCTATGTGCAGATCGCGGCGGTTGTGGTGTCTTGGCGGCTCGTTCTTGATCCCGGCGTTTTCTGGGCCGTGGAAGGGATACTTTGGCAGGTATTGTTGGCCTTTGTTGCCACGATTGCGTTGCTGGTCACGGCCTATCTGGTCAAACGGAAAGAGGCGAGTGTTAGTGTCACCGTTGTGTTGGAATCCGCCATCTGGTCAATTTCCGGCGTGCTGCTTTCGGTGCTGCTGATCCGGTATTTCGATTATATCGATGCGCGAACAACATTTATGTTTGGGTCGCTTATCGGGCTGATCTGGATGATCCTGTCGGCCAATCAATTATGGAGGCTGCAAGCCGGCGCAAGCCTACGGCGCACTCGAATTGCCTTGGCTGGAATTTACGGTGTGATCGGGGTGTTTTTGGTCGGTGCGGCTGCCACGATTACTAACCCGATAGCGGGTTTTTCGCGTGAACGGGTTGCTGGGCCATATGTGTTTGACAGTCTTTTTGTGGCCTATATTTTCCCCGCCGCGTTGCTGGCTTTTGTCGCTTGGTATTTCAAACATCTGCCCCAAGGATTGCGTAAATTCATGGGCTGGATGGCTGGCAGTTTGCTGGCGCTTTACATCATGCTTGAAATCCGGCGCTGGTGGCATGGGGATGTGCTGTCGGTTGGTGTGACCACGGACGGCGAGCTTTACAGTTATACAGTTGCCATGTTGTTTGTGTCGGTTGTCTTGCTGGGGATGGCGTTTATGCGGCGTTCGCCTTGGTTGCGAAGACTGGCGCTTGTTGGCATTGGTCTGACGGTCGCCAAGGTGTTCTTGATGGATGTCTGGGGGCTGGACGGGTTGCTGCGTGTGGTTTCGTTCTTGGTGCTTGGATTGATTGTTGCGGTGATGGCTTGGGTTAATCGAATTTTGCAACAGAATGAAGCGGCTGAGGAACTTGTTGACCCTGAATTGGAGGAATAATATCACCGCAAACCAGTTTGCGGGCAACCCAAGGTGCCGGTGGAATTAACATCAGCGGTGCCAGAACCCAGTTTCGGAGCATAGGCAATATCCGGCTGTCCGATTGATACATCGGTGTGAAAATCCGGCTAAGAATCTGGTAGGTCTGGATATGGGTTCGCCGTGATTTTGCATAAGCGGGCAGGGCGTCGGGGATGGAATGCAGACGCAACATTTCGACTAGCGCATAAGCGTCCAGCAACGCCATATTCGCTCCTTGTCCAAGTTGCGGACTGGCACAATGGGCCGCATCGCCGATAAAGGCTAGGCGAGGTTCATAAGGGCGTTTGAGTGTGCCGTGATTATATTGCGCCATGGTCAGGTCGTCGTGGCTGGTGATTTTTTCCAAAAACGGTGCGAAGGCGGGCCAAAGGGTGGCGGCCTCGGCTTTCCAATCATCGAGCGGGGTTTCGCGCCAGCTATCATAGCCATTTCGATGCAAGGACCAAAAGACGGCCGTCTTTTGAATGTCGCCATTCGGCAGGGTCCCGATAGGAAGGACCCCTGCCATTTTGGTGGCTTGATGGTAGCATTGTGTCAGATGCGTGGTCGGAAGGTCAGTCGTGTCGGGCCAATCGACGCTCGCCCATAGCGCCCCGTATGGCAGCGGGGTAAGATTCATTTTGGATAGCCGCGAGGTGACACCAGAGGCATCAATCACCAAATCAAACGGCCCATGGCTTTCGCCATTTTCCAACATGATCATTCGTTTGTCAGTATCAAGAACCGCATCGATCACCGTGGAGGATTGCTGCACAACACACCCAGACCGCAACGCCACCTGATATAATGCATCAAATAGGCTGGGCCGATTGATGGCCAGACCAAAGCGCTTGCCGTATCCGGTTTTCAGAACGTTGCGCCCATTTGCGGCCTCGTGGCCGCGCATTTCGGTGACCTGTTTTCCTTTGGCTAAAACAGTGTCGCCAGCACCCACTGCGTGTAAAATCGCCATGCCTACAGGCTGGATCATCAGGCCAGAACCAACAGGGGCGGGGGTGTCGAATTTATCAAATATTGTGATCGAATGTCCAGCTTGCGCCAATAACGCACCAGCGGTCAGTCCCCCAATCCCGCATCCTGCAATGCCAATATTTAAATGCTTTTCCATCACGGCAATCTATACAGTTGTGATCTAGCGAAACAAGGGGATGTCGCCGGGCTTTTGCTGGCTTTGAATAACGCCCATACGCAAACCTGCGCCAATCCTGTGTGCAAGACCCGACCAAGCAGTGGCTTGTCCGGGGGTCAGTTTTTCCGAGAGTACTTTGTCAAATAACCCTAGCCAAATTTCAAAATGTTCGGGTGCGACTAGGCCGTTATTGGCATGCGCCCGCTGCGGATTTCCATTGTAAGAACGTTCGAACAAAATCGCGTTACGCCAGAAACGCCCAATCTTGGCTTCATGTTCGACCCATATTTCAGGTTCGTCCGGAATGCTGGCGAAAAACACCGGCGCTAAAATCTTGTCTTTGCGCACACGAGCATAGAAAACCGTTAAGACATTGTTGATTTCATCTGCGGTTATTTGAAACCGTGGGGGAACGCCGTTCATAACACGATAATAAGTACGACGACTAATCCTAGTGCCGTCCAGATAAGCGTGTTGAACATAGAACGCAGCAAGCCCATTTCGCTTTCTGGATCAATGCCTAGGCGCGCGGTGATTTTTGTACCGGGCCACAAGAAGCCTTTTTTAAGTAGACGGAGCCACTTCATGGTATTTCCTTTCAAATGACAGTGTAATTATAGGCTAATATTCGGGGTTTCCAATTGCAATATTGTCACATCCCATACCCCGAATTACACGGTGGACCATTTTGCAATCCGCGCGTATAAGGCGCACATGTTCACACAGTTCGGCATTATAATACGAATTAGTGGCCCGGCGCTCGCTTGAGATGCCGGGAAAAGGTGTATGGAATGACCGCACCGCCCCTCCTTTAGACCTATAGACGGAGCCACGATATGTGTGCCGAAACACCTGATTACAAAGATACGCTAAACCTGCCAGTAACCGATTTTCCGATGCGTGCGGGATTGCCAAAACGCGAGCCTGAATGGTTGGCAAAATGGGCTGACATGGACCTGTATAACAGCCTGCGCGCCAAGGAAGGCCGCAAGCCGTTTATCCTGCATGACGGCCCCCCTTATGCCAACGGGCATCTGCATATTGGCCACGCGCTGAATAAAACCATCAAGGATATGATCGTACGTTCGCATCAGATGATGGGGTTTGACGCGCGCTATGTACCGGGCTGGGATTGCCATGGCCTGCCGATTGAATGGAAGATCGAGGAGCAGTATCGCAAGAAAGGTAAGAACAAAGACGACGTAGATGTCGTCGATTTCCGTCAGGAATGCCGTAAGTTCGCTGAGGGTTGGGTGGATATCCAGCGTGAGGAATTCAAACGCCTTGGTGTTCAGGGCAATTGGGACAATCCGTACCTGACGATGGATTACCATGCCGAAGCGGTGATCGCCGAAGATTTCATGAAATTCCTGATGAACGGGACGTTGTATCAAGGGTCGAAACCTGTGATGTGGTCGCCTGTTGAAAAAACCGCGCTGGCCGAGGCCGAGGTTGAATATCACGACAAGGAAAGTTTCACGATTTGGGTGAAGTTCAAGGTTGATGCAGCACCGGACCACAAACTGGCTAACACGCAGTTGGTTATCTGGACGACAACGCCTTGGACAATTCCGTCAAACAAAGCTGTCGTCTTCGGGGCTGAGATTTCCTACGGTATTTATGAAGTAACAAGCACGCCCGAAGAATGCTGGCTGAACGTCGGCGACAAATACCTGCTCGCTGATAATCTTGCGGCAGATGTGTTTAAGCGCGCGCGCCTAGAGGATGAACAATGGACGCGTGTAGGCGATATTGCACAAAGTGACTTTGAGGGGCTGGGGCTTAAACATCCGCTACATGGCGTCGAAGGCGGCAACGGCGAATGGGACGATATCCGTGATTTCCGCGCCGCTGATTTTGTGACCGACACCGAGGGCACGGGCTTTGTCCACTGCGCCCCGTCCCACGGGATGGAAGAGTTTGAGCTTTATCGCGACCTTGGCATGCTGGAACAGGTGATCACTTATAACGTCATGGATGACGGCGGTTTCCGCGCGGATATGCCGTTCTTTGGCGGCAAATATATTCTGAACCGCAAGGGCGGTGAAGGTGACGCAAATAAAACCGTGATCGACAAGCTGGTCGAGGTTGGCGGGCTGCTGGCGCGTGGCAAGATCAAGCATAGTTATCCGCATAGCTGGCGCTCCAAAGCGCCGATCATCTATCGCAACACGCCGCAATGGTTTGCAGCTGTGGATCGCAAGATGGATGATGGTATGGGGACGTATGGCGATACGATCCGAGAACGGGCGTTGGCGTCCATCGATCAGTTAGTGAAATTCACACCACAATCGGGCCGTAACCGTTTGCACACGATGATCGCAACCCGCCCCGATTGGGTACTGTCGCGTCAACGCGCGTGGGGTGTGCCGCTGACATGTTTTACCAAGAAAGGTCTGTTGCCAACGGATGACGGGTTCCTTCTGCGCAATGACGAGGTCAACGCCCGCATCACTGCCGCGTTTGAAGATGGTGGCGCGGATGTCTGGTATGGAGATGGCTTTAAGGCGCGCGTGCTGGATGGTATCGTTGATCCAGAGGAATATGACCAAGTTTTCGACGTGCTGGATGTGTGGTTCGATTCCGGGTCAACCCACGCCTTCGTCCTGAGGGACCGCGAAGACGGAAGCAAAGATGGCATCGCTGACGTTTATATGGAAGGCACCGATCAGCATCGCGGTTGGTTCCATTCGTCCTTGTTGCAAGGTTCCGGTACAATTGGTCGCGCACCTTATCGCAATGTCGTGACGCACGGATTTACGCTGGACGAAAAGGGCATGAAAATGTCCAAATCCATCGGCAACACCATTTTGCCGGAAACCGTCATCAAACAATATGGTGCAGATATCCTACGGCTGTGGGTGGCGCAGGTCGATTATACGTCGGACCAGCGGATTGGGCCGGAAATCCTGAAAGGGGTAGCCGATAGCTATCGCCGCCTTCGAAATTCCATGCGTTTCATTCTGGGGAACCTGAACGGGTTCACCGAGGCAGATCGCATTGATGTTGCGGAAATGCCGGAACTAGAACGCTGGGTGCTGCATCGCCTAAGCGAGTTGGATGAACAAGTGCGCGATGGCTACACCCAATTCGGGTTTCAGGGCGTGTTCTCGGCGCTGTTCCAGTTTTGCACGGTGGATTTGTCCTCGTTCTATTTCGACGTTCGCAAGGACGTTTTATATTGTGACGGTGACAGCGTTGAACGCCGCGCCGCGCGCACCGTTCTGGATATTCTGTTCCACCGCCTGACTGCGTGGCTGGCCCCGATCCTTGTGTTCACGATGGAGGATGTTTGGCTGGAACGTTTCCCCGGCGACGACAGTTCCGTTCATATGCTCGATTTCCCCGAGACCCCTGCGGAGTGGCGCGACGATGCGCTGGCCGCGAAAATCGACGCTATCCGGCAAGTGCGCCGTGTGGTGACGGGGGCTATCGAAATTCAGCGTCGGGACAAAGTGATCGGCGCCAGCCTAGAGGCTTCGCCGAGCGTGCATATCCAAGACGTCGACCTGCTGGCCTTGGCCAAAAGCGTGAATTTTGCTGATATGTGTATCACTTCGGGCATCAGCCTGACCAATGATCCGATCCCTGACGCGGCGTTCCGTATCCCCGAGATTGAGGGCATCGGCGTTGAGTTCGAAAAGGCCGAAGGCGAAAAATGTGGGCGTTGCTGGAAAATCCTTCCGGATGTCGGAACGCATAGCCACGCCGAGACCTGTGCGCGTTGTAACGAGGCGCTTGGATAAGCTCTTGTGACGCTAATGTGACTGGTGCATGAATAGCTTCGGCGGGATTTCCCTGCCGGAGCTTTTTGATGGAACTTTCGGTTTTTCTGGCGGTTATGTTCGCGGCGGTTCTGCATGCGGGATGGAATGCGGTTATCCGGTCTGGCGGCGACCGGTTCCAAGGGATGCTAATCCTGACGATCACCCAAGGGATTATGGCCGTCGGCATGGCCGTATTTGCCCCAATGCCAAGCGGCAAAGTCTGGTTGTGGTTGATTGGTTCAGGCGTTTTTCATACGGCATATAAACTGTTCCTCGCCTCGGCTTACACGCGCGGTGATCTTAGCCGTGTCTATCCAATTGCACGCGGGGCAGCACCGATGATGGTGGTTCTAGTTGGGTTCTGGCTGTTATCCGATGTGCTTGAGACAAAAGAATATCTGGGCATCGGGTTGATCGGGATTGGTGTCATGTTGATGGCGCAAGGCGTGTTTTCCAGTGGCGAGGCCCGCAGTTTGATCCCGCTGGCGTTAGGTTCAGCGGCTTGCACCGCGGGCTATTCGATGGTGGACGGGATGGGCGCACGGGCGATGGGCTCGGCCACGGGCTACACGGCTTGGCTGTTCATTTTTGATCTGGTGTTCTTCTCGAGTTTCACGATGGCGGTGCGGGGGAAACAGGTGTTTATAGCCTCGCGTCGGAGCTGGATGATGGGGACATTAGCGGGGGGCATGTCGCTGGTGACCTACTGGATTGCCGTATGGGCGATGACGGTCGCGCCGATCGCGCTGGTGGCGACGGTGCGCGAAACCTCGGTGCTGTTTGCGGTGATGATCGGAGTTTTTTGGATGAAAGAGAAAGCCGGAATTGGCAAACTCGTTGCGGCACTGGTAATCCTCGCGGGCGTGATTACGCTGCGGATTTGACCGGCATTAACTGTTGGGCAATCCCAGCCAGCCCAAGATAAACGCTGGCGATGATCAGGCCAAGGCGGGCGTTTGGAGCTGGTTCAAAATTGGTCCAGCCGATCCAGAATGCCATGCCGATCCAAAGAAGCATCATGCTAAATGACAGCGGCCGCCAGCGGACGGTTCGCACTGGATGGATGAATTTCAGGCCAAAGAACTGCGCCAATGCCAGCAATCCGATGATGGACATGCTGATCCACGGGGCGGGCCATAGGGCGAACAGCACCAGTACAACCATATTCCAACATCCCGGAAAACCGGAGAATGAATTGTCGGCGGTTTTCATACGTGTGTCTGCGAAATAGACGACGCCAGTTGTGGTGATGACGATCGCCGCTATCCAGCCTTCCCATTCCGGTAATAGGCCGGATTGTGCGAAAGCATAGGCCGGAATGAAAACATAAGTCAGGTAATCGATGATCAGGTCTAGCAACACACCGTCCCAGTTGGCTGCGTATTTTTTGACGTCGAAATAGCGCGCTAACGGGCCGTCAATGCCGTCAACAATCAATGCACCCAGCAACCACAAGAACATGATCGACCAGTTGTTATCGCCAGCAGCCAACATCGCAAATAACGCGAAGGCAGAGCCAGAGGCGGTGAATAGGTGAACCATGAATGCATACGTACTTTTTCTCATTCGCCCTGCATAAAGGGTATCGCGGCTTGTGGAAAGGCTGAAAATACAGCTTTGAGTTTGGATGAAATCTGGCTGAAAGGCCAGATGATGCTAAGGTAAATTAACCAATGAAAACAGTTGAGCGTTGGGGGCAGGCGTGTCATGCTGCCCTCCCAACGATTGTTGCCTATAGGGAATTTTATGACTAAACTGTTGTTTGTATCCACAATATTATTTTCGGCGTTTTTGTTCGGCCATGCGGCCAATGCGCAAAACGTCCCGATGGGTACGAAACAAACGCTTGAATTTGTTAGCGATACGACGCTTGGCGATCCGATTGAAGGCGCGCTGACACTTTGTGTTTTGCAAACAGTTGAGCATATCGCGCATTTAGGATGGCGGGGTGCACAGCACTACGTTCTTTCGCGTGATCATTGTACGGGCGAAGAACATTTTGCCTATCCGGCCACGCAATTGATTGAAGATCGAATTAACGGTGACATCCCCGCGAATATTAGCCCGGAGCCGGAGCTAAGCCTGAAGTATATCGCCAGCAGCTTCTCGTTATGGATTGTTGCGGGGTTGTTGATTTTGTTTATTCTAAACATATTGACGAAATCGGGCTCAAATGAGCGCAAGCGTAAAAAACTGATCGGGGATGTGCACCCTTATGTCCACAGGATGGTCGAGGTGATGGCACATGCGGCACGGGCCAATGGCAAGATCGAAACTGCCGAAGTTACCCATATTCTTGAAACAGTTCAAAAAATCAGCGGTGTGACCCCAACCATTGAACAGGTTATACGCGTAATTAACCTGACACCCAAAATTCGGGCAGATAAAGAATACAAGGCGTTGGGCCGGGGACTGGATGCGGATGGACGCCAAAGCATGTTCAACGCGGCCGTCAGTGTAATCGCTGCGGATGGGGTGATTGATAGAAAAGAACGGAAATGGCTTGCGAAACTTGGGCGTGGTCTAGGATATCGCAAGGCTGAAATGATGGAAATATTTGAGGAACTGGCGCGTACCAACGAGCCTATAGTGGCGTAATTATCCGCGACCCTTGGGGTGCGCTTTTTCGTAAACTTCCATTAGGCGGGCTTGGTTAACTGCTGTGTAAGCTTGTGTGGTCGAAAGCGACGCGTGCCCTAACAATTCCTGAATTGAACGCAAATCCCCGCCAGCTTCCAGCAAGTGCGTAGCAAAGGAATGGCGCAGCGCATGTGGCGTCGCGGTGGCTGGCAGGCCAAGTTGCAGACGTGATTGTTCCATGACTTTCTGGATCATACGCGGGTTAAGCGGACCGCCGCGCGCGCCCAGAAATAGCGGCCCGTCGGCTGGAGGGTGGTACTCGCAAAGCCGCATATATTCTGCAACGGCGTCCCTTGCGGCCGGCAGTACCGGAACGATACGGGTCTTGTTACCCTTACCTTTGATCCGCAACGTTGTCGGCAGCGGATGGTCGGATTGGGTTAGGGACAGGGCTTCGGAAATCCGCAAGCCGCAGCCATATAGCAAGGTGACAACCGCGACGTCGCGGGCGGCAATCCACGGTTCTTTGGCTTGAACCTCGACTATGTCGATCAGGGCTTTGGCGTTTTCAGGGCTGACGGGGCGGGGTAGGCGCTGTTTTAGTTTGGGTGCGCGGGTGGCGGTGACCGCGGCGGATTCGACGCCCTCACTTTCGGCCAGCCAGCGGTAGAATGATTTCACGGCGGATAATTCGCGGGCCAAGGAGCGCGCCGAAATTCCGCGTTTCCGTTCCGACGCCATCCATGCTCGCATGTCAGGTGTGCCAATATTGGAAAGTGCCGATTTGCCGACATCCCCCCCCAGATGTGTGGTCAAGAAACCAAGAAAGCCGGAGACATCTCGTCGATATGCCTCGATGGTTTTTTCGCTGGCGCCGCGCACGCCGCGCAACCGATCCAACCATGCCTCCAACATCCGGAGGGCTTGGTCGGAGGCCCGTATCACGCGACCCAGTGGCGCATCATACGCTCGAT
>CAZYMT010000122.1:0-9753 GCA_964649035.1 uncultured Rhodobacterales bacterium
CCGAGGCGTATTCGGCCAGCTCCAACAGTTTCGATTCGTCAAACGTGCGGATCATGATCATATCGACATAGCGGCTAAGAACGCGAGCAGTGTCGGCAATGCTCTCGCCGTGACCAAGCTGCATGTCGCCGCTAGACAACACCAGCGTTTGCCCCCCCATTTGGCGCACACCAACATCAAACGAGACTCGGGTACGGGTGGATGGCTTTTCGAAAATCAACGCCACCAGATGGTTGGCCAATGGTTGTTCGGCGTCAGGTGTACCCTTGGGCAAACCTTTGCGCGCGTCTTTCATAACGCGCGCTTGGTCGATCATGCCGCGCAAATCGGCGGCATCGGTTTTGTGGATGTCTAGAAAATGTCTCATGTCGCAACCGCCTTTGCTGCCTGATCTAAACGCGTTAGCGCCTCGTCGATTTCGTCTGTCGTCATGTTCAAAGGTGGCAACAAACGCACGACATTATCCGCCGCAGGGATGACGATAACACGTGCATCATACCCAGCATTAACCACATCCATATTCGTCGCGACACATTTTATACCAAGCATCAAGCCCTCGCCGCGCACGCTTTCGAACACGTCGGGATGGGTGGCAATCAATGCCTCCAACCCTTGGCGCAAATGTCCCGAAAGACGGCTGACATTATCGAGGAATCCGTCCTCAAGCATCGCATCCATCACCGCGACACCAACAGCGCAACCCAGCGGATTGCCCCCGTAAGTCGAGCCATGCGTGCCAAACGTCATGCCAGATGCCGCCTTTTCAGTGGCCAGACAAGCACCCAGCGGAAAGCCCCCGCCAATGCCCTTGGCAACCAGCATAATATCCGGCGTCACCCCAACCCATTCATGCGCAAACAGTTTACCTGTCCGCCCCATGCCACATTGGATTTCGTCGAATATCAGCAGCATTCCCTGCGCGTCGCAAAGTTCACGAAGAGCCTTCAGGAAACCGTCAGGCGCAATGTTAATGCCCCCCTCACCCTGAATAGGTTCGATGATTATCGCAGCCGTGTTGTCATTCACGACAGATTTAACCGCCTCAAGATCACCAAAATCAACCTTAACAAAGCCTGGCAAGATCGGACCAAAACCGCCAACCATTTTATCGCCGCCCGAGGCCGCAATACCAGCCGAAGAACGCCCATGGAATGCACCCGAAAAGGTCACGATCTCCACGCGTTCAGGCTGGCCAATATGGCTGAAATATTTCCGCGCCATCTTAACAGCACATTCCATCGCCTCGGTGCCGGAATTGGTGAAAAACATGGTGTCAGCAAAAGTTGCATCCACCAGCTTTGCGGCCAATTCTTCCTGTGCAGGAATATTGTAAAGATTGGACGTGTGCCACACTCGTCGTGCCTGATCCTCTAATGCTGCGATGAGTTTGGGGTTCGCATGGCCAAGAGCAGCAACGGCAATGCCGGCACCCATGTCCAAATAACGATCACCATTCTCGGTCTCCAGCCAAGGGCCCTGACCTTTCACGAATGAAAGCGGTGCCCGCGCATATGTAGGTAGAACGGGGCTAATCACGTCGAAATCTCCTGTTTTTGCTTCAAAATAAAAACACCCACTGCGATCATGCATATGGGTGAAATTGTTTCTTGCCGCAAACCTGTCGCTAAGTCAATCAGCTGGCCTTGTATCCGCCGTTCAAAGGCTTACAATAGAGACAACTGGTTTTTTCGGAGAAGTACGATGGCATGGACAGATGATCGCGTTGCGACGCTAAGTAAAATGTGGGGCGAGGGCCAAAGTGCCAGCCAGATCGCCAAGGAATTGGGCGGTGTGACCCGTAATGCTGTGATCGGCAAAGTCCATCGTCTGGGCCTGTCGAACCGTGCGACCACAACAACTAAACCCAAGGCGACAAAGGCAGCTGCGAAGCCGCGCGTCAAGGCCAAGGTCAAGGAAACACCAGTCAAGATTTCGACTTCGAAATCCATCACCGAAATTCCGCAAGCCCGTGACATCCCGCGCAAACGTCCGATCATTACGGCTGGCCAACCTTTGCCGCCGCAGCCCTCAGCCTCCGAAGTAAGCGCCGAGGCATTGGCCAATGTTGCCGAGATTGAGAAGAAGGCGAAAAAGCTGAACCTGATGCAGCTTACTGAGCGCACATGCAAATGGCCAATCGGTGATCCGGCAACAGATGATTTCTGGTTCTGCGGCCATTCGGTACAAGCGGGCAAACCATATTGCGAAACTCATGTCGCTGTGGCTTTCCAACCAATGAGCAGCCGTCGCGATCGTCGCGCCCGCTAAGCCAAGGGGGCACTCTCGCCAATCTTCCCTGATTAAAATCAGTTCCATATCGTTAGGCGTGGCCTCGCCTGCGGATCGGGTGAAGGCTTGCCTTGTCATCTCGAAGGAAATTTGACAGGATCGGCAAAAACGTGAGGTTGCTTGGAAAAATATATTCAAAATTCTCTGTCGCTCCAAGCGTCTGCTCGGCGGATATCATTAACATCCCCCCTGCATAGCGGAGCAAAATTATGACAGCGCTCGCTATTTTGCTTAATCTCGCAGGCGCGACTATGTTGCTGCTTTATGCTGTGCGCATGGTCCGCACCGGAATTGAACGAGCCATGGGGCCGTCCTTCAAACGCTTGCTGACAAATTCAAATCACAATCGCATCCAGATCGCTGGCGTCGGGGTTGTTCTGGCAATAATATTGCAAAGCTCGGCAGCGGCATCTTTGCTGGCCACAGGATTTGCGGCTTCGGGGTTGATCACTGTTGCCATGGGCCTGTCGGCGGTGCTTGGCGCAGATTTCGGGGCATCGCTGGTGATCCAGATACTCAGCTTCGAGCTGGACTGGCTGATCCCCGTATTGCTGGCCATCGGCGGCTGGTTATTTGTCAAAACCGAAAGCCGCACCCCAAAACAAATCGGCCGGATATTACTGGGCATCGCCTTTATCCTGCTGGCCCTGCGCATGATCGGCGAGGCCACCAGTCCTATCCGCGACAGCGCCATCCTGCCCGCTATATCCAGCTATCTGCAAACCGAATACGTTTCGGCCTTTTTGCTAGGCGCGGTGCTGACATTCCTGATGCATTCCAGCGTTGCGGCGATATTGATGTTCGTAACCTTCGTCAGTCTAGGCGTTTTGCCGATGGAGGTCGGGGTTTCCATGACGCTCGGTGCCAACCTCGGCAGCGCGGCGATCACCGTTTGGCTCGCACGGGGCATGTCAATCGCGGCGCGGCGCATTCCCATGGGCAATCTGGTGCTGCGCGGCGTCGGCGCAGTTCTGGCGCTGTATATCATTAACAGGTTCGGGGTTTTGGCGATGATTGGACATGTCGAACCTGGTCAGGCGTTGCTATATGTCCACATGGCTTTCAACGCGATATTGCTGGTCACCATGCTGCCTTTTGTGCACTTGCTGATCCCGCCCTTGGAAAAATTGATGCCAGATCCGCCCGAAATACTCAACCCTGATCAGTTCCAGCCAATCAGCGCATTGGACGAAAAACAGCTTGGCAATCCAAAGCAGGCGCTGGCCAATGTCCGGCGCGAAGTCCTGCGGATGAGCCAGATTGTCGAGGTGATGGCGCAGCCGATAATGGAATTGTACAAATCCGGTGATGTCGAAAAAATCAAATCCATCCAAGCACTTGATGAAGGTGTGAACGCAGCACTTACCGGTATCCGACGATATGTTGCCGCACTTGATCATAGTAAAATGAGCAAACCCGAAACCCGTACGGCCCGCGAATTGACCGAATATTCCATCAACCTTGAAACCGCGGGTGACATTATCGCAAAACGCTTGCTGGTTCTGGCACTGGATATAAACCAGAAGCGGATGAAGTTCTCGGATAAGGGCTGGGCTGAATTGCAGCACATTCATGAACGGACTCTCTCCAACATGACCTTGGCGTTTAATGTCCTGCTATCGGAGGATATTGAATCCGCACGCTTGCTTATGGAAGAAAAGTCCGAAATGGCGGCGATGGAACGCAAAAGCCGGATGAAACACCTGAAACGCTTGCGAAACGGCGACGAGGTCAGCTTTGCGAGCAGCGACATACATCTGGAAACCCTGAGGGCCTTAAAAGATTTCAACTCGCAAATCTGTTCCGTTGCCTATCCAATCCTTTATCGTGGTGGCCAATTGCTGGAAACCCGTCTAATTGAAACCCTTGATGACGAGCGGAACACCGATTAACCGCGGCGTTTCATCACCATCAAGGGGCTCTCCCGCCCGTCTTCGCTGATGTAAATCAGCTCATTCCCGTTGGGCGTGGCCTCGCCTGCGGCTCGGCATTCGCGCGATATTCATAATGTACGTCAAAATCTTGACGGTGGGTTTCTTGGAAATCGTTTTGTAGATAAAACTGATTGGCCGCGCTATCAAGCAAGGCGCAAAGGCGAATTGGTTTTTTTTCGTAGCGGCCTGCCCCTTAATATGATCAAGAACTTGCCGCCCAATCCCTGTACGCTGCACCAAGTCGACCAAGTAAAGATGATCGAGATATAAGTAATCGGCATTCTCAATCAGCACAAAGAAACCGATCAGCGCCGCGTTCTGTTCGATCTTCCATGTCTGTTGCGGATCAAAGGTTTTCAGGAAACGTTGACGCGCCCGAACAGGGTCAAAACGCCCAACGGCCGCGAGACTTGGGCGCATCGCCGTGACCCGTAGATCAGCCAACACGTTTGCATCCGTATCGGTTGCTAAGATGTATTGCATATCGGAATTACCCCGAATACGTCTCATCCAGTGCATAACCCGATGACCGTACCGTCCGAATAGGATCACGCTCGTTCTTCTTGTTCAACGCCTTACGCAAGCGCCCGACATGAACGTCTACGGTTCGTGCTTCAACATAGATATCCTGCCCCCATACCCGATCCAGCAATTGTTCACGGCTGTAAACACGGCCCGGGCGTTGCAATAGAACATCAAGCATCCGAAACTCGGTTGGACCGAGATCGATGTCGCGTTCGCCGCGCCGCACGCGCATGGTTTCACGGTCTAACGTGATGTCTGCAAATGTTGCGGTGTCACCAGCAATGGATGGATTGGTGCGCCGTAGAACGGCCTTTACCCGCGCAATAAGCTCGCTCATCGAAAAAGGTTTGGTGATGTAATCGTCAGCACCTTTTTCAAAGCCACGCAGGCGATCTTCTTCTTCGCCGCGCGCCGTCAGCATAATGATAGGAATGGCATGGGTTTCAACCCGGGCGCGCAATTGGCGGCACAGTTCGATCCCCGAAACATTTGGTAACATCCAGTCGAGCAGGATAATATCAGGCTCAATTTCCTCGGCGACCATCAGCACATCATCACCGTCATCGACAATCGTTACATCAAACCCTTCGGCGGTCAGATTATAGTCAAGCAGATGGCTGATCGCGGCTTCGTCTTCAACAACCAAAACTTTTGCAAGCATTTGTTATTCCTCACCTATATTGGCAAATCCGAGGCTAAGAGGTTCGCCTTTCGGGCGGTCATCACCCAAAGGCTCCCCTTTGACGACATAATAGATCATCTCGGAAATATGCGTCGTGTGATCGCCGATCCGTTCCAGATTTTTCGCCACAAACAACAATTGACTGCCCAGACCAATCATCCGGCTGTCCTCCATCATATATGTGACGACTTCGCGGAAAATGGCGGTGTACATTTCATCCAACTCAACGTCGGAGTTCCAGATTTCGACAGCTAGATCAGCGTCACGCTGCGCATGAGCATCAAGAATTTGCGACAGCTGTTTACGCGTCGCTTTACCCATTTGCACAATCGAATTCGAGATTTTCACCGGCCTGGCATCGGCCAGATAAATCGCCCGTCGTGCGATATTTTTAGCCAAATCCCCGATACGTTCCAAGGTGGAGGCAATCTTGATCGCCGACAAAAGCACACGCAAATCTTGCGCCATTGGTTGGCGTAGCGCGATAATTTGCGTCGCCAATTCTTCCAACCCCAGTTCCATAGCATCGAGGATTTTATCCTTCTCGATAACCTCGTTCGCCAAGGCCACGTCGCGTTTTTTCAACGCCTTCAGCGCCATCGATAACAGTTCCTCAACCACGCCACCCATTTCGGTAATCTTGGCCTGAACCGTTAGCAAATCATCGTCAAAAGCCGATACAATATGTCTTCCGTCGTTCATTTTATTCTCCTCTGGATCAGCCGAAACGACCCGTAATATAATCTTGTGTACGTTGATTATCGGGGTTGGTGAAAATGGTGTTTGTATCGCCATATTCGACCATATCCCCCAGATGGAAAAACGCCGTTTTCTGCGAGACCCGCGCCGCCTGCTGCATCGAGTGGGTCACAATTACCACCGAATAGTTACTGCGAAGTTCATCAATCAATTCCTCAATTTGCGCCGTCGCAATCGGATCAAGCGCCGAACAAGGTTCGTCCATCAACAACACCTCTGGTGCCGTTGCAATCGCGCGGGCAATACATAAACGTTGTTGCTGCCCGCCTGACAATCCGGTGCCCGGTTCATCCAGACGATCCTTGACCTCGTTCCAGATCGCAGCGCGCTTCAGGGATTTTTCGACGACCTCTTCCAGATCGGTTTTATTCGACACCAGACCGTGAATGCGCGGGCCATAGGCGACATTATCAAAGATTGATTTCGGGAAGGGATTGGGTTTTTGAAACACCATGCCAACCTTGGCGCGCAACGGCACCGGATCGACGGATTTGGCGTAAATATCTTCGCCGTCCAACAGGATTTCACCAGTTACGCGGCAAATATCGATCGTGTCGTTCATCCGGTTCAGGCAGCGCAGAAACGTTGATTTCCCACAGCCAGACGGGCCGATAAACGCGGTCACGGTATTGTCCAGAATATCGACGCTCACATCGATAATCGCGTGATTATCGCCGTAAAATACATCAACATTTTTTGTCGATATTTTAACACCGCTATCCACAACAACATCCATCGCCACGCTCTCGTTTGTTTTCATTTCCACGTTCATACCATGTCTCCTTACCAGCGGCGTTCAAATTTTTTCCTAAGGAAAACGGCGAGGCCGTTCATTAGGATTAGGAATATTAGCAGCATCAAAATCGCCGCCGAGGTCCGCGCTTCAAATGCGCGTTCCGGAAAGTCTGCCCAAAGGTATAGCTGCGCCGGAATAACCGTTGCATCTGATTTCGGGCCGCCTGGAACGTCAGCGATAAACGCCACCATTCCAACAATAATCAAGGGCGCGGTTTCGCCCAGCGCGCGGGCCATACCGATGATGGTCCCAGTCAAAATTCCGGGCATCGACAGCGGCAACACGTGGTGGAACGAGGTTTGCAATTTCGACGCCCCGATCCCCAGTGCCGCATCCCTGATCGACGGTGGAACCGCCGCAATGGACGCGCGCGCCGCGATGATGATCGTCGGCAAGGTCATGACCGCCAGCACAATACCACCGACCAGCGGGGTTGACCGCGGGATGCCAAAGAAGCCGATGAAAATCGTCAGGCCCAGCAGGCCAAACACAATCGACGGCACCGCAGCGAGGTTATTGATATTCACTTCGATAAAATCATTAACCATGTTGCGTTTGGCAAATTCTTCCAGATAGATCGCCGCAGCCACCCCGATTGGGAAGGCCAGCAGGATCGTCACCATCATCGTCCAGAACGACCCGACCGCCGCGCCCCAGATGCCGGCAAGCTCCGGTTCCTGACTGTCACCTGAGGTGAAGAAACGTTTGTTGAATACGGTGCTGACCAGCCCAGCCTCGTCCAGTTGTTCTAGCAGGATCGCCTGAATGTCGCTAACTTTGCGACGTGATTCCGGCAATTCATAAACCAGCACCGACCAGTCATCTGCGGCCAGTTCAGCGCGGCCTTCATATTCACCGATCACCTTGCCGACACCCGTTGAATTCGAAACCTCGGACAGTTTGATCCACACGCCTTCAGCGCGGATAAAGATCGAGGGGCTGTCTTCGTCAACTTCCTCAACCCCGTTGCTGGCATTAGCGCGGATTTCAATTTCATCAGCCAGCGCGAGCAAACGATCCCGCGCAGCTTCGCGATTGGCAGCCTCGGCGATATTGGCAGCGCGGTCATCTGCATTTGTCGCGGCCTCGGCACGTTCCAAAAACACCACTCGGCCGTTTTCTTGTAACCCGGCCTGCCCACGGTTGAATGCGGCTTTGGAGAATAGATCACGGCGCACCAGCGCCATAACTTCAGCAAAATCATCAGCACTGGAACGGATCACCGCCTCCTTGCCATCGGATTCGAGCGTCAGAACACCCGTGTTTCCCTGCGTCACCATCTCGCCGTAAGACCCTTTTAGATAAAGGTCTGAAATATCGGAGGCGAGGAACCTGAAATCAATCGTCTGCCCAACCAAGGACGGATCAGCCATCACCATCTCGCGCAGCTCAAACGCGCCGCCGCCACTGACGATGTCATACATGCTGCGCTTATTGGTGCGGCCGGAGACATACGGAAAGGTTTCTTTCAGCATGTCTTTGGTCAGGCCACCAAAATCTCCACGCCCAATTGTCGAGGGATCGCCGGTATTATCGGGATCAATTTCAGCTTGCTCCAGCGTGATTGGCAAGGTCAGATAGCTCTCAGTCAAGGCACCAGTTGCCTTGCCGACAACGGACCACAACAACATAACCAGCGCTGAACCAGCGATCAGGATCGCGGCAATGCCATACGCCTTCAGGCGCTTTTCCGCAGCGTGGCGTTTTTTCATTCTGGCCGCAGATTCAGGCGAGCCGTGATGTTTTGCGAGTTCGGTCATATCAACCATGTCATCGGCCCCTAATCATACGCTTCGCGATATTTGCGCACGACGCGCAACGCGATTATGTTCAATATTAATGTCACGCAGAACAGCGTGAAACCCAGTGTGAAGGCCGGACCAGCAGCGGTTTCCGCCTCGGTATCGCCGGTGATCAGCATCACGATTTGTACGGTCACGGTTGTCACAGCTTCCAGCGGATTGGCCGTCAGATTTGCACCTTGGCCCGCCGCCATCACCACAATCATGGTTTCACCAACAGCGCGCGATACACCCAGCAATACCGCCGAAACGATCCCCGGCAACGCCGCAGGCAGCACCACTTGGCGAATAGTTTCCGCCTTGGTCGCACCAAGCCCGTAAGAGGCATCGCGCAGATCTTGTGGAACCGAGTTGATAACATCATCCGATAGCGACGAGATAAACGGAATAATCATGATCCCCATGACCACCCCAGCCGCCAGCGCGCTTTCGGACGCCACCGACAGGCCCAGCGCCTCACCAGTAGATCGGATAAACGGGGCAACCGTGATTGCCGCAAAGAACCCGTACACAACGGTCGGAATACCCGCGAGGATTTCTAGCATCGGTTTGGCCCAAGCCCGCACCTTGTTCGACGCAAAATCAGATAGGTAAATCGCCGCTAGCAACCCAATAGGCACGGCTACAGCCATCGCAATTGCGGTAATCATCAAGGTTCCGGCAAATAGCGGCACCGCCCCGACTTTGGCCGGATCAAGCTGGCCGGATTGCACACCGGAAAGCGGGCTCCAACGGGTGCCAAACAGGAATTTATCAACCCGCCAGCCGATATTGTTAAAGAACGATAGCGTTTCAAAAATCAGCGACAACACAATGCCAATGGTCGTCAACACCGCAACAGCGGCGGCGGCCCATAGCAATATTTGAATAATGCCCTCGGAACGGTTCCGCGCACGACGATCAACCGACACCCGACTAAGCGTAAAAATGCCCGTGGCAGCCGCCCCAAGCAGCGACAGGCCAACC
>CAZYMT010000123.1:0-9612 GCA_964649035.1 uncultured Rhodobacterales bacterium
TGTCAGCGGCAATAATGAAATCGCACATCATCGCCAATTCACAGCCACCGCCCAGCGCAAAGCCTGAAACGGCTGCTATAATCGGTTTGCGGATACGGGCAACCGCGTTGGCTTCTTCGGTAAAGAAATCTTCGCTATACATGTCCACAAACGACTTTTCCGCCATTTCTTTGACATCAGCCCCCGCCGCGAATGCTTTTTCGCAGCCAGTGATGATAATGCAGCGTACATTGTGGTCCGCTTGCATCGCAGTCAGTGCCGTTCCCAATTCGCCCATCAATTGACTGTTCAGCGCATTCAGCACCTTTGGTCGATTTAGGGTAATAAGTCCGACGTGATCCTCGATCTCGGTGAGGATAGTTTCATAAGCCATTTGGTGGCCCTCGTTGTTCGTCCAGCGTCCTGTCTTAAGGGCCGAAAACGAATGGATCAAGCTATCTCTGACAATTGTTACAATAGAAAGTCGAGCGGCCGGATTGCACAATCCGGACAATATTTTCATCGCAACCCTCTGTTCTACAAGGCTGATTTTCACGGTCATATACCGCAAAACTATGCTGAAAATACCCCAGCTCGCCATTTGTCTGACGATGGTCTTTTAGCGAAGAACCACCGGATTCGATCGCTTCACCCAACACATCGCGAATCGTTGGGACCAGAATTTCCAGCTCACCTTGCGTCACATCCGTCGCCTTTCGGGTAGGTGATATCTTGGCCCGCCACAGCGCCTCGCACACATATATATTGCCCAACCCAGCGACAATTTTCTGATCGAGCAGCGCCGACTTGATCGCCATTTTGCGCCCTTTCAGGCGTTTCAGCAACAACTCAGGGTAAAACCCGTTCCCCAGCGGCTCCGGCCCCAACCCTTTCAGCATTTTATGTGCATAAAGGTCATCCGAACGACAAATATCCATCGCCCCGAACCGCCTTGCATCGTTAAACGCGATCCGCGAGCCGTTTTCCATATCCAGCACCACATGATCGTGCTTCTCCAACGGCTCCTCACCCTTGGAGATCAGTATCCGCCCAGACATGCCCAGATGGATAATGAAGCTCTCGCCGCTATCGAGGTCCCCCAGAATATACTTGGCGCGGCGATGCAATCGTGTGACCTGCTTACCTTCAAGGCGTTCTTTCAGATCGAGTGGAAATGGCCAGCGCAGCCCCTCGCGCCGGATATCGGCCGCGACAATGCGCGTACCAACCATCACAGGTTCTAACCCACGACAAACAGTTTCGACTTCGGGTAGTTCGGGCATCTATTCAAACCTCTCGCATTCAGCGACTATCATATCTTTCGGCCAACCGGAAATCGGCATTGGATCAAGTGAATGCGCGAACGATGTTGTCCGGCTTTCTTGCGGAAATCCCATTTCGCCCTGCCCCGTAAGAAAATTAAGGCTACACCGACGCGACGCGTCAAAATCACGCGAGTCAAAATTGTCGGTGCTATACCCAACCAACATAAATTCGCCATCCAGATACCCGATGGTCAATTTCAGATTTCCACGAAATCGGGTTGAGGAATCGTTTATCGACAACACTTCTAGATTTCCATCTTCGTTAACCGTCAGCGTTGTTTTAAACCCCCACCCGTCCGGCTGCCATGCGGCATCCACCGCATAGGCCTTCAATTCATATTGCCAGCTAGGTTCGCCAAACCCATATATGTAGAGCGACAAATTATCTCGCGGCTGGAAATCGTTAACAAGGATTGCGCGCTCATCGCGATGATCCCCCGTCAAATCTGCCTGCAAGGCTGTGATAACTTGCCAAGGCTGAATTTCATCGGATTGTGCAAATACCAAATTCGGTAGCAGTAAAAATACCCAAAATAACCGCATAAAATCCTCCTGAAATGCCTTGCCGCCCCGCGCAGTCTTGCCTAGGTTTCGTGTTATGACAACAGCTCTTATCACACATCCCGACTGCCTGACGCATATCACACCTGACGGTCACCCCGAACGGGTGGATCGGTTAATCGCTATTAACGAAGCGCTTGAAGACATGGATTTACTGCGGATCGAGGCCCCCTTGGCCGACGATGCCCACATCCTGCGCGCCCATCCACAAACGCATATCGACCGGATCAAAGCCATCGGAATTGGCTCGCTCGACGCTGACACCCATATGTCCGAGGGATCATTAGCCGCCGCCTATCGCGGGGTTGGCGCCAATATCAAGGCCGTCGATATGGTTCTGAACGGTCAGGTAAATAACGCCTTTTGCGCTACCCGCCCGCCGGGTCATCACGCCGAACGCGAAACGCCGATGGGGTTTTGCCTGTTTGGAAATGTCGCTATTGCCGCCAAACATGCGCTCGACACGCACGGCCTATCCCGCGTTGCCATCATGGATTTTGACGTGCATCACGGCAATGGCACGCAGGATTTGGTTTGGGAAGATGCGCGCATCCTGTTCACCTCAACCCATCAAATGCCGCTATATCCGGGGTCGGGTGCCGCCCATGAAACTGGCGCGCATGGCAATGTTCTAAATGTCCCGCTGGCCCCGAACTCAGATGGCGCGGAATTCCGAACGGCGATGGAAACACAAATATTGCCTGCTATTGATGCGTTCAAACCCGAACTGATCCTGATTTCCGCTGGTTTTGACGCCCATATCAACGACCCACTGGCCAATCTCAACTGGGTTGAGGATGATTTTGCATGGGCAACTGAACAGCTTTGTGATTTGGCCGATAAACATTGCAACGGCAAGCTGGTATCGACTTTAGAAGGCGGATATGATCTTGAGGGGTTGGCAGCGTCCTGCGCCGCCCATGTTAAGGTTCTAATGGAGCGTGGAAAATGAGCGATAAACCCGTAGCAGATATGAGTTTCGAGGATGCAATGTCCGCGCTAGAAACCGTCGTCGGCCAATTGGAATCCGGTAACGTACCGCTGGACGAGTCAATCAAGCTTTACGAACGCGGCGCTGAACTAAAAGCCCATTGCGAGGCCAAACTGAAGTCAGCCGAAGAAAAAGTTGCCCAAATCACCACAGACGGCAACGGTAACGCCACCGGAGTAACACCCGTCGAGGCCTGATATGACTGATTTCGAAACAACCCTGAAAACCGCCGCAACCCGCGTCGAAACCTATCTTGATGCGCATCTGCCAACGGGTACTCTTATCGCCGATGGTATGCGGTATGCGGTCCTGAATGGCGGCAAACGGCTGCGGGCATTTCTGGTCTATGAAGGCGCGGATTTGCACGGCGTTTCAACTCAAGCCGACCCGCTAGCCGCCGCCATCGAATGCCTGCACGCCTATTCGCTGGTCCATGACGACATGCCCTGTATGGACGATGATGATTTGCGGCGCGGATTGCCAACCGTGCATGTAAAATGGGACGAGGCCACCGCCGTTTTGGTTGGCGACGCCCTACAATCCCAAGCATTTTCCTTCCTTACCGAAGCCGGAAACATCCCGCTTATTCAACGCCTTGCCACCGCATCCGGCGTACACGGCATGGTTGGCGGACAAGCCTTGGACATCGCAGCGGAAACCGTGACCACCCCACTAACCCTTGCCGAAATAACCGCGCTACAAGCGCAAAAAACCGGCGCACTGATCCATTGGTCGACCGAGGCCGGTGCGGTTCTGGCTGGCGCAGACACAACCGCCCTTAGCCGCTACGCCGACGCGATTGGCTTGGCGTTTCAGATACAAGATGACATCCTCGATATCGAAGGGGACGCCATCGCCGCTGGTAAGCGTCTTAGAAAAGACGAGGCTGCTGGCAAAGCCACCTTTGTCTCCCTGCTTGGCATGGACGACGCCAAAGCCCGCGCCGCTGAACTGGTAGATGCGGCAAATGACGCTCTTGAACCTTACGGCGAAAAGGCGGAAAACTTGTGCCAAGCTGCCAAATACATCATAACCCGCGCCACCTGATCGGAGATTTCCCGTGACCAACAAACGCCCAGATACACCCGTTCTAGACCGCGTGAACATTCCCGCGGACCTAAAGCCGTTGACAGATGTTGAACTGAACCAACTGGCCGACGAGCTGCGCGCAGAAACGATTTCGGCAGTGTCCGAAACCGGTGGCCATCTTGGTGCCGGGCTTGGCGTGGTTGAGCTGACCGTAGCATTGCACGCTGTTTTTGATGCACCCAAAGACCGGATTATCTGGGATGTCAGCCATCAATGTTATCCCCATAAAATCCTGACCGGACGCCGTGATCGTATCCGCACGTTGCGCATGCCGGGCGGCCTGTCGGGTTTCACCAAACGCACCGAAAGCGAATATGATCCGTTTGGGGCGGGGCATAGTTCCACCTCGATCTCGACCGCGCTGGGCTTTGCCGTTGCCCGTGATCTTGGCGGCGCGCCGGAACATGGTATTGGCGACGCGATTGCGGTGATCGGTGACGGCGCGATGTCGGCTGGCATGGCGTTCGAGGCCATGAACAACGCCGGACATTTGAAAAAACGTCTAATCGTGATCTTGAATGATAACGACATGTCGATTGCACCGCCTGTTGGCGCAATGTCGTCCTATCTGACCCGTCTCTATGCTGGCGAGCCATTCCAGGAACTGAAAGCCGCCGCCAAAGGCGCGGTCAGCCTGTTGCCCGAACCCTTACAAGAGGGCGCACGCCGCGCCAAAGAAATGGTTAAATCCATGACCGTCGGCGGGACGTTGTTTGAGGAATTGGGCTTTTCCTATGTTGGCCCGCTGGACGGCCACGACCTCGACCAGTTGCTATCGGTTTTACGCACGGTCAAAACCCGCGCCGACGGCCCGATGATGATCCATGTCATCACCAAAAAGGGTAAAGGCTATAGCCCCGCAGAAAATAGCCCGGATCGCGGCCATGCCCGTGGAAAATTCGACGTGGCCACTGGCAAAGTCCAGAAAACTGTGTCGAACGCACCTAGCTATACCAAGGTTTTTGCACAAAGTCTGATCAAACAGGCCGAAACCGACAGCAAGATCGTCGCCATTACCGCCGCGATGCCGGATGGCACGGGCCTTGATCTATTCGCCGAACGCTTCCCGACCAGATGTTTTGACGTTGGCATCGCCGAACAACATGCCGTGACCTTTGCTGCTGGATTGGCGGCAGGCGGCATGAAACCGTTTTGCGCGCTCTATTCAACCTTCCTGCAACGCGGTTACGACCAAATTGTACATGACGTGGCCGTCCAAAAATTACCCGTCCGCTTTGCCATTGACCGCGCCGGACTGGTCGGCGCTGACGGCCCAACGCATGCGGGGTCGTTCGACATTGCCTTCCTCGCCAACCTACCCGATTTCGTGGTGATGGCCGCCGCTGACGAGGCCGAATTGGTCCATATGGTTGCCACCGCCGCCAGCATCAACGACCGCCCCAGCGCCTTCCGTTTCCCACGCGGCGAAGGGGTTGGCGTTGAATTGCCCGATCGCGGCATCCCGCTGGAAATCGGCAAAGGCCGCATTGTGCAAGAAGGGTCGAAGGTCGCCATCCTGTCCTTCGGCACCCGCCTATCCGAATGCCAAAAAGCCGCCGAGGCACTGGCCGCCAAAGGCATCAAACCCACAATCGCCGACGCCCGTTTCGCCAAACCTCTGGACCGCGACATGATCCTTGATCTGGCCGCCAATCACGAAGCCCTGATAACCATCGAAGAAGGGTCAATCGGCGGTTTTGGCAGCCATGTCGCCCACTTATTGGCGGAAGAAGGCGTATTTGATAGCGGCCTAAAATTCCGCTCGATGGTCTTCCCCGATACATTCATACAACAGAATTCCCCCGCAAAAATGTACGAAATCGCTGGCATGAACGCGCCAGAAATCGAGGCAAAAGTGCTAGAAGTTTTGGGTATCGCGCAAATTGTTGTAAAACGCGCTTAGAGGTTATTTTACCTCGAAATTTTGAGAGGCTAAATTGAACAAATTATTACTGAGCTTGCTGATCCTTCCCACGATCCTATCCGCCCAAACCCCGATCCTCGATGAGGTCCGTGAAATCGTAACCTCGGACAGCGGAACCGTGCAGAAATGGGTGCATCCGATCAAGCTGATGGTCATGTATGATGACCAACCGTTCGATACCGAAGTCAACGCAATTGTCGAGAATTTCAACAAGATCGACGGCTTTCCCGGCATCACTGAGGTCGAATTCTTTGACCTGAACCAAATTGAAGGCGACCTTTACGGCCAAACCATATTCCGTAAATTCCACTTTGACCGTGACGGCATGTCGCTGGTTATGGGCGCGGTGATTTTCGAAAACGGTGGCGATACAATCTATACGCAAGCGGATATTTATGTTTTTTTGGCAGATATCGAGGTTGGGGTTTTGTTCGGGGCGCTGGCCGCGCCGATCAACAAAGCCGTGCTAAGCCGAAAATTCGTAACTGGGCCTTACAGTTCCGCCTGTTATTCCAACGTTATTGCCGACGATGATAGGTTGGAAACTGGGTTGGTTTTCATAAATGCCGACAATTCTGCTGAACAGATAACGCAGTGCCTTTATGGACGCATTATGCGAACGCTTGGCTTGCAAAAAGATGTCGAAAATTCCGAAGCCCTTACCTACAGCGATCCGTTAGAGCCTAGGTTGGAACTGACACCTGATTTTGATCTGTTAAGTGCAATATATAGTGAAAACGTCACCGTTGGCGATCCTCCGAATGCTGTCGTTGCTGAATTTGAGCGGCTAACCGGACAAGGTGAAGACGAATGAGGGTTATGCGAAATATATCGGTAGTTGTGTCATTACTCCTGCCTTGCAGCGCGTATGCCCAAGAAAAACCGATACTTGATCAGGTGCGGGATATCGTGACATCCAATAATGGCACTGTTCACAAATGGGTCACCTCACCGAAAATTACTGTTATCCATGACGGTGAATCTTATGAGGCTGAAATTGATGCGCTCGTCGAAGAATTGAACACTCGGGTCGACGGTTTCCCTGGCGCAGAAGTTACCTTTTTTGATCTCAACTGGATTGAGGGCGCAGTTTTTGGCCGATCACATTTTCTGATTGAGAAAGTGGAAGAGGGCAGTCTTCTGGTGAACCAAGGGCGTTTGCATATTGGCGGAAATAGCGGGAGTGCCCTCACCGTTGGAAATATATTTTTCTTTCTAACTGATCTAAAAACCGGTGTCCTATTTAGTGAAATGTTTGCAATCGACGAAGGTGATCACCTCAGACGTAGGTTTGTTGAAAACACGGCGGATAGCACGTGCTATCTACATGTCACGTCGATAGATGACGAGATTCAGTTCGCGTGGATATATGTAAATAGTGGTGCAGAACCTGATCTAGTTCGACACTGTATTCATGAGGAGCTAACCCAAACTTTAGGTTTGTTGCATGACACTGATTGGTCATCCGTTTTTACTTATAATGATTTTACTGGCCCTGCGCCAAACACAGACGCCGATTTTGACCTTCTGAACGCTCTTTATAGCGAGAATGTCAGCCCCGGTGATTCACCGGAAAGAGTAGTCGAAGAATTTGCGCGAATAACGGGTGCGGGACGTTGACCCTCAGTCAATTCAGTTCCAATATTATGCTGAAAATTCTTAGGAGCCTGCCAAATGACCTCATTCCCTTTGCCACCCGCCCCAACAGCCGTAATCACTGGGGCCGCCGCTGGTATCGGCCTTGCCGCAGCCAAAGCGTTCGCTGCCAAGGGCGCGAATATTTGTATTGTTGATCTGGGTGCGGATCGGTTGGAAAAGGCTGCTGCGGAAATCATTGCGGCTTATCCCGATATCGAGGTTATGACCTCTGAAACCGATGTATCTGATCGCAAGGTGGTCGAAGCAATGGAGCAAGCCGTGGCCGACAGGTTTGGCGGCACCGATATATTGATAAACAACGCAGGCATTCAGCCCGGTAGTGCGATGTTCAGTCCGTTCGACAATTGGCAGCGCATTTTGAATGTGAACCTATGGGGGATTATCAACGGCTCGCAGGTTTTTGCGCCACGTATGATGGAACGTGGGCGGGTTGGGATGATTATCAACACTGGCTCCAAGCAAGGCATAACCATGCCGCCGGGTGATCCAGCCTATAATGTTGCCAAAAGCGGTGTGAAAACATTTACCGAGGCTTTGCAGCATGAATTCCGCAATACCGCCCCGCACTTGACCGCACATCTGTTGATCCCCGGATTTGTCTATACGGACCTGACCAAGGGCGAGCGGACGGAAAAGCCGGACGCGGCTTGGACTCCCGAACAAACCGTCGATTTCATGATGGACAGCTTGGACAGCGGGGATTTCTACATTCTTTGCCCAGACAATGATGTCTCTCGTGAACTAGACGAAAAGCGTATCCTCTGGGCGGCGGGGGATATTACCGAGAACCGCGCACCTTTATCGCGCTGGCATCCCGATTATGACGAGGCATTTGCAAAATATCTGAAGGAGAGCTAGCCGAGGAGCCCTCCCGCCCGTCAAAGATGGATTGAAAATCCAACATTTCCCGTTGGGCGTGGCCTCGCCTGCGGCTCGGTTTGCGCTGTAGTTTAAAGATGGTCCATTAACTGACGGTGGATTTCTGCGCCAGCCGTAATCATGCCAGCGAGTTGCGGTTTTGGATTGTTGTATATTGGGGTTTGGTTTTGGGCTGTGGTCACAACTGCGCCAGCTTCCTGCGCGATCAAATCACCTGCTGCCACGTCCCATTCCCAAGTTGGGCGCAGCGTTAGCATGGCATCGAAGCGGCCTTCAGCGGCTAGGCACACACGGTAAGCCAATGAGGGGCGGAAGTTGCGTTTGAAATTAGGGACCGATTTTTGCCAGTATTCGGGTTTCATCATGGAGCCGTTAACCAGAATTTCGGCATCATCCATCACCGTCTGCGTACTTGGTGTAATTGGCTGACCGTTCAAAAATGCACCGCCGCCTTTGGTCGCCGTATATGTCATATTTTTCATCGGCAGGTGCACAACCGCGGCCACGATCTTTCCATCTTCAGCAATCGCCAGAGAATGTGAAAAATGGTCGAGGCCAGCGATAAAAGCACGGGTTCCGTCGATTGGGTCGATGATGAACACGCGCGAATGGGTAAGGCGATCTGTGTTGTCATCGGTTTCTTCGGACAACCAGCCGTGATCTGGGCGCGCGCCCAATAATTCACTGTGCAACATCCGATCGATGGCCAGATCAGCCTCGGTCACCGGACCTTGACCGTCGCCTTTATCCCATATTTCCGGATTGGCCTGAAAATGCTTTCGCGCGATTTTCCCCGATGCTTCCGCTGCATCGACCAATAGTTGAAGGTCATGCGCCAGCAATGGTCAGCCCTTCGATCAACAGGCTTGGAACCACACGTGACAGATGCGCTTGTGCGTCATTGGCAGCGCGCATTCCGCGCAGCATATCATGCAGATTTCCCGCGATAGTGCATTCATTAACCGGACCGGTGATTTCACCGTTTTCGACCCAGAAACCGGATGCCCCACGCGAATAATCGCCCGTATTCGGGTTAATCGTGCTGCCGATCATCGAGGTCACGATCAGCCCTGTACCCATATCGGCAATCAATTCATCGCGCGTTTGCGTCCCTTGCGTCAGCGCCAGATTTCCTGCCGATGGCGACGGTGGTGCAGATGTCCCGCGCCCCGCATTTGCCGTGCTTTCCAGCCCAAGTTTCCGCG
>CAZYMT010000124.1:0-9589 GCA_964649035.1 uncultured Rhodobacterales bacterium
ATCGTGTGGCCCAATCGTGGCTTTCGTCATTGCCGAGTTTTGAACTTTTTGGTGTTACAGCCTCGGCAACAGTTGGATCGCGATCCAATGTAAGAAGAATGCGAGCCAGTGTTGCATTTGGATCAGCGGCGAGGGTTTCATAGGTTATGTGAAGCGGCTCAATTTCGTGTCGGGCGAACCAGTCCGTCCAATTCTTGTTCTGGGTAATAATTTCGTTCCGTTGAATTTCGATTTTCGCAAAATCATAGATTGGCGTTTTTGGCGGACCTGTTTGTTCACGAACGCCCCCGTCAGCCGTTAGGTGCCAAAGCCCCGACTCCTCCGCCTTAAAGCATGAAATTGCTTGGGCGACGGTATCGCGCCGCGTCAGATGCAGGTAAAGGGGCCTGCCAAAGGCACGCGCAAACCGCGCCATATCGTTGGGCAGATTTGGATAAATTGTATCAAGGTATACGGACAGTTCGGACAGGCTGCTCCACATAAGGCGCAGGCCAAATAGCTCGGTATCCTGTTTTCCTTCGCGCAAAATTGCGGCGAGGTAGGTTTGATCGAAATTCGGATCGTCGGCGGGAATGTTCAGTTGCGCAACAAAATCTGAAATTGAATTTCGCCGATAATATGAATTCGGTTTCCCTGCGACCCCACTGCCCGCCAGCAGGTCGCACAACAGGGTGCTTCCGGATTGCGGCGTGGTGCAAATGATGTAGGATTGGAATTTCATATCGTGACGCTAACATGCAACAGTTACGGATTATGACCGATATTTTGTATCGGTAACAATGTTTTTGGTGACGGATGTTGGGCGGTCCGCTATAGATCACCCAACATCTTGAGGAGGATATGTATATGCAAAATCGTTGGATTCACCTACCCGCCTAGCGGCGTCCCAGCGTTGGGCCGCCTTTGGCCTGTTTGTTTTATACCCCCGTCCCTTTGCCCCATTGAGGCCCCGAGATGTTCAAAAGATTCGAAAACCTTGTTAACCCCTTCGCCCGCGTTCCCGATAACACACCGCCCGATACCTATTGGGCCTATATTAAAACGCAGCTTGCACCGTTCCGGAAATGGCTGCCCTATATGGCGGTGTTGGGGGTGTTTACTGCCCTGACCGAGAGCGGAATTATCTTTTATTCTGGTCGGGTGATTGACCTTATGAATGAAACCGGTGCCGAGGATATCTGGACGCAACACGGCTTGGAGCTGGCGCTGGCTGCTGCGTTTATTCTGTTTTTACGTCCAATTATCATCACACTGAACCATTTTTTCTTGGAACAAACGCTGGCTGGCAACATGCAGGAACAGGCGCGATGGCGCAGTCATAAGCACCTGTTGGGCCAATCGGCGGAGTTCTTTCAGAATGATTTTGCTGGACGCCTGACCAACCGCGTGATGCAGATGGGACCAGCCGTCGAAGACACCATTTATATGGCCTTTGAAGGTATTTGGTATTCGATTATTTATATCGTTGGGGCACTGTTTGTGCTGGCGCAGATTGACTGGCGGTTGGCCTTGCCTATGGTGATCTGGCTTGTGTTTTATGTCCTTTACGCGCGTCGTGTGGCGGTGAAGGTCGCGGATGCATCCGAAAAAATGTCGGAAACTAAATCGCTGGTGACAGGGCGGATTGTTGACGCCTATGCGAATATCGAAAGCGTCAAACTGTTTGCCCATGACAAGCGTGAGGAGGCCTATGCAATGAACGCGATGCGCCGCCAACGAGTGCGGTGGCAGCGGTTCTTGCGGCTGATGACGCGGCTGACTTTCGGGTTGGTTTCGATCACTGGCGTTTTGATGGTTGGCGTTATCGGTCCGGCGATTTGGCTGTGGACGCAAGGGATCGTTTCGGTGGGCGAGGTTGCGGCGACCTCGGCCCTGATTATTCGCCTGAACGGCATGACTGGCTGGATTATGTGGGTGACCATCCGGATGTTTGAACATGCGGGCACGATCCGCGAGGGGTTGCAATCGATCTCGGTGCCGCATTCGGTGGTGGATGCGGTAGGCGCACCCGATTTGGTGTTGGATAAGGGCCGGATTGAGATGCGGAATCTGTCGCATCATTACGGCAAGGGGGCTGGTGGGCTGGATCACATCAATCTGGTGATCAACCCCGGTGAGAAAATCGGGCTGGTTGGGCGATCCGGTTCGGGGAAATCCAGTCTGGTCAATATGATCATGCGGTTCCGCGATGCCGAAGAGGGCGAAATTCTGATTGACGGGCAATCAGTTAGCGCCGTGACGCAAGACAGTTTGCGTGCACAAATCGGGATGGTGACGCAGGATAGCAGCCTGTTACATCGCTCGGTTCGGGCGAATATTTTATACGGCAATCCTGATGCTAGCGAGGCAGAGATGATCCTTGCGGCAGAACGGGCCGAGGCGCAGGATTTCATTCAGACCTTGGCGGACCCAAAAGGGCGCACCGGATATGACGCCTTTGTCGGGGAACGCGGTGTGAAGCTGTCAGGGGGACAGCGGCAACGTATCGCGATCGCACGGGTGATTTTGAAAGATGCGCCGATCCTGATTTTGGACGAAGCGACGTCAGCGCTGGATAGCGAGGTTGAGGCCTCCATTCAGGAAACGTTGTATGGTGTGATGGAGGGGAAAACCGTGATTGCGATTGCGCATCGCCTTTCCACCATCGCGCAGATGGACCGGATCATTGTGCTGGATGCAGGCAGGGTTGTCGAGCAGGGGACGCACCGTGAGTTGCTGGCGCTGGATGGGCTTTATGCCAATTTCTGGAACCGTCAATCGGGCGGGTTCATCGGGGTTGATAGCACGGAAACGGCGGCCGAATAAATGTCCATATTCTCGATCTTTGAAAATCTGGTTGATCCGTATCAACCTTATACGCAGCAGACTCCACCAGCGAATGTTTGGGGTTTTCTGAAGGAAAACCTGCGACCGTTTTATCGGATTATGGCGGTGAGCGTGGTGTTTGCTGTGGTTGCAGCAGGGATCGAGGTTTGGTTAATCGGCTATCTTGGCGTATTGATTGACCGGCTGGTTACGACCGAGCCGGAGCAGGTTTGGGTGGAACATGGTAACACCTTGATTGCGGTGGCACTGTTCATCTTGGTGGTCCGACCATTGGCGCCGCTGATACGTGAAGGCCTAGATGATATTACATTCTTCCCTAATGCCACAGCACTAGTCCAATGGCGCGCGCATCGTCATGTTATGCAGCAATCCGTTGGATGGTTTCAAAACGATATGGCTGGGAGGATTGCAGCGCATGTTCAAGTTATCGGGCGGGCCGCAACTGGTGCAACATATCAAGTTCTTCATACGTTTTCTTTTGTGGCCGTATACGTAGTTGGCTCTGTCTGGTTGATGGCATCGGTTGACGTCTGGCTTATGTTCCCGCTGATTATATGGGTTGGTCTTTATGCGGGGTTGATGGCATATGCGGTGCCCCGAATGGAAAAAGCATCGGCTGAACATCAGGAAGGTTTGTCGTCCAAGACCGGAATGATTGTCGATAACTATTCGAATATCGAGACGGTAAAATTGTTCGGCACTGAAAATCAACAGGATGACGAAACCTATCAACGTTTTGAGGATGTCCGGCAGGCATTTCTGAAGGTGCAGAAAATTGAAGTTCTTATCAATGTCGGGATGGTGTTTTTGAATAGCGTCCTAATTGTCGGACTGGTTGGATGTGCGTTGATTTTATGGCGTGAAGGTGAGGCACAGATCGGGATTATCGCTACGGCATTTGCTTTGAGCTTTCGGATTAACGACATGGCCAACTGGTTTATGGACGCGATGTCCAGCCTGTTTGCGGCAACAGGCGGGCTGCGAGAGACATTGAAAACGGTGGCGCAGCCATTGGCGATTACGGACGCAAGCGACGCGCAGGAATTGCTGGTTTCCGGCGGGGAAATCCTTCTTGAGGGGATCAGCCATCATTACGGTAAGGGCACAGGTGGTCTGGATGATATTTCGCTGCAAATCGCGGCGGGTGAGAAGGTCGGAATTATTGGGCGCTCGGGCGCTGGGAAATCGACGTTGGTGAACCTGATGTTGCGGTTTTTTGAGCTGGAAGGCGGGCGGATCGCCATTGATGGGCAGGATATTTCTGTGGTCACACAGGATAGTTTGCGGCGAAATATCGGGATGGTGACGCAAGAAAATACGCTGCTGCATCGTTCGGTCAGGGATAATATTGCGTATGGTGCGGTTAAGGATCAAGTGGCGGTGGAGGCCGCCGCGCGGAAGGCTGAGGCGCATGAATTTATTCTGGAATTGCAGGACCAAAAGGAGCGTTCGGGCTATGATGCTTTTGTCGGTGATCGCGGCGTGAAACTGTCTGGCGGGCAACGGCAGCGGATCGCGATTGCGCGGGTGATTTTGAAAGATGCGCCGATACTTGTGCTGGACGAGGCAACCTCGGCGCTGGACAGTGAGGTCGAGGCAGCGATTCAGGAAACGCTTTACGGTGTAATGGAGGGGAAGACGGTGATTGCTATTGCGCATCGGCTGTCCACCATCGCGCAGATGGACCGGATTATTGTCCTTGATGCCGGGCGGGTTGCCGAGCAAGGGACACATGCGGAATTGCTCGCCTTGAACGGGCTATATGCAGGGTTTTGGAACCGTCAGTCGGGCGGTTTTATTGGAATTGAGGAAGGGGCAGACAATGTCGATATTTGATAAAATTGAGGGCATGGTTGATCCTTTTGCGGAATTTGAGGCGCATACGCCGTCTAAAAATCTGAAGGAATATGTTGGTAGCCATTTGGCGCCGTATCGCAAAGTGATCGCGATGATCATGACGGTTGGGTTTATTGCAGCGCTTTCCGATGCGTTTCTTATTTTCTATTCCGGTCATTTGATTGATCTTATGGCGGTCACTGGACCAGAGGCATTGTGGTCAAAACACGGCGCGCAATTGCTGGGGGCGGTTCTTGTTGTTCTGCTGATCCGGCCTTTGTCGGTCAGTCTGAATTATATGCTGATGTTTAACGGGTTTTCGACCAATATGATGGGGCAGGCGCGTTGGCGGGCGCATAAACATATGCTGGGGCAGTCGATCAGCTTCTTTCAAAATGATTTTGCCGGACGGCTGTCAAACCGTGTGATGAACATGGGTTTAGCGGTTGAGGATAGCGTCTTTCTGGTGCTCGAAGGGTTCTGGGGCTCTATTGTGTTTTTGGTTGGTGTGATCATTGTGCTTAGCCAAATGGATGCGCGTCTGGTTGTGCCACTGTTGATCTGGATTATCGGCTATATCTGGTTTGTGACCTGGATTGCACCACGGATCGGGAATGCCTCCGAGCAGTTAAGTAATGCCAATTCGCGGGTCACAGCGCGGGTGGTTGATGCCTACACAAATATCGAAACCGTCAAACTGTTTTCCCATGCAGAGCGGGAGGAGAAATTCGCCCTGACGGCGATGAAACGGCATCGATTGCGGTTCGCCAAAATCTTGCGGTTGTTTTCGATGATGATATCGGGCGTTGCGGTGTCGAATGCGGCGGCGGTTATGCTGTTGATAGTACCTGCGGTGTGGTTGTGGACGCGCGGCGAATTGTCGATCGGCGAGGTTGCGGCGATTATTGCCCTGACCATTCGCCTAAGCGGCATGACTGGGTGGATCATGTTTCTGACGACCAAGGTTTTTGAACGTATCGGGACGATCCGCGAGGGCTTGGAAAGTATCTCGGTACCTCATGAAGTGGTCGATGCGAAGGGGGCAAAAGCGCTGGCGGTGACCGATGCCGAGATCCGTTTTGACAAGCTGACACACCATTATGGCAAAGGTTTTGGTGGGCTGGATGCGATTGATTTGACGATCCCCAGTGGTCAGCATTTAGGGTTGATTGGGCGATCTGGCGCGGGAAAATCCTCGTTGGTTAATCTGTTGCTGCGCTTTCAGGATGCCGAAGGTGGGCAGGTGCTGATCGATGGGCAATCGGTTGGTGCGGTGACGCAGGATAGTTTGCGCGCGCAAATCGGGATGGTGACGCAGGATAGCAGTTTGCTGCATCGATCTGTGCGCGATAATATCTTATATGGTCGTCCTGATGCAACCGAGGCGGACATGATCGAGGCCGCTAAACGGGCCGAAGCGCATGAATTTATTCTGGAGCTGGTCGATCCAAAAGGCCGCACGGGGTATAGTGCACATGTTGGTGAACGCGGTGTGAAACTGTCGGGTGGTCAACGCCAACGGATTTCTATTGCGCGGGTGATATTGAAAGACGCACCTATTTTGGTGCTGGACGAGGCAACCTCAGCTTTGGACAGCGAGGTCGAGGCCGCCATTCAAGAAACGCTATATGGCGTGATGGAAGGCAAAACCGTGATCGCCATCGCACACCGCCTTTCCACCATTGCGCGGATGGACAAGATTATTGTCCTTGATGCCGGAAAAATTGCCGAGCAAGGTACGCATAGCGAGCTACTGGCCTTCGACGGGCTATACGCCAGCTTTTGGAACCGACAATCCGGTGGGTTTATTGGTGTGGAAGCGTAACGACGCGCGAACTTTAAAAACAGACTTTACGTTTGGTTCCGAAAGGCTCAGTTTGGCTAGACATGAAATTTTTCGAAAATCTTTTTGATCCTTTTGCACCTGCGAAAGGCCCTCCGCCAACGGGTCTGTGGAATTTTGGTAAATGGATGTTTGCCGGAACCGGTTTTGCGATCTTTTTGCAGGCAATAGTTTCTGCATTGATCGGGTTTGCCGAGGTAACTGCGGCGTGGTGTGTTGGGCTGATTATTAACCGGATTGGCGAGCATGGGCGCGACAGTTTCTTTGACGGATATACTTGGCCATTGATTGCAATGGTGGTGTTCATGCTGCTGTTACGCCCGCTGATTATGATCGCGCAGGCTGGGCTGAACAACTTGGCGCTGGGGCCGGGGCTGACCCATGTCGGGGTTTGGCGGCTGCATCAGCATACGCTTGGCCAGAGCCTCGATTTCTTTGAGGATGATTTTGCCGGGCGGATAAATCAAAAGCAGATGCAGACGGCAGCCTCGCTGGGTGACGTCGTGATGGAGGTCTTGAACGCGGTGGCATTTGCCGGTGCAATGATGATTGGCGGGGTGATTGCGCTGGGCACGTCAGATTGGCGGCTGTCGCTGGTTTTAGCGATCTGGTTTGGTTTTTACGTTTTGGCGTTACGCTGGGGCTTGCCACGTATTCGCGCTGTTGCCAAAGAACGGGCCGAAGCGCGTTCGGCAATTTCTGGCAATTTTGTCGATAGTATTTCCAATATCTCGACCGTCAAACTGTTTGCCCACACCGCGCATGAAACCGAAGAAGCCCGCAAAACCATGACCCGTTTTCGCAATGCCGCGCTGACCTTTGGGCGGGCAACATTCCGGTTCCGGATCGCAATTTCGTTTATGTCGATGCTGCTGCCTGTCGGGTTGCTGGGGGCGTCGCTTTACCTATGGAATATCGGCGCGGTCGAAAGTGGGGCGATTGTTCTGGCGGGGATTTTGGCCTCGCGGATGGGGGCGATGACAGGGTGGTTCTCGTTCATGTTGATGGGGTTGTTCAACAATATTGGTGTGGTTGAAGACGGGATTGCGACGCTGGCCAAGGATCATACGTTGACGGATGATGCCGACGCTGTGCATCCTGAAAATGTGCAGGGCAAGATCAGGTTTGAGGCGGTGGATTTCCATTATGGTCGCAAAGAGGGCGGCGGTCTGAACGGGTTTGACCTGACCATCCGGCCGGGCGAAAAGGTAGCGCTGGTTGGGCGTTCGGGGGCTGGAAAATCAACGGTTCTGGCACTGTTACTGCGGCTGCGCGAGGTTGAGGGCGGGGCAATCCGGTTGGATGGGCAGGACATTCGTGGACTGACGCAAGACGGGTTGCGCCGTCATATTGGGATGGTGACGCAGGACACGCAAATGTTCAACCGTTCGACCCGCGATAACATTTTATATGGTCGCCCTGACGCGTCCGAGGGCGATCTGATTGCGGCGTGTAAGCAGGCACAGGCATATGAATTCATTCAAGACCTGCGCGACGGTCGCGGGCGTAAAGGGTTTGATGCTTATCTTGGCGAGCGCGGCGTGAAATTGTCGGGCGGACAACGCCAACGGATCGCGATTGCGCGGGTGATTTTGAAAAATGCGCCGATACTGGCGCTGGACGAGGCGACATCTGCGCTCGATAGCGAGGTTGAAGCGGCCATTCAAAGCACCTTTGACGACCTGATGCAGGGCAAGACGGTGATTGCCATTGCTCATCGTCTAAGCACCATCGCGCAAATGGACCGGATCATTGTGCTGGATGATGGACGGATTGTTGAGCAAGGTTCGCATGACGAATTGCTGGCTGCGGGTGGGCAATACGCAAATTTCTGGAACCGTCAGTCGGGCGGGTTTATTGGGCTAGAAGCGTCGGAGTAGATGCAACAATCTGAATTGGTCCATTCCTCAGAGAAAATACTTGGCCTTATTAACGAGACCCTCGAAAAAGTCAGCTTTTTGGCGAAAGGCGCAACCTGCAGTGTTTGGCAGGTTCAATCTGATTGTCGGTGTTACGCATTGCGGATAATCGACGCCGATGAACGTGTATTGGATGGGGCCATAGACATGTTCGTGCGAACCGAACTGTTAGCGAATGGTGGCCATGTCGCGGAGCCAATATTGTGTTCGGAAACTGTGGAACGGATTCTAGATGGAATACGCTGGAGCCTAGATGCCTTGGTAGCCGGATATCACCCCGAACGCGGGCAGCTTTCGGACCAGACCTGCCGGGACCTTGGGGAAACACTGGCCGTCTTGCATGATTTGCAAACGCGCGATTGCGGCCGCCCGTCACATATCGACAAATCCGTCATTGTCGGCATGAAAACCGATCCAATGGAGGGCGTTGAACAACGTTTCGAAAATCCGTTGCCAGAAATCTGGGAGGCTGGTTATGAACATCCCGTTCTTCGTGCTGTCCCCGAGATTGGGCCCGATATTATGGCGCGATTGCACGAGGTTTCGGCGGTGGTTAAGGACAGAAATGAGGTGTTGTGCCACGCTGATCTGCATGAACGACAATTGCTTTGTTCCAGTGACGGGCTTGCCGCGTTGATCGATTTTGGGGACGCCACAATTCTTGATCGGCATTGGACCCTTGGGTCGGCGCTCTATTTTCATGGGGCGGATAATTTCGACAAAATATACGACTCCTATATTGGGGCATCTGGCGCTGCTGATAATCAGCGCCAGATAGTTTCAGCCTTCTCGGTGGCGATAGCGATGCACCATGCCTCGCGTGCAAGATTGCCGGGAAAACATCATCGTCTGGAACGGGCGACCACTTATATCAGGGATATTATGTCGGGCTGAACGACCTTAGTTTGTCGCCTTGAAATCAGTTGACGAACGGATATCCGGCATCCTTTAACTCGCGACATTGTCGGGTTTTCGGGCGTTTCGCGCCACACCGCCGGTTTCAATCATTAGCTAGCCATCGCCAAACCGAAGGCAAACGAGGCCCGGTTTTTCGTACCATACAGGAAGCCCGATAATATCGCGATAGAATGCAAGGTCGGCATCATACCTTTGTGTGCCAAGGATTATGCCATGGGTTCGAATGTGCTGCGCCAATTTTCCGTTT
>CAZYMT010000125.1:0-9585 GCA_964649035.1 uncultured Rhodobacterales bacterium
CGCCTAAGCGGGGTCGGTCATATTTAGTGCTGGGCGTTAATCGCTTGCGCTTCGGCGATATTATCAGCGCCAACGTCGCCCTCAAATTGATCCCAGACAGGCAACATGGCATTCACCCATGCTTCGCGCTGCTCAGCGTTCAATTCGCGGATAACACCACCGGCTTCTAGAATTGCGGCGCGCGCATCCTCGTTCACTTGGAACGCAGCGGCGTTACGTGTCGATGTAACTTCGCCAAGAATTGTCAGGAACTGGTCACGAACGTCCGCGTCCAACCCATCCAACCAATCGGTCGAAGCAACAACAAGATAATCTAACACTCCGTGATTGGTTTCTGTCGTTCCATCCTGAACTTCAAAGAACTTTTGGCCGTAAACATTGGACCAAGTATTCTCCTGCCCGTTCACAACACCCGTCTGCAAAGCACCGTAAACCTCTGAAAACGCCATCGGTTGTGGGCTAGCCCCCATTGCCGACATCTGCGCCTTTAGAACATCGGAATTCTGCACACGGAATTTCAAGCCTTCAGCATCCGTAGGCAAGTTCAACGGCACATCCGCCGACATCTGCTTCATGCCATTATGCCAAAATTGCAGCCCCATAAGACCACGACGCGCCATGCTTTCCTTCATCGCAACACCAGTGTCGGACGCTTGGAACGCATCAACCGCATCCATGTTTTTAAACATGAAAGGCAGATCGAAAATGCGGAACTGTTTGGTAAAGCTCTCAAATTTCGACAAGCTTGGTGCTGCAAGATGAACATCGCCATTCAACATCGCTTCCAACACCTGATCGTCATTATATAATGTCGAGTTCGGAAATACTTCCATACAAGCAACGCCGTCCATTTCAGCATTTACCCGTTCAGCCAGCAACGTCGCCGCGATCCCTTTGGGGTGGCGATCAGTATTAGTAACATGTGAAAATTTAATAACCAATTCGCCTTCATCGCATTCAGCAAACGCTGAAGTCGCGCCTAGGCTCGTGGCCGCCACAAGGGCCGCCGCCGTAAGAAAACGCATAAATATTCCTCCCAGTTTGGTGGTTACGGTTCCCCCGCAACTCTGCCGCCGATACAAACAGATTTTCGCCACGGGTCAAACAAATTCTTGCCACTTGCGACAACAGCGGCAATATACCTCCCATGATATCAGAAATTTCCCAAAACCCGCGTGAGCCCGAATTCGTCCAGAACCCCTACCCGTTCTACGATACAGTCCGGGCGTCCGGCCCCTTATTTTTATGGAAAGAATACGGGTTCCTGTGCGCTGCCGACCATAAAACCGTCAACACCATTTTGCGCGACCGCCGTTTTGGCCGCGAAGCGCCCGAGGGCTTCAAACCCGTTTACCCCGACCATCTGGCCCCGTTTTATGAAAACGAGAAAAATTCGATTCTAGAACTAGAACCGCCAACCCACACTCGCTTGCGAGGCCTATTGGTGCGGGCTTTCACGAGTCGCCGGATCGCCGCACTCGAACCCGATATCGAGGCCCTGACCCACACCCTGATCGACCAATTCCCGGCTGACTCTGTTGACCTGCTACCCGCCTTTTGCGAACAAATCCCGATCATAATCATCTGCCGTATGCTTGGCGTTCCCGAAGAAATGGCCCCGAAATTGCTATCATGGTCCCACGATATGGTCGCCATGTATCAAGCGCGGCGCGATCGCGAAATAGAAGACGCCGCCGTCAAAGCCACACAAGAATTTTCTACCTATATTCGCGATCATATCGCTGCACGCCGAAACGATCCAAAAGACGACCTGATCACCCACCTTATAACAGCCGAAACCGAGGGCGAGCGCCTGTCCACCGACGAGCTAGTCACCACTGTAATCCTGTTGCTGAACGCAGGGCATGAGGCAACCGTTCACAGTTTTGCTAATGGTATCAAAGCGTTACTGCAAAACAACATCACCAGTTTTACCGATCCAGACCACACCCTCGCCGCGATCGAGGAAACCCTGCGTTTCGATCCCCCGCTTCATATGTTCACCCGATATTGCATGGAAGACATCGAAGCCTTTGGTCATAATTTCAAAAAAGGCGACACTGTTGGCCTATTGCTGGCCGCCGCCAATCACGACCCTGAAAAATACGCCAACCCATCAAGTTTCAACGTGGATCGCGGCGGTATCGGCCAGCTTTCCTTCGGCGCGGGCCTCCATTTTTGCATCGGTGCCCCGCTAGCCCGCCTAGAAATGGCTGTCGCACTCCCGATCCTGTTTGAACGCCTACCAAACCTGAAACTCGCCGAGGCCCCGCAATATACCGACCGCTATCATTTCCACGGGCTGGAACGCCTGACCTGCACAATAGGTGCCAAATGAACGCCTCCGATACCCTCGTCCACGACGAAACCGCTGGGTTAGAGCGCCTTATCGAAATCATGCGCCGCCTGCGCGACCCCGAAACAGGTTGCCCATGGGATATCGAACAGGATTTCGCCAGCATCGCGCCTTACACAATCGAGGAAGCCTACGAGGTTGCCGACGCCATCGCCCGCGGCGAAATGGACGATTTGCGCGACGAATTAGGTGACCTGTTATTGCAAGTTGTCTATCACGCACAGATGGCCGAAGAATCCGGAGATTTCGATTTCTCGAAAATTGTCACCGCCATTTCCAACAAAATGGTCCATCGACATCCGCATGTTTTTGGCGATGAAAGCCGCGATAAAACCGCCGAACAACAGATCGCCGACTGGGAGAAAATCAAAGCAGCCGAGCGCCAAGGAAAACCCGAAACCACAAGTGCATTAGACGGGGTTGCCGCCGGACTACCCGCCCTAACGCGCGCCGTAAAACTGCAAAATCGCGCCGCTCGCGTTGGGTTTGACTGGCCAGAAACCAGCATGGTAATAGACAAAATTATCGAGGAATCCCAAGAGCTTGTCGAAGCACGTGAAAGTCTTACACAAACTGAAATCGAAGAAGAATTCGGCGATTTGATGTTTGTTGTCGCCAATCTAGCACGGCACCTGAAAATCGACCCTGAATCCGCCCTACGCGCCGCCAATTCCAAATTCACCCGCCGCTTTAACGGCGTGGAATCCCGTCTCGCGGAAATTGGCAAGACCCCCGCAGAATCAAATCTCGAAGAAATGGACGCCCTTTGGGACGCCGTAAAAGTCGCCGAAAAACAATCCTGATTTTTTTAATCAGCTATTGACCCGACTATTTTAATCAGGTTAAGAAAATCGCGAAACAAAACGGAGAACCCAATGTTTACGCGCACCCTTGTGATCGCCACTTTCTTGGCCACGCCCCTCCTCGCTGACGTCAATATCTACTCATCACGTCAACCGCATCTGATCGACCCGATCCTAAGCGCGTTTACCGAAGAAACCGGCATCAAAACCAACGTCGTTTTCATCGACAAAGGTATGATCGAGCGCCTAAAAGCCGAAGGCGCGCGCTCCCCTGCTGACATCGTTCTAACGACCGACATCGCCAATCTAGCCGCCATCGTCGAGGCCGGTGTGACCCAAGCAGTTACCTCCGAAACCATCAATGTCAACATCCCAGAATCCTACCGCGATCCAGCAGGCAACTGGTTTGGCCTGACATCGCGCGCCCGCATCGTTTACGCATCGGTCGATCGCGTAGATCCAGCCGACATCACAACCTACGAAGATTTAGCTGATCCGAAATGGGCCGGCAAAATCTGCATCCGTTCGGGCCTTCATAACTACAATATCGCCCTACTTTCCGCCGTCATCGCCCATCACGGCGAAGAATACGCAGAAACCTGGATGGAAGGAATCAAAGCCAATCTAGCCCGCAAACCCCAAGGTAACGACCGCGCCCAAATCAAGGCAATCTGGGCTGGCGAATGCGACATCGCGCTTGGCAACACCTATTACATGGGCAAAATGCTAGAAAACGAAGAACAAGTCGCATGGGCCGACAGCGTTAACCTTCTGTTCCCCGTGATCGGCGGCAATGGCGTGCACATTAACCTGTCGGGCATGGCCATGACCGCCTCCGCACCGAACGCCGATGAAGCATTGCAATTGATGGAATTCCTGACCTCGGGAACTGCGCAAGAACTTTACGCCGAACTCAACTACGAATACCCGTTGCTCGACAGTGTTGCGCCTAGCGAATTGGTACAAGGCTGGGGCGAATTCACCCCGGACAGCACTCCGCTAATTGACATAGCAGGGCACCGTTCCGAAGCGCTTAAAATTGTCGAAACAATCAATTTCGACGAATGATTACGGATACATAGCTGTAACGCCGCGTTCAACATACCCCTTGAGCGCGGCGTTTCCTTGCATCAAATCCGCCAACGGCGTTTTAGCTTTGGAACTGGCAATTGCGTGCAACATCGGTACCACCGACATATCCGCTGCAGTCGGATTATCCCCAAACAAAAACGGCTTTTCACCCAACAACTCCTCAATCGCCGCCAGATCCTTGCCAGCTCGCACCGCCAATTCCGCAGGCGAATGCCGCCCGAGCCCTTGACCATTCACATTTGCCTTCGCTTGTGCGCGAATTTTCTTGGTCACAAACCCGTTCACCAATTTGGGAATTTCCGAAAATAGCGACACCCGCACCACCTCCCAGTTCTCGTCATTCAGCCAGCGATTACAGACCACTGCAAAATACAAATGTTCCTCGATCATGCGAATTACTGCCCGCGAAATGGCCCGATCTTTTTGCGACAAGCCTTCGTCAAAATCGATTTTATAGGTTTTTTCAAGATGATCCCGAATATCATCGCTGTCAGAAATCACCTTGCCGCTATCCTTCAGAAAAGGCAGTTTTCCCTTGGGTGCACCCCGTGGATCGCTACTAACCTCCGCCTCCCATTTCAATCCTGACGCTTTCATCATGCAGATTGATTTCACACAAAACGGACTGGCCGTTGGGGCGCCAAAAGCCGGTGGATAAATAACCAATTTTAACATTTTTCTTCTCCTGTAAGTGTTCGTCCCTACACATACAAAACTTCTACTGCCAATTACTGTCAGTAGGTGATAGTATTGTCAAATCATGTCCAGATCCGAACGCCTTATCCAACTTATGCAGCTGTTACGCGCCCTACCCGCGCCCGTCCTCGCCCGTGATTTGGCCGAGGAGATGAATATTTCCCAGCGCTCAATTTACCGTGATATCAACAGTTTACGCGCGACCGGCGCAATTATCGACGGCGCAGCATGTTTTGGTTACACCGTGGTTGAGGACCCCGCCCTCCCGCCAATGCTGTTCAGCAGCGACGAGATGGAGGCGCTTGTGTTGGGCCTGCGCGAAGTCCGCGAGGTCGCCGATCCAGTGCTGGCCGACGCGGCAAATAGCGCCTTGAGCAAGTTAAAGGCCTGCCTGCCCGACCGCATGCGCCATCAATTTGAACATGCCAGTTTGCACGTAAAACGCTTTCATGATCGCCCTAAAGTCACCGTAGATATCACCGAAATCCGCCAAGCCATGCGGAATGAAATCGCCATCGACATTGATTACGCCGATAAGGACAGCAAGCCGAGCCAACGCCGCATCCTGCCCCTCGCCATTGTCTTCATGGATAATGTTCTGGTGCTGGGTGCCTGGTGCCAACTTCGCAATGATTTCCGCGCTTTTCGCATTGATCGCATATCAAAATCGACAAACACGACGGAAAGCTTTCGCCCCCGCCGTGTGCCATTACTGCGCGATTATTTCAAACGGATGCAGGCCGAAGCCGACAAGATCAAACCGTAATCACAACATTGCCCTTTTTATGACCTTTATCAACGTAAGCATGGGCCTCGACGATGTTTTCCAGCGGATAGGAGCGGTCAATTATCGACACAAATTCACCCTTCTCAATCAGTGTACGGAAAAACTGTAACTCCTCAGCGGTTTCCTTCATCACGCCGGAAATCACCTTTTTCCGACTGGTCATTGATGCCCAAAACCCTTGCAACATATGCGCCGGACCAGCGGCGGCCATAACATAACGCCCATCCTTCGTCAGTGTTTTCAGCGACCGCGAAAAGTTACTTTTCCCAACGGTGTCGAAAATCATGTCATAGCGATCACCCCGCGTCGTAAAATCCTCGCTTTGATAATCGATCACCACATCCGCGCCCAACGATTTCACCAGATTAACGTTCGCGCCGCTACAGACGGCTGTGACATGCGCCCCGAAATGCGCCGCCAACTGCACAGCTGCCGTTCCGATAGCACCTGAAGCCCCGTAGATCAGAACCTTCTGCCCGCCAGATATCCCGCCCTTTCGCAAAAAATGCAGCGCGGTATTGCCACCAAAAGGCACGGCGGCGGCTTCTTCATGGGACATATTTTCGGGTTTAATGCTGATAACTCCGTCCTCACCCAGACAGACATATTCGGCGTAAGCCCCCATCTTCATGCCCGCAGTCGCAAACACCTGTTCGCCAACTTCAAATCGTTTCACATCCTCGCCAATAGCCGTAATTTCCCCCGATAAAACAAACCCCAGCACCGGATTCTTCGGTTTGCTAAATCCGAAAAACAGACGGATTAGAAACGGGTTGGCGGCTCGTAATCTAACGTCGCCGGATGATACGGCTGTGGCGCGAATGCGAACCTGTATCTCATTAGCGTCAGGCGTAGGCTTAGCGATTTCGGCAAGTTCCAGAACATCGGGGGCTCCATATTTTGTGCAAATTATTGCTTTCATGATTTCATTCCTAGCGCGTTGATGCGTTTATTCCAGACATCCACATTCAGCCCCTTAATCAGCAACCAGAAGGCAAACGATATCTCGCCGATCGTGACTACAACCAGCAATCCAACAACCAACCACGACAGGATCTGTACGTCCAACGCGATCACCGTTGTCAGGCTTTGCAGCGTGTATCCGAACGAGCCGACCAGCATCATCAGCCCCAAAATCTTAGGAAAATACCCGGATTTCATCACCAGATAGGCCATCACTGCTAGATGCAGACCAAAGAACATTTGCCACACCATCACGCCGTTGGCCTCAAGCTCGATAAACACCATTACCAGCGCGTGCAATTGGGCCGCCTCAAAGGCTTCAAGATAGCTTGCATCGCTCAACAGGATCAGCGGCACAGTATCAAGAATTGCATTCACCGCAATAATCACAGCCATCCCGATCCGCGCTAAAGCCGCTGTAAGCGACATGGTTTCGCCAATCGGTTTAAGCAGGCGGAACAGCATAACCGACAGCGCAATTTCGCAAAGAAACACGATGATATCGCCAAGAATTCCCAACCGTACAAGACCCTGATTGGCCAAAATGTTATTCACCGTTTCCAGCGCGTTCCCATCCGCCATAATCACCGAGGGCACATACCCCATGCTAAACCCGCCAGCTATCGCGATGAGAATATAAAGAAGCCCCGCATATCGTGCATATGTTTTTGGCGCAGTTTGTAAAAAATCGTTCATTTCATGTCCCTTCGGTTACTTTCAGCGAATAAATACCGAACAGCTCTTCTAAAAGGAATTGACCAATTGTGTCAGTTTGATATGCAATAATGCATGGATTGGCGCGCAGTAAAATTTGACTGGAACAGAGCAAGGGCATTCTTGGTAACAGCCGAGGAAGGGTCTTTGTCCGCCGCCGCCCGCGCGCTTGGCATGGCGCAACCTACCTTGGGGCGCCAAGTTGATGCGCTGGAACAGGAACTAAATGTTGTGCTGTTTGAACGGGTTGGGCGCGGCCTGACGCTGACCCCAAGCGGGTTAGAACTGCTCGATCATGTCCGCGCCATGGGCGAGGCCGCCAATAACGTGTCCCTTATCGCCGCCGGACAATCCCAGTCGATCGAGGGGAAAATATGTATTTCCGCCAGTGACATTTATTCCGTCATCGCCCTGCCCCCCATCGTTGCAAAACTGCGCAAACTGGAACCGGGCATCCAGATCGAAATCGTGGCCTCCAACAAAACCAGTGATCTCAGACGGCGCGAGGCAGATATCGCCATTCGCAGTTATCGACCAACCGAACCCGACCTGATCGCCAAGAAAATCAAAGACGTTCCTGCCCGTCTTTATGCGACGTCGGAATACCTGGATAAAATCGGAAATCCCCAAACCCCCTATGATCTGCGGAATGCCGATTTCATCAATATCAGCGGCGGTGACGCCTTGATGGAAATGCTAAACACCCATGGCATGAGCATCACCAAAGACAATTTTCCAATCCTGACCGAAGATTTCAACGTCATGTGGGCGCTGGTCAAGCAAGGGCTGGGGATCGGAATACTGGATGGCTTTCTTGGTGACGCCGACCCCGATGTTGTCCGCGCCCTACCGGATCTGGAGGTCGCCAGTTTCCCCGTCTGGCTGGTCGCACACCGCGAACTAAACACCAGCCGCCGCATCCGCATGGTGTTTGATTTATTAGCCCAAGAGCTGGCCCGCTAAATCGTCACCACCACATTGCCAACCTTATGCCCTGTATCGACATAGCGATGTGCCAAGACGATTTCTTCAAACGGATAGGTCTCATCGATCACTGCGCGGAATTCTCCAGACTCGGCCAGTTTCACGAGATATTCCATCGCCTCGCGGGTTTGTTTCCAGTCGGCAGCGGTCACCAGTTTGCCACTGCGTTTACTATATCGCTTGGCGCTCAGCATCGACTTCAAGTCGGCAATCACAAACAATAATGCCCCCCCAGACTTGATCGAATTCTCAACCCGTGAAAACGGCGCGTTCCCAACACATTCGACAATCGCGTCATATGTTTTCCCATTTTTGGTGAAATCCTCAATCGTATAATCAATCACCTCATCGGCCCCCAGCGACAAAACCAAATCTCGATTTCCACCACTGCAAACACCCGTGACATGTGCGCCAAAATGTTTTGCCAGTTGCACCGCCGCCGTGCCGACCGCACCAGACGCACCGTTCACCAGCACTTTATGTCCCGCCCGAACGGGCAATCGCTGAAGGTAATCGAGCGCGGTAAGCCCGCCAAACGGCAAGGTCACTGCCTCCTCAAAACTCATATTTTTAGGTTTCAGCGCAATTGCCGCATCTGCCCCCATTGTCACGTATTCTGCATGGCCGGAAAGTTTTCGACCCGTCATTCCGACAACCTCGTCCCCTACCTTAAATCGCGTGACATCAACGCCGATCGCCTCAACCGTGCCAGCCATATCCATGCCGAGTATCTTGTGCCGTGGCGCAAACACCCCAAGGAATAGCGGCACAACATACCCCAACCCTTTGGGTACATCCTTGGCCCGCAGCCGATGATCAGCAGCGCTAACAGTGGCCGCATGATTTCGCACCAAAACTTCGTTTTTCTTTGGCGTTGGCGTGGCGACCTCCTCGATCTTCACAACTTCGGGTCCACCAAATTTTCTATATACAGCCGCTTTCATAACATCGCCTCCTAAATATCTTCAAAAGTGAAAACATCACCCAGCGGCTTGCCGAACACTTCGGCAATCAGAAATGCCAGCTCCAGCGAAGGTGAGTATTTCGCATTCTCAATCGCCACCACAGTCTGCCGCGTAACCCCGATCTTCTCGGCCAATACCTTTTGGGTCATCTCATCCGCATCAAAGCGCAGCCGTCGGATGGTGTTACTAACCCTAAGCTTCTTCACCATCTCAGAGCCCCCGCCG
>CAZYMT010000126.1:0-9370 GCA_964649035.1 uncultured Rhodobacterales bacterium
AAGGGGATCACCTTGCTTTGTGGGCGCTTTGAGGGTGTGGACCAGCGGGTGCTGGATGCGCGCGAGGTTGAGGAGGTCAGCCTAGGCGATTTTGTCCTTAGTGGTGGAGAGATTGCGGCGCAGGCCTTGATTGATGCAACGGTTCGGCTTATACCGCGCGTGCTTGGGAATGCTGAGTCGATTGAGGAGGAGTCTTTCTCCGACGGATTGTTAGAGCATCCCCAATATACAAGGCCCTCGGATTGGGAAGGCAGCAAGATACCTGAGATTCTCCTCTCGGGACATCATGCGAAAATCGCTGAATGGCGATCCCAACAGTCCGAGAAACTGACCAAGGAACGTCGTCCCGACCTCTGGCGAGCGCATTTAGCGGACTCGGTGGAAGATGTAGAGCTCTCGGACGCGCAAACAATCGCTACAAAGGCGAGCAAAAAGGACGACTAATATGAACATGATTGAACGGCTTGAAGCTGAACAAATCGCGGCGCTGGGCGCAGATATCCCTGACTTCGCAGCCGGCGACACAATTCGCGTAGGCTATAAAGTGACAGAGGGCACGCGCTCTCGTGTGCAGAACTATGAGGGTGTTTGTATCGCTCGTAACGGCGGCAAAGGTATTGGCGCTGCGTTCACAGTTCGCAAAATCTCTTTCGGTGAGGGCGTCGAGCGCGTATTCCCGCTCCACTCACCAAATATCGACAACATCACCGTTATTCGCCGTGGCCGTGTGCGTCGCGCGAAGCTTTACTATCTTCGGGATCGTCGTGGTAAATCGGCACGTATCGTCGAGAATACGAACTATCGTCCTAAGAAAGACTAAGTTCCAAACACAGTTTTTAAAGCGGGCGCCCATTGTCGCGCCCGTTTTTGTTTGAAGTTTATGAAATCATGGGGTTTTCAGCCGGCGTGTTTTACGGCATGTTGTCCGGATGTGGTTTGGAAAATTTACAGGTCGAGTATTAATGCTATCGTTTCCGGTGGTGTTATTCTGGTTGCCAGTCCTAGCGATTGCAGGGTTTGGCGTTATTACAGTCGTTGATTTGCTGCGCGATGAGATTATCGGGCTGGTAATGTTGTTTGTGTTGCTGGTGCAACCGATTCTAACATTACTGTCGGTTCTTGCTATTCGGGCAGCTATGACAGTGCTGAAGGTAACCACCGGGTCAGAAATTGGAAAACTTGGGTTCATTACTTGGCGAGTATTGCGGTTCAACGTGCCGATTTTGTCAACCGTCGTCACATTGTTCGGTTTGTCTACAACGATTGTGGGACTGAATTTCCTAGACACAACCATTGTCGAAGATTTCACGCATGTCACTGGATTTGCCTCAAGGTTCCAAGCATATTTCATCATGGAAGTGGTGAAGGAATTTCCCATTGTCTTGTTGGGAGGCTGGATTCTAGGGCTGTGTGTCGGCTTTGCCGCCATGGCTGTGAATATGGCTGGCTCGGCAGCAATGGCCGTAGCTAGCCCGCCCAATCACCACCAAATTTGGGGCGTCGGCGCACAATTCTTTAATATTTTCTTGGTTGGACTACTTGTCTGGGTATTGCCGTTCTTTGCATGGTTATTCATGTTGGGCGGTGTCCAGGTGACAATTGAGGATCTTATTCAGATGGGCTCGATCAATATATTTGGGCTCGACATCGCTCTTCTATATGGTGTTGGCCTTTACGTTGCTTGGTCAATTTGCGTGATGGCTGCCTCTGCGGCGCAAGGATATAAAATTCACCTGGTCAATGACGATATTCGCCGTACACGCGATATCGAAGAAATGGCGGGATTGGCTGCGGCTGATGCGCGCCCAGCCGTTGATCTAAAGGCATTGCGTCAGGCCCGTATGGGTGGAGTTGTTGCGGTTGATCCGTATACGCTGGGTGGTGACGACGACGAAGACGAATAGTAAACGTCCTTTAGACTCATTTCGCTTGCCGACTCCCGATCCATTGGGTATAGCCCAGTTTCAGATTTCGCGAGGCGACATCTTACCGGATCATATGGATGCCGCAGGGTCGTTAGTCTCGGACACAGGAGTTAGAAAATGAAAAACGATATACATCCAGAATATCACACGATCACCGTGCAGATGACTGATGGTACAAAATACGAAACCCGTTCCACATACGGGAAAGAGGGCGACACGCTCGTTCTTGACATCGATCCAACAGCGCACCCAGCATGGACTGGCGGCAACGCACGTCTTATGGACACTGGCGGCCGTGTGTCGAAGTTCAAAGCCAAATACGAAGGTCTTGGCTTCTAAGCTTTTCCAACCAATTGGAATACGATATGTTCAAGCGCGTCCCTGTGGGGCGCGTTTTTCTTTTGGGGGTCGTGAATGGCGCATATTATTGTTCTAGGTAACGAAAAAGGCGGGTCGGGGAAGTCGACCACCTCGATGCATTTGATGGTAGCGTTGTTGCGTTCGGGGCATTCCGTCGGCGTGCTTGACCTGGATCTACGTCAGCAAAGTTTTTTCCGCTATCTGGATAATCGCGCGGCTTATTGCGCCGCGAATGATATTGACCTGCCAATGCCCGAGCGCGCAGATTTGACCCTGTCGGGCGAAGACAGCGCGAAAGCGGCCCGTATCGAGGAGGAAACTCAGTTTTCTGCAGCGATGAAGGGGTTGGAGGCAACCTGTTCCTACATCCTTATCGATTGCCCCGGTGCCCATACCAACTATGCGCAGCTGGCCCATGCGGTTGCTGATACGCTAATCACGCCTATGAATGACAGTTTGGTGGATTTCGATTTGCTGGCACGGATGGACCCGGTTAGCGGCAAGGTGCTCGGCCCGTCGGTCTATTCCGAAATGGTTTGGAGTGCCCGACAGCGCCGTGCTGAGGCAGGGCTTAAGGCGGTTGACTGGATGGTATTGCGCAACCGGATGTCGACGCTTAATGCGCGTAATAAACGCAAGGTTGGGGCAGCGCTGGAGAACCTCTCCAAGCGGATAGGGTTTCGGTTGGTGCCGGGGTTTTCGGAACGGGTGATTTTCCGTGAATTGTTCCTGAAGGGGCTGACATTGCTGGACCTTGCCGATACTGGCATCACGGAATTAACCATGTCCAACATTGCCGCCCGCCAAGAAGTTCGCGATTTGGTGAACGCTCTGAACCTACCCGATGTCGAGATTAATTTCTAAGCGCCGGGCTGGATGATTTCGCACGAAGAATCCCGCGAAAGCAGCCGCTCACAAGCTTTGGCCGCATCGGTTTGGCTAAGCCCGACAAACCGCGCGCGGTACATGGTGATGCCCTGCACTTGGGTCACATCAACTTTACGTTCTGCGCCTTGCAGCGAATCCAGATCCATCAAGGCCGTCCGTAGTAACAGTTTTTCGGTGTTGGTTCGGTTGCCATAGGTGCCAAGCTGCACCGACCAGTCGCCAAATTCATGCACGGGTGTTGTGTCGACAAAAGTTGCGGGCACAAGGCTGGCGGTTTGGACCGGTGCGACGGATTGCAGGGTGCTGGGCCGTCGGATTGGCGCTTCGGCATGTGCGACCAAAGCCGCAGCAATTTCAGCGGCTTGTGCGTCGGCCGTCATCGTTGTTTCGTCAGCAATCGCGGTTGAAACCAGCGCGTCAATATTGCGGGTCATCAGAACCAACGAGGGCGAATTAATCGGGGCGCTACCACGTAATACGGGCCGTGCGGTTCGCCGGACTAGGCCGGAAACGCGGACTGTCGGTTGGGCTTGGGAATTGGGGCGGACCAGCACAACACGCGGTGGGCGGATGACGGCGGCGCGGGTTGGCGCGCGGCTGAAGCCCATATCGAGGAGTTTTGCGACCTGTCCGTTGCGCTGTGCGGTCGAAGTGCCACCAAACATCGCAGCAATAATACGTTCATTTCCGCGTTGCGCGGAGGCAACAAGGTTGAAGCCCGCGGCGTTGGTGTAACCGGTCTTGATGCCGTCGGCACCTCGATAAGCACCAAGGAAACGGCGGTTGGTATTATAGACTGTGCGCACAGTTGTTTCGGTGCTTATGCGACTGAAAAGATTGTAATAATCGGGGAAATCATAGAACAGACGACGCCCCAAAGTGGCCATGTCGCGGGCCGTGGACATATGGCCATTGGCGGTCAGGCCGTGGGCGTTTCTGAAACTAGTATTGGTCATACCCATCTGCTGTGCGGCGGACGTCATGTAGCGGGCGAATTCTGCTTCGGAACCGGATACGGCCTCGCCCAAAGCGGTGGCGGCGTCGTTGGCGGATTTTACGGCGGCGGCGCGGATTAGGTAGCGGAGCTGGATGGTTTGACCTGCTCGCAGACCCAGTTTTGACGGGGGTTCGCTGGCGGCGTTGCGGGAAATGGTGATTTGTTGGTCGAGGCTCATGCGACCGGATTCAATTTCGTTAAACACAAGATATAGTGTCATCATCTTGGTTAGAGACGCAGGATGTAGTCTTGTGTCGGCATTTCTGGAATGTAGGACCTCGCCGGTGCGGGCGTCCATCACAAAGGCCGCATAGGGGGCGGCGTTGGCGGTTGTGGCCAATAAAACAAGGGTTAATACGAGGTAGAGACCCCGTTTTACGTAATTATACATCGAAGTTCTGCCGATCGTTCGAAATTTGCTGCCTCAGCGACCCGTTTGCCGGTGTCGTATTATTATTTCCATCTCTAACACAGGTTTTAATCACAAGAAAACACTTATTTTTCAGGGCACTTGATGGTGTTGCTAATGTAGCTCACATTTCAACGCGGAGCGTAGCGGGCGGTGATGTAGGAAAGGTTAACCTTTTCAACAATCTCTCGATTTTGAGTATGCACAATGTATGCACAACCTATGCACAATCCATGCATATGATTTGGCACATCAGAATATTAACCATTTTCGGATATGCTGGCTGGATATTGAATTGTGAGGGCGATTTTATGGACGATATTTACGACGATAAATTTGAGGATCTTCATCTTGAGGATCGGGTGCTGCACCTGAAGGAGGAACGCTGGCGGTTCCTGATGTCAATGCGGCTGGAGAAAATGGCAGAAGAAACCAAACGGAACCGGCTGCATTTTGAGGGCATCCCGCGTGGTTGGGAGGGGATCGAAAACAAATATCCGATGAACCCGAAAAAGAAACGGATCACGGCGGCGTTTGACGAGGATGTGGTGAAATTCTTTAAGGCGACGGGCGTGGGCTATCAGGCGAAAATGAACGAGGTGCTGCGGGTCTATATGTATGCGCGATTGTCGAAATATATCGAGGCGGATGTGGACCGGAGTTTGGATGGGAAGTTGTTGTGATAGGAGCGCGCCTCGACGCTGCATTCTCAACAACTAATTGGCGGCTCTGCTGACGTTCCAAACCCTACCAATTTGGAGTTCAACGCCCGCTTCAAATCACCTACAGTCGGATATGGTTTAAAATAATTAGAAAAGAAGGAGAGAGTGCATGCTAAGAGATTTTAACAAAGATCGAGTTACCCTCGTAAAGTCTAACGGACAGGTTGCAAAAGAAGACATTCCAGCGCTTGTGACGGGTGACATGGTCTTTACGGCTGACCAAACCTTGCCTCTAGAAGTGGGTGATCATCTTCTTCGTAAGCTCCCGAATGGGTTGGTAGAAGATTATGAGATCACTGACCCAAAATTTTTCAATGTTGGGCCAAAATCCCATTTTCAGATAAATGTACGGAGGGCAGGTGCGCCAAAGGAACAGGCGACTGTCATTCAGGGGATGACGAACCACTTCACAGGTTCCAACGCTCGCGTAATTATCGATTCCATTGACAACTCGATTAACGTATCTGCCGACTTCTCGCAGGAGCAGTTGCGCAACTTTATAGACCAAGTTCGACCTGTGATTTCTCAGCTACCAGAAGACGGCAGGGAGATTGTGGAGGCACAGCTCGTCACCATTGAAGAAGAGTCGGAAAAACCCAAACCCTCAAAAATTTCTGTTCTTGGAGCGCTTCAATCCATCAAATCGGTCGCAGAGGGAGCTTCTGGCAACTTGGTCGCGGCTGGCATTATCAGCCTAATCGGTACACTGCTTTAACAACTGGTATCCGATGAATTGAAAGGTTTTAATCGGACGTGTTGGCTGAGCAGCCAATTGAGTGCACATTCACTATTGAGTTAGCGCCGCCCCTGCGTAGCTTTGCTACGCATAGTGTTTGATTTTGGTGGAGTGCCTGAATTTGGGGAAATGTGAGGTTGCTGCAAACTCCAATGGTCCGTGCGTAGCACGGGCCGCGCCCGATCCTCCCCACGGGAGGGCGCTTTCGCACCCACCCAGGATCGGAGCGGCCCTTATGTGGGGGGGGCTATCTAGTATTTCCCGTTCTGACTATCGGCTCTCGGTCAGCGCATCGCGCTTAGGTTGGAGATTAGCAGGTCGCGTTTTTTGTGCATGGTGTCTTGAATTTTGTGGGCCAGATCGGCCTCGTGACCGCAAACCTCCATCGCGACGCCCTTCAATTCACGGTGCGTTCGATGAGACGCGTCCTTCATCGCTTGGCGGACGATGTCCACGATCACCTTGCGCTCGTCCGCCGGAATATTGTCGGGGAGGGCTGTTTGCAGCTCTTTTGCTACGCGGACGGTAAGTTTCTCTAGGTTCATCTTGGTTTCTCCAAATCTGAGGTTCTTAAAGAATTCATAACAATTCGACCATTGGTGGCAGCCCGTTTCCAACGCTACATAGCCGAAATATCAAACCTAATAGATAAGAAGTTGCACAACATTTCAACTATTGAAATGTGAGGGGGCCAAAACAACATGGTTTTGGGCTTGGGCGTTGGCTGAAATTCAAGAAAGATCGCCGGACAGATTACTTTTCGTCGCGGGCGGCTTTTTCTTCCTTGGTTAGCTTGTTGCCCCAGACGTTCCGGCTAATGCCCAGCTCGGCTGGCATGGGTTTGGTTTTGCCAACGGTAACCTTGCCACCTTTGTTCAAAAATTCCTGAATAAGCGCGTCATCGGTGTTTTTTTTGGGAATATGTTTCATGAAAACACACTTATCGCATTGTCTTGCGGCGGGCAACCGCAGGAACCCTCGAATTTTCGATATGATTGAGTTAGTTGCATTGGCGAGGGCGATGGGGGAAACAGTAAGGCAATCGCCAAAGGAGACTGCGACATGATAATCTATGGATTGGGTACCTGCACAATTTGCCAAAAGGCACAAAAAGCGTTGGAGGCGGCGGGCAAAGATGTCAGTTTTCGCGATATCCGCGCTGAACCATTAAGTGAGGCGGAATTGGCGGAGTTGATCGCCGAATTCGGGGATTTGTTGGTGGACCAGACGACAAATGATTACCGCGCGCTAAACATGTGGTTGAAAAATTCGGAAGCCGAGGCGCAGATCGCGGCTAAGCCTAAAGTGATGGTACGGCCTGTTATACGTGATGGGGATGATCTTTATCTAGGGTGGGATGAGGCCGTTCAGGGCGCATTGCTAAAGGAGTGAGTGTAAAACGCTCTTTTGAAATTGGGGCTAGTCGAATATACTCGGTGGATTAGCAAGAATAGGGCTGGCATGAGCGATTCTGGAAAGACATGGATGATGGCGGATGATGACAGTTCGGACGGCGACGGCGATGTTGGGCTGGCCATTAAGACTAAGCCGAAGACAGCGAAACCTCCGCTATATAAGGTTATGCTGTTGAATGATGATTACACGCCGATGGAATTTGTGGTGCATGTGCTGGAACGGTTTTTCAGCCTGACCGGATCGCAGGCCGAGGGGCTGATGCTGACAGTGCACACAAAAGGCCTTGCGGTTGTCGGAGTTTTTGCGCATGAGATCGCGGAAACCAAGGTAACACAGGTGATGGATTACGCGCAACGTAACCAGCACCCCTTACAATGTACGATGGAAAAAGAATGAGTGATTCAGAACGTGTTTTCCTGCCCTTCGATGAGGGGTTGTTGGAGCTGCCGGAGCGGGGGCTGTATTTGCGCCCGTCATCGGATATTCCCGAAATTATTCCAGACATGGTTTACGAGCAGGGGTTTAAGCCTTTTGCCGATAGTCTGGTTGCACGCGGGTTTTCGGTGGTGGCTGAGGCTGCGGGTGAATTTCCGATGGTGTTTGTCGGGCTGACACGTTCACGGGTTGAAAACATGGCGAATGTGGCTCGGGCGGCGCGTATGGGTGCGGTGGTGGTCGTTAGTGGGGCGAAGACCGACGGGGTTGATAGCCTGCTGAAATCTGTGAAGAAAGTTTGTGACATTGACGGGGTTCTGTCGAAATCACATGGCAAGGTTTTTTGGTTCACACCGACGGTTGCGTTTGACTGGGTGTTGGAGCGGAGTGAGAATTCTGAAGGGTTTGTGACGGCGGCGGGGATGTTTAGCCCCGATAAGGTTGATAAGGGATCGGCCTTGTTGACGGAGTATTTTGACGGCTCCGTGAAGGGGTCTGTTGCTGATCTGGGCGCTGGTTGGGGGTACCTTGCGAGTGAGGTTTTGAAGCGGTGCGAGAAGGTGGCGTCGGTCGATTTATATGAGGCGGAGCATTCGGCGCTAGAGGCGGCGAAGCTGAACGTGACGGATACGCGGGCGGCGTTTCACTGGACTGATGTGGCGACGATGGAAAAGCCATCCGAGGGGTATCACGCGGTGATTTGCAACCCGCCATTTCATCAGGGCCGCGCGGCGGAGCCGTCCATCGGGATTGGATTTATTCGGGCGGCAGCGCGGATATTGCGGCCATCTGGCCAGCTATTGATGGTAGCAAATCGGCAGTTGCCATACGAGGAGGCGCTGGATTTGTCGTTCAAGCATTGGGAAATTTTGCATCAGGATAAGGCATTTAAGGTTGTGCGTGCGCGTCGTCCTTTGCCTAAGCGAGGGTAATATGGGGCATTCGGTATCTGGCAAAACGGTGATTGTGACGGGCGCAGCGAACGGGATTGGCTTGGCGATTGCACGGCGGTTTGTCGAGCAGGGTGCGAACGTGGTTCTGGCGGATACGAATGAAGAACGCCTCGAGGTTGAGGTCGAGGCGCTGCAGGACACGGGTACGGCCTTGGCGTTTTGCGGGGATTTGCGCGAAAAGCTGGCGGTAAACAACCTGATGGCCGCGACCTATGATGCGTTTGATCGGGTGGATATTCTGGTGAATGCGGGGCGGCAAATTTTGACCTCGGACCCGTTGGGGGACCTGGATATCTTCGAGGCGTTGATGTTGCGGAATGTGACGGCGAATTTGCGCCTTGCGCAGGCGGTGGCCAAACGGATGATCGCGCAGGCTGGGGATCGTAAAGACGGCGAGATTATCGGGACTATGGTGAACCTGTCATCGATTGCGGCGACGCGGACGCAGGTGGAATTGATGGGGTATTCGGTGTCGATGGCGGCGCTGGATCAGATGACACGATACTTGGCGGCGGCTTATGCCGCGCAC
>CAZYMT010000127.1:0-9340 GCA_964649035.1 uncultured Rhodobacterales bacterium
GCAGGCAGGCGCGTCCCCGCATGGCTACTCGCTCCGCCCTTCCGAGGCCGCTGCGCTTCAACGCGCAGATGTTATTTTCTGGGTTAGTGAAAGCCTAACACCATGGCTAGAAGGGCCGATCGAAGCGCTGGCTGGCGACGCCAAATCCGTCGAACTACTGGAAGCCGAAGGTACAACAGAACTGGAATTCCGCGAAGGCGTAACATTCGAAGAACATGATGACGGCGACGAAGATGACGAACAGGAGCATGAAGAAGACCATGACCATCACGGCCACGATCCGCACGCATGGCTAGACCCCGAAAACGCCCGCATATGGCTTGATGTGATCGCAAATGAGCTGTCTGCGATTGACCCGGAACATGCCGCCACTTACGTCGCCAATGCATCCGCAGGCAAGGCAGAATTAAACAGCCTTATAGGCGAAATTAATACGCAATTAGAAAGTTTCCACAGCACAAACTTCGTTGTTTTCCACGATGCGTATCAATATTTCGAAAACCGCTTCGACATTTTGGCCGCAGGTTCAATAACCCTAGGCGACGGCTCGGACCCCAGCCCCGCTAGGATCGCTGAAATCCGCAACAAAGTGGCCGATCTGAACGTGCGCTGTGCCTTCGCCGAACCCCAATTCAATCCCGGACTGGTCAACACAGTTTTCCGTGGTACGAATGCCAAAACCGGAATTCTGGATCCGGTTGGTAGCGATCTGGAACTAGGTCCAGACCTTTATTCGCAACTGCTTCGAAATATGGCCGACAGCCTTGCCGCTTGCCTAGAATAGGCTTTAAAGACCAGCGTGGCACGTAAATTTGCCACGCTTTCCACAGGATGCACCAAGGTCTCGCGCATCGATACAGGTTCAAAGGGCCGCGTCGCCGTGCATCCACATAATCCCTCTCATTTTTCAAATGACCGGTCGAAAACAAATACAGCTATATGATCAATATATTTATAAATTTAAATTTCTTTAGACTGTGGCTAGGCAGTACTGCTTCAGGTTTGGCAACCTGGGGTCTGCCGTTTATATGGGGGCTTTCATATATAGAAGGCCAGATTGATACCGTTACATTAGGTTTAATACTCGCCGTAAGAACCACCGGATTTTTACTTATTTTACCCGTAAGTGGTGTTCTGGCCGATAGATCTGCCCGACGAATGGTGATTTTGGTTGCAAGTTTAGTGGCCACATTAGGGTCAGTATTCATAATAATCGGCTTACAAAGTGACTTATATTATATCTGGGTTCTATTATATATAGGTGCATTTCTTGCCGGCGCCGGACAAGGCGCTTGTCGGCCAGCTTATCAAGCCATCGTACCCATAATTATACCCAAAACCGCTTTGCAAACCGCAAATGCCGCGATGAGCATTTCTATTCGTGTCACCAATTTAGTAGGTCCGATATTAGCGACTTACCTTACGATCATTATCGGTTCCGGCCTAAGTTTATCCGTTGTCGCGCTGCTATGGCTGTTCTCCGCATTTATACCGCCATATCCCGTCGAGAAAGCAACGGAAACTAACAGCGTCCTAGCTGGACAAAATGTTTTCGGGAGATTTTTACATGATATTGCACAAGGCATTGCCGAAGCCCGGCGTCATCCATGGTTTATGGCCGCCCTTGCCGCCCTTACGATCATTATTGCCTTAGGGTATTCTGTTACAACCGTGCTTCTACCAACAATTAGCGAGGCGGATTACGGCGGTGTAATTTTATTAACCGGAGCCGCCACCTCGTATACGCTGGGCGCGCTGTTTGGCGCATTGGTTATCGCCAAATGGAAGCCCGTTAATGTAGGCTATGTTGCGTTATTAGGTTTGGCAATTTATGGATTTGTGCCCCTAAGTTTAATGGTTCCAACCCATATTCTGGTTCCCTTATTTGCATATTTTGCAGCAGGAATTGGTATTGAGTTGTTTAACATTATTTGGTTTACTTCAATTCAGAAAGAAGTTCCCGCTGATAAGTTGGCGCGTGTTTCATCGATTGATTTCTTGTTCTCATACGGGCTGGCACCACTAGGCTTATCAATCATCGCGCCTTTAAGCGAAGCCTATGGAATGCGGCCTATATTGGCACTATGCGGCACCTTATGTATTCTGGCCCCGTTATTAGCTATGATACCTGCTTCTAGCAAAAATTTCAGGCAAATATAACTTACCTTCGAGTACCTGACATCCGAAGGTAATGCGGGTTGCCGACCAGCAGTTGGCAGTTTGAAATCGACGTCCCAATCTGTTGATACCCCGAAACCCGTTTCAGCTAGCGAAACTACATTAGAATGTACCACCGTTCCGACGAAAGTTTAGGTATTCATTTAACGAACAAACGCAAGGATGCACCTATGCCGCAATCAACCCAATATGGATTTCGCGAATTCAGAAAACGTCTGATAGCTCGTGAGCACTTATTGGGTACATTTGTAAAAATCCCAACACCCCATGCGACGGAGATTTTGGGCGGGTTAGGGTTTGATTTTGTGGTGTTTGATCAGGAACATGCCCCTCTGGGGCCAGCGGCGCTTGATATCATGATCCTTGCCGCGCGCGCGGTTAATATCGCGGGCATTGTAAGGGTGCGTGATCCATCTGCGTCGAGCATATTGGGGGTGCTTGATTGTGGTGCTGCGGGGGTTCTGGTTCCACATATCGACACGGCCGCCAAGGCCGAAGAAATTGTCGTGGCGTGCCGATATCGTACGGGGCATCGCGGGTTTTCGACTACAACACGGGCTGGTGGGTATGGCCGCCTGTCTTACAGTGAACACATGGACGCGCAGGATAATGAAGTCGCCTGTATCGCGATGATCGAAGATATCAGCGCGCTGAACGAAATCGATCAAATCGTACGTACGCCCGGACTTGATGCGATCTTTATCGGGCGTGGGGATTTAACCGCGTCAATTGGTGCGCCGTCGATGATGTCGGATGAAACGCATGAAGTCGTCGTTCCGATCATGGCAGCGGCTAAGGCCGCCAAAATGCCCGTCATCATGCTATGCCCAACACGGGCCGACGCGGAAAAAATGACGGCGTTGGGGGCCAGTGCCTATCTGGTTGGCTCGGATCACGGGTTCATGGCAAAGGCTGCGAAAGAGGCGTTGGAAATGCTCGCCGCACCGATTGCAACATAAGCTCGTTAACCAAAGTAGGATTATGACCCTTGGCCCGTCACGCGCTTAGTTATAGATCGTTTCAAATCTATATTGCCGGAAAGTTCTTCGGGCTTCATGCGCTGTGGATGCAACGCATGACCATCGGCTGGATCGCGTGGGATATGACTAGATCCGCCAGCTTTGTTGGCCTTGTTTCTTTTATAAATTTCATGCCGACTTTGCTGACCGGACCGTTTTTCGGGGTGCTGGTGGATCGTGTTCGCGTGCATATCGCGGCGGTCGTGACGCAGTCGCTGATGTTGGTTTTCACAGCTTTGTTGCTGGTGTGTATATACTTGAATATTCTTGGCCAAGCTGGGCTGATTATTCTGTCGCTTTTGCTGGGTATTGTCGCCTCGGCCCACCATCCGATCCGCATGTCTCTGGCCCCGCGATTGGTAGATAAAGCCGCCATTGGCACCGTAATTTCGACGGTCGCGATCCTGTTCAACCTTGCTCGAATGACGGGTCCGGCATTGGGGGGCTGGCTAATTACCAAATGGGGAATTACGGGTAGCCTGCTCTGTCAGATTGCGTTCTACATTCCGTTTATTTTCGCCCTGTCCATCCTGCGCCCACGTCAAACTATCGCCCCAGCCATTGATCGCGAACCCTTTATCGAGGCAATGCGCATCGGTATGCGTCACGTTGTAAAAGTACGCTTGATCGCCAATGCGCTGATTATCACGGGGCTTGTCGCCTTTGTGGTGCGCGGCGTGTTGGAAATCTTGCCTGTCATAGCGGACGGGGTGTTTGAAAAGGGACCTGTAGGTTTAGGCTTGCTGCTTTCCAGCGCGGGTTTCGGTGCGCTTCTGGCTGGTGTTGCCAAAACGCTGATCCCCACTCAAACCGCTGGCCATATCCCGCGCTTGACGTTTTTTTCGTCTGTTATCGGCATGATCCTGATCCCGATCATTGGGTTCAACGGGTCATGGAATTTGATAATATTTCTTATCTCATGCGTTGCTTTTTGCACCACTATGACAGCCATCACATTACAAACGGCGGTACAAATGGACCTTCCTGATGATCTACGCGGCCGCGTTATGAGCATCTGGACGATGGTAGCAATGGGAGCGGCGGCGGCTGGCGCAATGACATTGGGCCTTATGTTTGATTGGATCGGTTTCGCGACGACGTTAAAGATCACCGGAATTGTCGGTTTGATCAGTTTGCTATGGGTCTTGTCTAGAATGTAGCAAAATTATCCGGTCACTTGGAACAGAAGCCATTGTTATAAGTAGAAAATACGGCATCATCGCCGAACACAAAATATGAAGGGTACGATATGCGCGATATCAAACTGGGCGATGTTACGATTTCCGCAATATTGGAAACCGAGCGCGCAGGAAAAACGCCCGAGGAATTCTTTATCGGGGCCACCAATGAAATTGCCGCGCAGCATGCCAAAGACATGGAACCATTCCTGTTTGATCCTGACACCGGCAAGATCATCATGGCATTTCAAAGCTTTGTTGTACGGACGCCCAAACACACGATCCTGATTGATACCTGCAATGGCGAAGACAAATTCACTGACGCCGTTGTTTGGCCGACCCGCCCTTGGTTGGATCGTTTTCATGCTTTGGGGCTAGAATTTACAGACATTGATTACGTGCTATGCACCCATTTGCATATTGATCACACGGGTTGGAATACACGGCTCGAGGATGGCAAATGGGTGCCAACATTTCCGAATGCGACGTATATTTTTAGCAAAACCGAATACGTCTATTGGGAAAATATTGCGAAAACCGGCATCGTACCACCCAAACAACGCGACGGGGTCTGGCAAACGAATTGCTTGCCGATTGTCGAAGCCGGACAAGCGTTGCTAGTGGACGGGCATCACCAAATCGACGACTATATTTCCCTTGAGCCAACACCAGGTCATTCGCCGGGGCATTGTTGCGTGCGGATACGATCAAACGGCTACGAGGCCATCGCGCTTGGTGATCTTATGCATCACCCGCTACAATGTCGCGAACCGGATTGGTCAACGCCGTTTTGCTGGAATCCTGATATGGCTGCGAAATCACGCCGCGCATTGTTGGACAGTGCGGCCGAGGATGGCACGTTATTATTGCCGACCCATTTTCCCAGCCCAACTGCTGGTCACGTTCGCAAACAGGATAATCACTTTAAATTCACCTTTCTGGACGAAGAATAGGGCGAAGGAAGTAGGAGGCTATTTCATATTGTGAAACGAAAACGATCAGCGGTATCTCGAATCAACATGGCCGATAAGCTGATGTTCATAGGTTTGGATGCACCGCGATGAAATGACGGCTCACCAAATGCAAAGATGTATTTTCTGGGAGGAAAGAACACATGAATATTCACCACAAATGTATCCGGCCAATCGTATTTGTCGGCGCATTAATTGCCGCACCGATCGCCGCCTTCGCGGCGGCTGAATGTCCGGTAGGCTACCCCTCGAGCCCAATCGAATTCGTTGTTGCCTACGGCGCTGGCGGCGGCACAGATGCCATTGCACGAACTTTGGCGAGCCAACTTGAAGAAAACATGGGCTGGACCATTCCGGTCAGCAACAAACCTGGTGCAGGTGGCGGCGTTATGATGGCTAGCCTCTTGGGGGAAGCACCGGATGGTTTGACCGTTGGTGTCGGCTCGACCAATACCGTAACGCTTGATCCATATGCCAATGAGGGCGGCACGTTCACATGGGAAAGCTTTGATTATCCGGCAACCGCAATGGCCGTAACGTTCGGCCTCGTTGCTTTGTCTGACGCGCCATATAGCAACTTGGAAGAATTCATTGAATTTGCCCGCGAAAATGGCCGCGCAACCATATCCACCTCGGCGATTGCACTTGAAATTGCGGTGCAGCGGATTGCGGAACATTACGATGTTAATCTAATCGCCATTCCGGGAAATGGCGCGGCGGATGCATTGCAAAGCGCGCTTGGCGGGCATGTTGATGCAACGATCCAAGGGTCGCAGCACATCCAGCAGATCGAAGCAGGCAATATGAAACAGCTTTCTACACTTGTTTCAGATCGTGTATCTTATGCGCCTGACACCATGACCACGATTGAAAGTGGCGTGGATGTTACCGTCGGTGCCTATATTCTGTTCGTGCTACCAAAAGGTGTAGATACTGCGATCCAAACCTGTCTTGAGGAAGCCATCGCCGAGGCCACTGCTTCAGAAGCTTACACAGAACTTATGACGAATTTCAACACAGCCCCCGCGAACCTCGGAAGCGCAGGTGCCCTTGATTTCATCAAAACCCAAGCCGCAGAATATCAGGCAATCTTTGCCGCGCGCGAAAACTAGGTCTAGGGTCTTTTACATGACACTGGACCGCATCATAGGGGGAATCGCCATCGCTTTCGGCGGTTTCCTTTTGCTTTATGGCATTCCCGCAAACGTAAGAACGGTACAAAATGCCATGCCTTATCCGGCGATGTTCCCGCAAATAGCCGCATGGATGTTTATCGGGCTAGGTGCTGCGCAATTATTCGTTGGGAATTCGACGTTTACCTTCCCCAGTGCCAAACAATTCGGCGCGTTTTTAGGCGTGATATTCCTATCTTTGGTCGCGGTACTGTTCCTTGAAAAACTGGGATATTTGCCGATTGCAATCGGGCTAATGGTAGCGATCACGATACTATCCAAAGAGCGCCGGCTTTTGTGGATGGCAGTCATGACATTGGCATTGCCAATTGGTGTTTGGCTTCTGTTTGAACAGCTATTACAGCGCCCCCTTCCATAAAATTGAAAGATCACAATGCCAGATATCAGTACCGTTCTTAGTGGGCTTACCGACGCATTTACTTTTGGCAATCTGCTATACATCCTGCTCGGAGTTACCTTGGGGCAAATAGTCGGGGCCATTCCTGGCCTTAGCATTTTGATGGCATTGGCGATTGCTATTCCGCTAACCTATTCGCTGGACACTTTGACGGCGATTTCATTCCTGATATCGATAAACAAAGGCGGCACTATTGGTGGGGCGATCCCCGCGATTTTGCTGAATACACCGGGCACACCGGAATCTGCGGCCACTGCACTTGACGGATATCCGATGGCAAAAAAAGGTCAGGGCGGCAAGGCGATGAAATACTCGTTGTATTATTCCGTCTTTGGCGACGTCTCTAGCGACATTGTATTGATCACCGTCTCGGTTCCGCTGGCAGCACTAGCGCTGAAAATGGGCCCGATAGAGATCATGGCGCTGATGATCCTCGCCTTTACGGTGATCGCGGGCTTGGTTGGTTCGTCCTTGATCAAGGGGTTAATGTCGGTTGCGTTCGGGTTCTTGCTGGCATCCGTCGGGCTCGATCCAGCGATGGGATCAGCACGTTTTACCTTTGGCTATATAGAATTAATGGACGGCGTGCCCTTGACGGCCATTGCCGTAGGAATGCTCGCTGTTAGCGAAATCTTCGTCAAGATATCCGAATTTATCATTCCCGACAAAGGGGAGGACGCCACAGATAGCGCCCAAATCTTTGAAAAAGGCAACCAAAACGTCAGTTTCGCCGAACTCTGGGCCAATCGGGTAGTCGCATTTCGCGCCATGGTGATCGGCACTGTGATCGGCGCTATTCCCGGTCTCGGCTCAACCACCGCTGGCTTCCTAAGCTATTCGATTTCCAAACAATCCGCCAAAGACCCCGAGGCTTTTGGCACAGGCGACCCTCGCGGCATCGCCGCCTCGGAGGCCGCGAATAGTGCCGTTGTCGGCGCAAACCTGATCCCGCTTTTGACCCTCGGCATCCCCGGGAACATCGCCGCCGCCTTGCTGGTCAGCGCGTTTATTATTCACGGCGTTCAACCCGGCCCACTGTTGTTTGAACGCCAAGGGCAACTGATCTACGGGCTGTTCGGCGCAATGCTGATCGCCAACGTTTTCAATCTGGTCGTCGGGCAATTCGGGATGCGGTTCTGGGCAATGGTCGTTTCAGCCCCCGCCAAAGTTGTCTATGCGGGGGCCTTGCTGTTATGCATCACCGGCATGTATTTCGCCGCAGGGGGCGTTTTTGGTTTGGTGATTATGTTTGCAGCCGCCGTCATCGGCTACATCATGCGCCTAACCGGTTTTTCGGTCATCGCCTTCATAGTGGCCTTCGTTTTAACACCGCAGTTGGAGCGCTCCATCAACCAAACAATCCTCCTAACCGACGGAGATATAACCCAGCTATTTAGCCACCCCATCGCGCTAGGACTGCTCCTCGCATCGGCCTTTGCGATCTATTTCTTGGGACCATGGAAAAAACGTGAGAGCTTGATGAAATAGATGATTTGTTATGTGCATATGTTCGGGTGGGAAAGCTAACAGGTCAAGGCCGTTCGAATTTGCAATCTCCGAATAAAACAGTATCGCATGTCTTTGAGTGTCTAGTTTGAGCCCACTCTGAACAATGCTGCGCTCGGCACGAATGTCGGCTATGTTCTCGTGGCCAACATCGATGAGTCTAACGCTAAGGAGGATATGATGGCTAAGAGGACCGAGTATCTGGTCATCCAATACGCAAGAGATGGCAGTATTTTGAAGCAACTTCGCGCTCCCAAAAGTGTCAATCTGCGTCTTTTGCTGGAGAGGCTTGTTTGCCAAGGCTTAGATGATGACACTGTGATCGATTCTTGCCGTCGATCAAACGCCAAGCGTTTCTATGACCCGTTCCAGATAATCGACGAACGCGAGGAGTATCGACGCGATCAAGCTCGTGAGGCGTTGAATACTGACCCTGAAACTAAGGACCCGATTGGGGTCTACTACCGTGCGAGGGATGCGCAAATTCCGCTTGGAAAGACACTAATGATTGCTGGGGTAAATCATGACTATTTCGTCAAAGAAGTGGAGGTCTGACATGGAATGTTTGCGCTTGGCGACGATGACTTCAGGAGCCTCTATCACAAGCCATCAAAAGACGACGAAGAGGAGTCAGTGTCAGAATTGAAGCCATGTTGCCCGATGCCGCAGTCTGAATGAACCGATTAATCATACCAAGCTAGTTACTATCTGACAAAAGCGGTTGTTGGAGTGAGTGCAACGAAAATTAGATTCGTCCTTACACCAGACAAACTCCGCCTAACCCCACCTAATTCAAAAACCCATCCATCCGCGCCAGCAAATCATCACGCCCCCGTTCGGGCCGATCCAGCAATATGTAATGCGTGGTGTTGGGCGGGTTCCAGAATACGATCTCTTC
>CAZYMT010000128.1:0-9271 GCA_964649035.1 uncultured Rhodobacterales bacterium
AGCTAGAAAATGTCTGATCAAACCCTCTCGCAACCAAGCCTAGCCAAACGCCTATCCTTCCTCTGGTCCCCTTGGGGGGCGATCGTGCTCATCACAGCGTCGCTGTTCATATTCGATGCATCCGGCGCACCGGACGTCCTTAAAATCGGTATAAAAGCCCTGCTTGGAACGATGCCCTATATCGTCTTCGCCGTCCTTTCCATCGCGTACCTAAAAGCCAGCGGTGCCGAGGCCATCATCGCCGAAGCTTTTAAAGGTCGCGAACGCCGTATGATTGTCCTCGCCGCGCTAATGGGGGGGCTTGCGCCGTTTTGTTCATGCGAAGTTATCCCGTTTATCGCCGGCCTTTTGGCAATGGGGGTTCCGCTTGGTCCGGTTATGGCATTCTGGTTGTCCTCCCCGCTTATCGACCCGCCGACCCTGCTTATTACGGCCGGCGCGCTGGGCTGGAATTTCGCCATAGCCAAAGCTGTCGGCGCGGTATTGCTTGGCCTTGCCGGTGGTTTCATCGTCAGCTTTATGGTTAAACGCGGCAGCTTCGGTGATCCGCTTCGTGTCAAGGAACGCGGTGGCTGCGGTTGTGGTCCATCAGGTTTTGAAGGCCGCCCCGTCTGGAAATTCTGGCAAGAACAACCGCGCCGCGCTGCTTTTGCTGACACGGCGAAGGAAAACGGCATATTCCTGCTGAAATGGATGACCCTCGCTTACCTGCTTGAAGGCATCATGATCACCTATATCCCAGCCGACCTAATCGCCAATCTTCTTGGCGGCGAGGGGCCAAAACCCATTATCCTAAGTGCGCTGATAGGTGCCCCGGCTTACCTAAACGGCTACGTCGCCCCGCCACTTTTGGCCGGCTTGATGGAACAGGGCATGGCCTCTGGCGCTGCAATGGCCTTCATGGTTGCGGGTGCTGTAAGTAGTATTCCCGCTATGACCGCTGTCTGGTCACTAGTGAAACCCCGCGTATTCTTCACCTATATGGCGCTGGGGATTTTCGGGGCAATGGCCGCAGGATTTGCCTTTGGTGCGATAGCCTAGATTTTACGAAAACAAGTCCTCGGTGTTTTTACACACGGCCTTTAATGCGTCGAAATCGGCCCGAGAGTCCGGCTGACCTTGGGTGGTTTCACGTGTGGACCACTCAATCCGACCATCTCCGTATTCGATATATAAATCTATCGGAAAACCGTATTCGTCAATCGTCGCGCAGCCGCGCTCAATTTCATACCAGCCTGTTTCATCCTCGGCAAACCGGCGATGAAACCAGACCCCATTCTCCACATAGGTTTCGCTACTGATCTTGACACTTATACCATCCTCGTAGGTCGCTAAATATTCGCACCGCCCCTTTTGTGGCCAGCAATCATGCGGTGTCAGAACTGCGCCGCCTTGTTCGTTTGAAAATTCCACCAACTGACTGGCGCGATTTGCTTGAGACATTGTGACTTTCGTTGGATTGTCGCCGTTTTCGGACACAAAACTGAACAGAAATAAGCCGTCTTCTTCTCCAAAAAAGGTAACAATCGAAGCGCCGTCATGTTCGATCGCAGTAAACCAGTACCCTTCAGGCATTTCCGTCAGATCAAAATCTTGGCCATAAGCGGGGACAGCCAACAATAATAGGGCCAAAGCATATTTCACGACACAAACTCCTCGGCATCCCGACATAAATTTTGCAAATCTTCAAATGGTGTTGTTTCGCCTACATCTATTGACGACTGCACCCGCTCACCAAAAGCCATCACGCCGTTGGCGCTTTCGCGGACATAATCGATCCAGAAACCGAATTCGTCAAACGTCGTGCAGCTTTGCGATTGATAGACTCGTTTTCCGTCAATGATGAAATACAGCCTATCCACCCAGACATCCCCGATCATGAATGTCACGCGGGTTCGTTTGGAAACTGTGCCGCTTGAATGTCGAACGATAAAATTACATTCGCCCAAGGATGGTCCGCACCCGTTCGGGGACATTTTGGCCGTACCGTCTGGCCATTCCAGGCGAATAGATTGGCTCTCGCTATTAGTCCAGATCAGCAGCGTTTCGGGGTGGCCGAGGCTATCGTCACGAACCGACCGAAATTTGAATAGCGTGCCATCTATCCCCAGATACGTGATCGTAGCATTGCCATTATGCCCGCGCGAAATGAAGGTGTAATCTTCAGGCATGTTGTTCAGGTCAATATTTTGGGCCTGGGCCGAACCCGCCAAAACCATTGCAATCAACATATATGTTACCGAAATCAATTTCATGACGTTAACCCCTCTGCGTCACGGCACATCGCCTGCAATTTCTTGAACGAGGTTGTTTCCGCAGGCGTGATACTGGATGAAACCCGCTTACCGAATCCCGTTGTCCCGTCGAATTCCTCATAGACATAATTAACCCAGAAACCAAACTCGTCGTAGGTTGTGCAGCTTCGCGAGATGAAAAGCATTTCGCTTTCTATCAATATACTCAGACGGTCAATCCAAACATCACCGATAAGAAAAGTCGCGCGATGTGCAAATGTTTCGCCGCTTTCCTTACTTACGCCAGTGAAGTCGCAGTTGCCAATGATCGGCGCGCAATCATGTGGCAGGTATTCTTCGGTAAATGTGTTGGTTTCTACGCGAACGGTCTGGCTGCGACGGTTCACCCAAACTTGCTGAATGTCTGGCTGGCCACGGGAATCGTCTGTTTCTTGTGTGAACTTAAACAGATCGCCGTCGCGCCCCAAAAAAGTTAAAATTACGGTTCCAGTATCACCGCGCGATACAAACGAATAATCGTCGGGAATGTTGTTCAAATCAACAGGTTCTGCGCTGGCCGAGCCTATATGAAATACAATGAAATTGAAAAACAATATCAAGAATACACGCAATTTATCCTCCACTCAAATTTTAGGACAGCAGTTCCGGTGGAAACTCGCATATTTTGCGCAACTCATCAAATGACGTATGCGTGCCGATATCATACGATGATGAAACCCGTCGCGAATAGGACTCTTTATTATCAAAATATGTGGTTACTGCGTCGATCCAAAATCCGTACTGATCATATGTAATACAGTTCCTATTCCACAGTACCAGTTTGCCACCACGTAGCAAATATTCCCGTGAAATTTGCACGTCACCGACCACATTGACGGTCCGCAAGACATCGTCCTCGCTGCCGCTATTCCATCTGACATGATAGCTACACTCAACCAAACTTGGTGCGCAATCATGTGGCGTATAGATTTCGTTGCCATTGGGGCGGTCAATGTGAACCGTTTGGCTCTCGCGATTTACCCACATAATATCCGACACCCGCTTTCCCTTGGTTGAATTGGGGCGCAGAAATTCAAACTTGAACAAATCCCCATCCGGCCCAAGATACCGCACATGCGTTTCCCCCCGGTCGGAGCGCGCGACGAACTCGAAGCCAGCGGGAAGTGTGGTCAAATCTGCGGTTTGCGCGCTTATGGATGTCGCAACGCTCAAAGCAAAAAATGCGCCAGCGATCGTCGGCCAAATCATTTGTTGGATACTTTCCGATCTGACTGCGGACATGTTGCATCCACCAACTCTTCGGGGGTCATTCCAGCGGGTAAATCGCCGTTATCCTTAACATACCAGATAACCAAGCCTTCGGGGAAAAGATCGTATTCAACCTGCATCGCCGAAAATTCATCAATTTTTGCGCAAGTATCGCGGATAATTATGTCAGGATTGGCCAGATCACGTTCGGTATAGTAGACAATTTCGCCCTCAACCCGCGTGTTTCGTTCAATTTGCGAAACGAGAGGCTCTTCGTCAGTTGCCCACATGAGCGTTTGCTCATAAACGCATATCCCCAAAGTCATCGAACAATCATGTGGTGAATATGTGGAAACAAATCCTTCCGCCTGATATTCAACCTGCTGCGCATCCGAATTAAACAGCGCCATTACCGTACTTGTGCCACTACCGTCAGAATAGTTAAGATCATATCGATAGACATAAAACCCCTTGAATTCCCCAGCATACATTTTTGTAACGGTCCCGTAGGAGGCAAAATAATTCTCTATCTGGCCGACTTCGCGGTCCGTAATTGCAGACTGAGCATGGCCAATTATCGGAAGGGAAACCCCAAGGGTTACGGCAAATAGAATATTCAAAAATTGCATATCAAAAAATCCTAGCTACGATGCGGATAAAGCTACGGTATCTGGGAAATAAAGTGAAGGCTTCTGTTGCCAGGTGCCTCCGAACCCCGCCAGCATCCGCTAAGAGTACTGGACTAAGTTTTCAGTTTTTCCGACAGCTTACGCTGCAAGAGCTACTGGAGCACGATTGTCATTTGCAATTGTACATTTTACGCCGATAACGGTGGCAGTCAACCGAGCAAAAGCTAACATCTTTAGACGTCCGTCGATCCTATTTCGACCCCATGATCCGCAAATGACGGATATTTGGTGGAGTCGCCGGGTACCGCCCCCGGGTCCGAACCGCTTATTACATGCGCGTTTATCACCATAGTCCCTGAGGGAACGGTTTATATATAGGGTGGGTATGGGTGGTAATCAAGGTGTGTTCACCAATATTCCACACTGTTCAATGTCGCGATGAAAAACGGGAAATAGGCGTCCGAGCCGAAATTATTCCCGACCTCGATATGCGAAGGAATAGTAAACCCGCCAAATGTCGCCTCGCCGTGCACCAACCCGCCAAAGGGCTGCATCTGGAATATCTTGTCGGGGTTGGCATTGCTCCAACGCATCGCCCAGATTTCCTGAACTGCGCCGTCAGCCGCTAACTTCAATTCAACCCTCACGTCAAAGGGGTCGTTGTCAAACGTAATCGCGGCAGTATCTACGCCCGTTTGTTCCCAATTCGCCCCGTTTTGGGGCAGCAAACTGGCTGGCACCCAAACAGCCTCAATCGCCGGACGTACCGCCGCCGAGCGATTGATATCCAGCGTGTCTGCTTCTTGCACCAAGGGGATAAGCCCTTGCAACCAAAACTGCGTCACCCCGTGCCCATCCCAAAAGCTGTCCACCCCAGTCATGACCATCGGCCCGGACGTTAATAGCGGCATCCAGACAAATGCGTCTGGTCCGCGTAAAATCTGGCGCGCCTCCATTGCAAAAACTTTGGTCGCGCCTTTTTCGCCCAGCATAAATTCACCCGACATTGACAGCTCCACAACCTTTGACAAAGGTGTTCCCACAGCAATCGCATGGCGAAAATACAGCTGCCCAATCTCGGGCATCCCATCAATCATATTCAGATCAAACTTGGGGGAGGGGGCGGCACTCTCGGAAATCTCCTCCCACAGGATTTCCGCAGCCGCGATTTGAGCACGATATTTCCGGTTGAACAGATAGCCAGCAATCATGGCCACCAACACAACGCCGACCATAATCGTTAGAAATATCCGCAGCATACGTTCGCCTCTGTAATAATATTACGCTCCAGTAGCGGCGCGTTAGGTTGCGTATGCGATATCATTCTTCTCCAAAAAATGTAACGGAGTCGGCACTCATCCAAATATCATTTGTATCCGGTATTTTAACCAAAACGTATCCTTCTGGAGACAGGCCTTCAGCAAGTGTAATTTCTTGCCTATCCAGCGGCCCTTGCACTATGGTATTTCGTACAACGAATTCACAATCAGGCCCGCGCATAATTTCCTCGGCTATCTCGAAGTTTGAATTCATTTGGTGTTGAAAAATATCGCTGAATGTATCCAACATGTAACATCCTAAATCGTCACCGCTACTTACCTTCCCTTCTCCATCTACCATTTGATAATCATTTAGTGCCAAAGAAAAAGCTGTTTCTAACTGCTTGGCCTGCTCGCCATTACTGCGACCGCGATAATATTCTTTCCCAAGTTGCCACAACTCGGACGGGGCGACACCCAGTTCTGTATACAGTTCGAGGAATGAACTTTCATCGAGCGATAGAACTCGGTCCGCCCAGTCGTGGTACTTACAGCAACCGCCGTATCCAACTTCGATGAATTCCGCGTCATCTTTAAAGGCTCGAAATTCTTCATATAGCAACTTTAATTCTTGCGCTTTGGAAGAGAGTTCAGCATTGGCGGGCATTACTGATATAAATGTCGATATTAGAACAATAAGAAATGATTTGATAAACATTGGGTGTCCCTTCTCTAAATGACCCTTACCATACCCTCACATTCTACCCCATCAAAGATGAATCTCGCCTAAGTTACAGATTTTAGCAGGTTGAAACGGTTATTTCATTAGGGTGGGGATTGCTTGATTTTGGCCACTCACATTCTGTGGAAGCCGAGTTCGGTGTATCGGATTGCAGCAGAGGTTTTATCTCGCTCAACTAAGGTTTTGGGCGGGTCAGCAACGGGAAATACACCGCAACAAACCCCGCGAACCCTAGAATCCATGTTGTTGCCGACAGATGCAGCAACCCGATACTGCCTGGGAAAAACTCCGCCAATATTCGGGTTACAACGGCCAGCACCACCATGACGTAAATCGCGCTGATTCCACGCGATGCAGTTAACGCCCGCCCCGAATGGCCCAGACTGGCCCGTGTCATAATCGCCAGCGTCATCACCCCGCCAGCCCCTGCTGTCCACGCATGCGGCACGCCAGCGCCAAATCCGATCATCAAATATCCAACCGGAATAAACAGGTATCCGACATGCAGAATGGTCAGCAACGGCTCAGCAAATGTCCGATCCCCAGCCCAACGGGAAAGCCGCACCAGATGCAAAACCCCAACAACAATCGCCAGCCCGCGCAGCAGCCAGAATTCCGGCGCCGCAATCCATGAAATGATGAAAACACCGCTGACCAGCAAAGTTACCTTGTCATAGCGATTAAACGGCACGGGCAGGCGGCCCTCGCCACGTTTCGCCAACCAATTGCGGGTAAAACTGGGAATAACCCGCCCGCCAATAAGCGAGATCAGGAACACAATCACCCCGACGCCGGCGCGAATACCGTAACCGCGGTAAGCCCCGCCGCTTAATGCCTCGTAATGGAACACACCGTTAGCAACGGCCAGCAACATAACCAGCGCCAGTACTGGCAGATTTTTCCAGTTTTTACCGGCAATAACTTCGCGTGCGATCACCGCGCCAAGGATCAGCAGGAAACTAACGTCAATAAGCGCGCCAGCCGACCATGGAAATAGCAACGCAATCCGCCCCGCCAGCCAAACCGCCGCCAGTCCGGAAACCGGCCAACCGACAACCGGCATTCGCCCCGTCCAGTTTGGCACGGCCGTCAGTAGAAACCCTGCAATTACGGCGGTGGTATAACCAAAAACCATCTCGTGCATATGCCAATCAACGTCGATCCCCGGAACGCTGCCCGTTGAAATAGTCACGACCCAGATCAGCATCGAAATTGCTGCCCAAGCCCCCGCCGCTAGAAAAAACACTCGAAACCCGTGACTGAAAATCACTGGCCCCGTATAGGCCCGCCGCTGTTCTGAACTACTCGCCATTTAAGTTTCGGGCCCCGCTGCTACACGTTCTTTAAATTCTTTGGAACTATTGGAACGCGGAAATGGCGTGTCCGGCACACCAACGCCCAGAAAGGCACATAACGGCTCCCAGCCCTCGCGCACATCAAATGTCAGCAACCGATCCGCAGGGATCGCGGCCTGCACCACGGCAATATGGTCGTTGAACTTTTGTACCATATATTCACGGTCATTATACTTGTTATCAAAGGTTTCCTCGCCGATCATCTGGTAGACAAATTTTGAGGTCCGATTGCGCTGCTCGTCCCCGTGTTCCCCGCGTTTGTTCATATAATCGCCAATTGTCTTGGTGAAACTGTCGAACCAACCATTGGGTTCACGTACAGACAAAAGCACCTTGGCATCTGGAAAATGCGCTGCAACCTCGCGCCAATAATGCGCGCCCGGCCAATCCACCTGTGACTGGAAACCCGCGTAAACCTTATCCCAATCCATCTGTTTGCCAGCCAGCGCATCCTCCCAATAAACCACCTGTTCCTCAAAATTATCACGTACCTCGAACATATGATGACACGGCCCAAAACCCAGTTGTTCCAATGCCAGTTTCAACGAATTCGTGCCCGTACGACCATATCCGGCCCCGACTATTTTCAATGACATGTTACCCTCCCGTAACGTTGACAAATGGTTTACGACACCTAACCATGCCCCCTAGATATTAAACAGAGCATTTTTGACGCAGGCAGGCCCGAATGACCCACCACGCCCCAAAAAATCCGCGCGCACCGGTCTTGCCGTTGGGCGCAAATGATAAAACCGGTTTACGTGTTCGACATGCCCGTGTTTCAAATATTGATGATCAAATGCGAATTATGCTCTCCAAGGAGCTGACTTTCGATAACGGCGCGGCAACGATCCCAGATCGTGCAACATTCGTGGCGCTAGCAAGCCGCGATGACGTTCCTGGTGCGCTGGGTGTCCGCGAGGTGAAATTCGTTATCATCGGGGTGGATACAGATAGTCCAAAATTATATTACATGAATTCCAATAATCATCCGCTGCATTACTATTTTATCCGCGATGTTCTTGGTGGGCAAATGACCGTAGCCGAGTTCAATCCGCTGACTTATTTTACCCAAAACCGTAAATTTATCGTCGGCAGCATCATCGCCCATGACAGTTTCACCCTACCAAACGGTGCCCCCGGTCTTTATGCAGTTGAATTCTGGCCAACCGACCCGATTGATGCCAAATATACAATCCTCGCGTTCCAGATGGTCTTTGATACGATGCCATTCGCACATGACGAATTGGCATTCCACCCATCTGGCGGCGCCCAAGAGGATCTGTTCGCCCAGCAGGCCGAACAATATGCCGCCCAGAACATCAACACCGTGTCCTCGCACGAAATATTTTCCCATATCGCTTATAGCCCGCTGAACCTTGGTGTTGGGTTTGGCACACTTCGCGTGGCCGATGGTTTCAGTTCTCGCCCACCAGCGATCACCGATATCATCATCTATCCAACGCTGCCCAATGACCTGCCCCATGTTGCGGGGGTCATTAGTATTGAACCGCAAACTCCATTATCGCATGTCAATCTGCGGGCCAAACAAAATAATACCCCGAACGCCTATCTGCGCGATGCAATAAACGACCCACTCCTTGCCAGTCTAATCGGCAAAATCGTGCGGTTCGAGGTCCAGCCCGACAAAATCGAAATGCGCATAGCCACCAAACTTGAGATGGATTTGCACCTAGAATCGGCCCGCCCGGGACGCGGCCAAACGCCTGTTCGCAGCCTTCGTCGCCGCGATATCCTGCCCCTCGATGCGCTTGGCCATTCC
>CAZYMT010000129.1:0-9250 GCA_964649035.1 uncultured Rhodobacterales bacterium
TTTCTAGCGCATCGCGCAAGGCGCGCGCAAGAGCTTTGAAGGCGGCCTCGGCGATGTGGTGGCTGTTGATTCCGTCTAGGCGTTCAATATGCAAAGTCATGCCCGAATTCATCGCAAATGCGGTGAAGAATTCGCGCACAAGTTCTGTGTCGAATGCGCCGATCTTGCTGGCAGTAAAATCGACTTTCCACGTCAGATATGGTCGCCCCGACAGGTCGAGGGCGGCGCGCACTAACGTGTCGTCCATGACCAACGTGCAGGAGCCATACCGGCGAATTCCTCGTTTATCTCCAACAGCTTGTGCGAGAGCTTTGCCCAATGCGATGCCCACATCCTCGACCGTGTGGTGGTCGTCAATATGCAGATCACCCTTGGCGCGGATGGTCATGTCGATCAGCGCGTGGCGCGACAATTGGTCAAGCATATGATCAAAGAATCCAATGCCCGTTTGGTTGTCGTAGATACCTGTTCCATCCACGTTGATCTCTACAGAAATCGCAGTTTCGGCGGTATTCCTTTCGATTGACGCTGTCCGCATAATATTGGTCCTCCGCTTGGTTTCTGGATGCTTATAGGGGGTTGCGGGCGGCGATCCAAGCCCTTTGAAAACGGGGCTTTAATTGGGTGATGGAACGACCTATATCTGACTCTAGGAGTAACCATCATGAATGCTGAACCCAAAACCATAAATTTCGCCGTATCTGGAATGACTTGCGCGGGCTGTGCTGGTCGTGTTGAAAAGGCGCTGAATGCCGCTGAGGGGGTGTTATCCGCGGAGGTTAATCTGGCGTTGGCGACCGCATCGGTTCGGTACGCACCGGAATTGACGGATGCAAACAAGATAGCGACGGCGTCAGGGGACGCGGGTTATCCGGCGCATTTTGATGGTGAAGTTGATACAAGTGATGCGGATATGCGTGAATTGTTATTGGCGATGGCGCTGGTATTTCCGCTTATTTTACAGATGCTTATGATGATGGGTGGCGTCAAATTTCATTTGTCACCCTATATCGAATTGGCGCTGGCGACCCCCATTCAGTTCTGGATTGGCGCCCGGTTTTACGTGGCGGCTTGGCATGCGTTGAAAGCCAAGGCTGGGAATATGGATCAGCTGGTGGTGATGGGCACCACGGCGGCGTATTTCTATAGCTTCTGGATGCTGGCGACCTTGGGTTCCGCAGCGCAAGGACATCTGTATTTTGAGGCCTCGGCTGTTGTGATCACCCTTGTCCTGATGGGGCGGGTTCTGGAATCGCGGGCGAAGAAATCGGCGTCTTCGGCGCTACGGATGTTGATGGATTTACGGCCGGAGCGGGCATTGGTTATGCGCGCTGGTGAAGAAGTTGAAGTTGCCATTTCGGACGTGAAAATTAACGAAGTGGTGATTGTTAAACCAGGAGAGCGTTTGCCGGTAGACGGCGAAATAATAAACGGTGTCAGTGAGTTGGACGAAAGTCTGATCACCGGCGAATCCATGCCCGTGGTGCGACAAAGCGGCGATATGGTGATTGCCGGATCAATCAATGGCACTGGGCTTTTGCGGGTTCGGGCGCAGAAAATCGGACAAGATACAACACTGGCAAAGATCGCGCATTTGGTTGAACAAGCACAAGTGGGCAAGGCGCCGATACAGCGCTTGGTGGACAAAATTGCCTCGATCTTTGTGCCGGTGGTCTTGGGTGTTGCCGTGGTGACGTTGTTTGCGTGGCTAGCGAGCGGTGCTGGATTTGAGCAGGCGTTTACAGCCTCGATCGCGGTGCTGGTTATTGCCTGCCCTTGCGCGCTTGGATTGGCGACGCCAACCGCACTGGTTGCGGGTACTGGTGTTGCCGCGCAAAACGGGATTTTGATCCGCGATGTCGAGACGCTGGAGCGGGCGGCGAATATTGATACGGTGGTTTTTGACAAGACCGGAACGCTGACGATTGGGCGTCCCGAAGTGGTTGAAATCAAGAGCTTTGGGGTTTCGGAGGAGGTCATGCTAACGGCCGCTGGTTCCGCCCAATCTGGCTCGGAACACCCATTGGGTAAGGCGATAGTTGAGGCAGCGCTTGCGCGTGAATTGCGGCTGTCGGCCCCTGACGATTTTAGCGCGAAAGTTGGCGAAGGGATCGAGGCAACAGTGGCAAAAAAAGTGGTTCGCATCGGACGACAAGGTTTTGCCGTGAACGCGCCTAGTGATGAAATGCTGACGACAGCCGCGACCATGGCCGAGGGCGGGCAGACAGTTGTTTGGGTCTCGCTAGACGGGGAAATGGCTGGGTTGCTGGGGCTGCGGGATACGCCGCGGCCCAAGGCAGCATTGGCGGTTGCCGCGTTAAAAGCCGACGGGGTTCGTACGATTTTGTTGACGGGGGATAACCCACAGACAGCGGCACATATTGCAGAGATTGTTGGCATTGACGAAGTGAAATCCGAAATGCGGCCCGAAGACAAGGTCGCGGTTCTGCAAGAACTAGTAGCCGAGGGGCGGCATGTTGCGATGGTTGGCGACGGGGTTAATGATGCGCCGGCTTTGGCTGTTGCCGATTTGGGAATTGCTATGGGATCTGGCTCGGATGTGGCGCTAGAAACGGCCGGGTTTGTTCTGATGCGCTCCGACCCGACATTGGTGATGGGATCGTTGCAAGTGGCGCGGGCAACGTCACGCAAGATCAAACAAAACCTGTTTTGGGCGTTTATTTACAATGTTGTGGGCATTCCCATTGCGGCATTTGGGTTGCTCAATCCGGCGATTGCTGGGGCGGCAATGGCGTTCTCCAGCGTTTGTGTCGTCGGGAATTCCCTATTGTTAAAACGCTGGAAAGTTGATGTGGCGGACGAGGGGTAATCACTCAATCTCGAACGTCATGGAGGCCCATAGGCTGTGCCAAACGGCACTCGTGCGCTGGATTTCCTCGGAGGTTGGCAGGATCATGTGAACTGCATTAATTAGATAAACACCGTTTTGAACTGGGATGATCGCGCGGCCGTTTGCATCTGTGTTGACATGCGTCTTTGTGATCCCACCTTCGGTGCGATTGAAAATGTCGATCTGTATGTTTGGCATTGGCACCCCGTTATAGAATAGCTGAACAGGTAAGCCGTTGGATATGTCGTCGGTATATGGGTTGGCAAGGGCCAGCAGTTCGAATGGCATTCCTGTTAAACTGTCTTGGCCTGCCCCGCCATCTACAGCGACTAGAGATTTGGCGAAGCGGGTATAGCCTTCGCTAAAACCTGTATCGGGCAGTCCGCGTGCGCGGTGCTGTTCCAAGACCCAATCCAGACCTTTGCTGGCGATGAAGCTCTCAAACTTGCCAGCTTCGTCATATGTAACGCGTTGCGAAATTGAGAAGTGGTTTAGCACCAGAAGCCCACTATTTTCGGGGACAAGCTGTACCGATGGTCTGTCGCCAAGACGCCCGTCAATTGGGTGTTTGCCTGCACTGTCGGTAATACTGAAATCGAAATGGGATTGAGGATTGAAGCTATAAGCGTTTCCGCTAAAATTTTGGCCAACGCGAATATCGACGTTTAGCTCCTGACCCGTTTCCAAGGTGAAATCTTCGGGGTCGAGCCAGAATTCATGTGCGAGGCTTGGCCCCGTGATCAATAAAACGAGAGCGGTGCAGAAATTTCTTAACAGCATTTTTGTTTCCATTAATAAGCAGTGGCCTATATGGTCCAAATTTGAATGGGGAAAGTCAAGGATGATTGCTGTGCGGATACTCTTAACGTTACTTATCGTGATGCTGGCGCCATTGGCGAATGCCCATGAAATTCGCCCGTCGGTGGCCGATATTAACTTGGTCGAAGACGGGTTTGAGGTGGAGATGACGGTGACGCTGGAAGCCTTGATCGCCGAGATCGATACTGAGCTTGAGGACACGAGCGAGTCGGAAAATGCGGGGCGTTATGATGTGTTGCGGGCGATGACGTCGGCTGAACTGCAAGCCGAGTTCGAGAATTTCAAAAACGGTTTCCTTGAGAATTTACATGTGGTTACGGACGGTGCCGCACAGGAAATCAAGCTGTTGAGTGTCGATATTCCCGAGGTTGGGGATGCAGAATTATCGCGCGATACTGTTCTAACTGTCACCGGAACGCTGCCAGCTGGGGCCAAGGAAATGGTGTTCGGTTGGGCCAGCGAGTACGGCGCGCTAATTGTGCGTGTAACGACAATTGATGGGGTTGATGCCTATTCATCTTATCTACAACCGGGGCAGAATTCCGACCCGTTTTCGCTGGCTGGGGTGACATCTCAACCAGCATGGTCGGTGTTTAAAGATTTCATTCCAATCGGGTTCACACATATTGTTCCCAAAGGTCTGGATCACATTCTATTTGTGGTCGGACTGTTCCTGTTGTCTATCCAGATGCGCCCTCTGCTATGGCAAATTTCGACATTCACCGTGGCGCATACGATTTCGCTGGCGCTTGGTATCTTGGGGATCGTGACAGTGCCGCCTTCGATTGTTGAGCCACTGATCGCATTGTCGATTTTATATGTCTGCGTCGAAAATATACTGCTGAGCAAGCTAAGCCCATGGCGACCGGTTGTGGTGTTCCTGTTTGGTCTGCTGCACGGGTTGGGTTTCGCTGGGGTCCTGCAAGAGGTTGGTATCGTCGAAGGGCAGTTTGTTGCGGGCCTGATCGGGTTCAATGTCGGCGTGGAGCTGGGGCAATTGTTGGTCATCGCCATCTGCTTTGTCAGCTTTGGATATTGGTTTGGTAAAAAGGAGTGGTATCGCCGATTTATTACCACTCCCATGTCGATTGTGATCGCTTGTATTGCTGCGTTTTGGTTTGTGCAGCGTATTGCGTTCTGAGTTATTTCAGGAACGGCGAAATTCGATCGAGTAGCAATAGGCGTTGCTTGCGAAGGTCCTCGAGGTGGAAATCATCCATCGGCTCAACATCGGTTTCGCCGCGATGAATTTCGCGCGTTAGATCGTGGTATTTCTCGAATAATCCTGCGAACTCGTTATTTCCCAGCTTTAGGGCATGGATTTCATCAGCTTTGTCTGGGAAAATATCGCTTAGTTCGTTTGGGGTATGTGCCATCTATTTGCGCTCCTTAGTTGGTTTCTAAGGAAAATCTAGGCGAGGATCGGCATGTGGACTTTGCGCTATATCAAGTGACGCGATTATTTTTTGCGGCGCGCAGTTGGAACTATTATTAATGCACCCGCTGCGCCGACTATCGCGTCCAGCCCCGGGCTGCCGAAGCTTAAATTGAACATAATACGAACCATATAGAGCAAGATAACCCCACCCAAACAGATGATGATGCTTGGCAATATTCCGTTATGGGTAAGCTTCCATTTTTCCGACAAATATCCCACGATTCCGCCGATGATTAGCGAGCCGAAAAATGCAAAGAACATGGTGTTCCCTTTCGTTAATCGAGGACTGTAGCAGCTGGAACCTTGGTGCCAAGCAGGAATGTTTTGGCGTCTTGCGGGCCTTTTCCGGCTTTTTGGACGCGCGTTAGGCGGATTGCATCTTGGCCACAGGCGATCAACAGTTCGTCGTCTAGGGCTTGGCCTGCAGGTCCGGCGCCGCCTGCCAATTCGCAGTGCAAGGCTTTGACCCGCTCGCCGTTCAACAACATGAACCATGCGCCCGGAAAAGGGGCTATGCCGCGAATTAGGCGGTCGATTTCTATGGCGGGTTTGGTCCAGTCGATTTTGGCTTCGGCCTTGTCAATTTTCTTGGCGTAGGTTTCGCCTGTATCCGGTTGGGTTTCTGGTGGCAGATCGTCTAGTCGGTTTAGCGCGTCAACGATTAGGCTTGAGCCAAGAGCGGCCAGTTTATCGTGTAGCGTTCCGGCGGTGTCGGACGAGGTTATGTCGATGGCTTCGCGTAATAATACGGGGCCTGTGTCTAATCCGGCTTCCATCTGCATGATGCAAACGCCGGTTTGCGCGTCGCCGGCCATGATGGCGCGTTGGATGGGTGCAGCCCCGCGCCACCGCGGGAGGAGCGATGCGTGAATGTTCAAGCAGCCCAAGCGCGGCGCGTCGAGGATGGCTTGTGGCAGCAGCAGGCCGTAGGCGACGACAACCGCGATGTCGGCGTTAAGATCGGCAAATGCTATGCGATCCTCGTCTGCTTTGAAATTTACGGGGTGGCGAACCAGCAGTCCCAGTTCCTCGGCGCGGGTTTGTACGGGGCCGGGGCGGGGTTTCTTGCCGCGACCAGCGGGGCGGGGCGGTTGGCAATAGACGGCGACAATTTCATGGTCTTTTGTCAATGCGTTCAGCACGGACACCGAAAAATCGGGGGTTCCCATGAAGATTATGCGCATCAGTCGCGGGCCCGCTCTTTTTTCAGTTTCTTCATCTTGTTAGTAATCATCGTGCGTTTCATTTTACTGATATAGTCAATGAACAGAATGCCGTTCAGATGATCCAACTCGTGCTGGGTGGCGGTGGCATAAAGGGCGTCAAACTCGGCCTCTTGGGCTTTGCCGTCAATGTCTAGGTAAGACATCCGGACCATCGCAGGACGGGTGATTTCTTCGTACATTTCGGGGATGGAAAGGCAGCCTTCCTCGTAGACATTCAGGTCTTCCGATTCCCACGTAATTTCAGGGTTAATCAGAACCATCGGATCAGGCGTGCCTTCGTCTTTATCGGCACAATCGATCACAAAAATCCGTTTCAAGACGCCAATCTGTGGCGCGGCAAGGCCGATCCCGGGGGCGTCATACATTGTTTCCAGCATATCGTCGGCCAGTTTGCGGATTTCGGCGTCCACATTGGCCACGGGTTCGCAGACCTTTTTCAGGTGCGCATCGGGATGAATAAGGATATTTCGTATTGTCATAATGGGGATGTAAGGGATGCGCCCGATTGGTGCAAGTTGCCTCTTGTCCATTTTGGTGAAAACGCTAGCGTGGGGGCAAATTAACCGGAGAGTATCATGACCAATTTTGACGAAATTATCGATCGCGTCGGCACCCATTCTGCTAAATGGGATATGATGGAGGGGATTTACGGTGTTAGCCCCGTGGACGGAATTTCGATGTGGGTCGCGGATATGGATTTTAAGCCACCCCAAGCGGTGTCTGACGCGGTGCAGGGCATGGTCGATCACGGGGTCTATGGCTATTATGGGCGCGACGAAAATTATAAGCAGGCGATTTGTGGTTGGATGCAACGGCATCATGACTGGACAGTTGATCCGAGCTGGATTTTTTCGACACATGGTTTGGTTAATGGTACGGCACTTTGTGTGCAGACCTATACCGAGGAAGGCGACGGGGTGATCCTGTTCACGCCTGTATATCATGCCTTTGCCAAGGTAATTAAGGGCAGCAATCGTGTGGTTGTCGAAAGTGAACTGGTTAATAGCAATGGCCGCTACGAGATGGATTTTGAGGCGCTTGAGGCGCAGTTGACAGGTCGCGAACGCATGATAGTTCTTTGCTCGCCGCATAACCCGGGTGGACGGGTTTGGTCGGTTGCTGAACTGCGCGAAGTTGCGGATTTCTGTGTGAAGCATGATTTGATTCTGGTGTCGGATGAAATTCACCATGATCTGGTGTTCTCGGGCAAGCATACGATCATGTCGCTGGCGGCGCCCGACATTAGGGATCGGCTGGTGATCCTGACGGCTGTTACCAAGACATTTAATATTGCGGGTAGTCATATCGGCAATGTGATTGTCGAGGATGCAGATTTACGCGCTAAATTTGCCGCGACGATGGGCGCTGGCGGTCTAAGCCCGAATAGTTTTGGCTTGTTCATGGCCGAGGCTGCTTATAAGGACGGCGACGACTGGGTTGCCGAGTTGTTGGAATATCTGGCTGAGAATAAGCGGATCTTCGACGAGGGGATTAACGCGATCCCGGGCTTGAAATCGATGCAGTTGGAAGCCACTTATCTGGCTTGGGTGGATTTTTCGGGAACGGGGATGACTCGGGCGGAATTCACGGATCGTGTTCAGGGCACCGCCAAAATTGCGGCGAACCACGGGCCAACTTTCGGGACGGGCGGCGAGGATTTCTTGCGCTTCAACATTGCAACACGGCGCGCTTTGGTTGTGGAAGCGGTTGAGCGGATGACGGCTGCATTTGCAGATTTACAATGAGCGTTTCCGATTGCGCTTTGTCAAAAACGGCATAGGGTGGCGGCATGAGTTCAAATAGTTTTTCCAAAGATGCTGGCTGGCTTAGCCGGCAAACGCCTCCTCATGTTGTCACACTGGTATTGATCGCGGCATTAGCGGCGTTGAATATGAATATATTTGTGCCGTCACTGACCGGAATGGCCAAGTATTTCGAGGCCGATTACGCCGTTATGCAACTAGCGATTTCGGCGTATCTGGGTGTAACTGCGGTTTTGCAGCTGATCATCGGACCGCTATCAGACCGTTTTGGTCGTCGGCCAGTTTTGCTGGGGTCATTTGGCATTTTCTTGGCGGCGACTTTGGGTTGTCTTTTTGCGCCGAACGTCGAGGTATTCTTGTTTTTCAGGATGATCCAAGGGGCGATTGCGTCCGGTATGGTTCTGTCACGCGCGGTTGTGCGCGACATGGTTGAGCCCGATGAAGCGGCCAGTAAGATCGGCTATATCACCATGGGCATGTCGCTGGCCCCGATGCTCGGGCCAATGCTTGGTGGGTTTTTGGAGCAGCAATTTGGCTGGCACAGCTCGTTCGTTCTAGTCTTTGTATTTGGGGTTTTTGTGACGTGGCTGGTTTGGGCCGATTTGGGGGAAACCAACGCACATAAATCCAAGAGCTTTATGGCGCAGTTTAAGGCCTATCCTGAACTATTCACGTCGAAACGATTTTGGGGATATGCGTTGACGGCGGCGTTTACGTCGGGGGTTTTCTTTGCGTTCTTAGGCGGAGTCGCTTTTGTTGGCGAAACGATTTTCGGGCTGAACTCTGCGCAACTCGGCCTGTATTTCATGTTTGTATCGACTGGCTATATGTTCGGAAACTTCCTCGCTGGACGGTTCTCTAAACGTGTTGGCCTGAACCGGATGATGCTGATCGGTAGCGGTGCGACAGTTCTTGGGATGGTACTATTGCTGGGGTTCTTCTTATCCGGTGTGATCCACCCGCTGACGTTTTTTGGATCGATGATATTTGTCGGGATCGGCAATGGCATGACTTTGCCTAATGCAAACGCAGGTATTGTTTCGGTGCGGCCGCATCTGGCTGGCAGCGCGTCTGGTTTGGGTGGGTCGATTATGATTGGCGGGGGTGCCGCGCTTTCGGCGATCACCGGAACCATGCTGACGCCAGAAACCGG
>CAZYMT010000130.1:0-9079 GCA_964649035.1 uncultured Rhodobacterales bacterium
CCTATTGGCTAAGGGGCTGGTAAGTGAAGTTCCCGGTGATCCTGACAAGACCAACGCAAAACGCGGACGTCCGCGCGTCAATTTAAAAATTCGGGGCGAGGCGCATCTTGTTGCCGGTATGAAGCTTTCGGATAAGATGGCCTCCGTTGCGATTCTGGATTTTGAAGGCAAGCGGATTTCTCAATATCAGGCAGTACCACCAGCGCCAATCCTTACACCGAATGAGGCCGCGATTTTCCTGAACTCAACCTTGATTTCTGCGCTGGCTGAGGCGAATTTAACACTGGCTGATATTTCTGGCGTTGGGGTTGGAATGCCCGGGTTGATTAATGCCGAAGATGGTACAGTTCATTGGTCGCCAAGCATTTCAGAACGTGACGTGCCTTTTCGCGCGATGTTGAACGCGATCATTGGTAAACCGATATTTTTGGATAATGACGCCAATCTTGTTGCCAAGGCCGAGCAACGGTACGGCGTTGGCAAAAGAGTCCAGAATTTTATTGTCGTTACGGTCGAGCAGGGCGTTGGTATGGGCATCGTGGTTAACGGTGAACTTTATCGGGGTACCAGCGGGCGCGGCGCGGAATTGGGGCACACCAAAGTTCATCTTGATGGGGCGTTATGTCGGTGCGGGCAGCGTGGGTGCCTCGAAGCATATGTTGGTGATTATGCGCTACTGCGCGAGGCAAGTACCGCGATGGGGGCCGTCGCAGGCGAAAGCGTTCAGCTTCAAATGCGGAATTTGCTGCATGAAGCGGATTCCGGTAATGAGATGGCCCGGACGATTATCCTGCGAGCAGGGCGAATGCTATCAATGGGATTGGCAAATGTGGTTAATATATTTGCTCCGGAACTCATTATCCTTTCAAGTGAACGTATGGAACATAATCCTATTTATATTGATGCGGTATTGGACGAAATGCGGAAATCGGTAGTCCTGATGGGGGCAGAACCCCCGAAAATTTCGATACATAAATGGGATGTGCAAATGTGGTCTTTAGGTGCAGCTGCTTATGCGGTTGAAGGGGTTTCCAAAATTGCGTTGAAGGAGATGTCAAATAATGCGGTTTAGTTTTGTATTTTTAGCCCTATTGCCCGTTGCCGCGACAGCTGATCCTTTGTTCGTAAATCGCTCGGGTGACCTTGGGATTACGCATGAATATGTTGGTGCTTGGGAATATTTTGTCGGGGGCGGTGTCGCAACATTCGATTGTGACGGGGACTTATTGCCAGAGCTATTTGTCGCCGGTGGTGAAGAGCCAGCCAAATTATTCCGCAATCAATCGGCGTTAGACGGCAAAGTTTCATTTGTTGAGAATACACCAGAAGAACTGGGTTTGACGGGCGTAACGGGCGCCTATCCATTGGATATTAATAGCGACGGGTATCTTGATCTTTTTGTGATGAGAGTTGGTGAAAACCGGATTATTCTGGGGGGAAAGAATTGCGCGTTCCATGATGCAAGCGAGGCGCTGAACTTATCAACTGCGCAACGTTGGACAACGGCCTTTTCCGCAACTTGGGAGGGCGATAATATTCGCCCAACTCTGGCAATTGGTAATTACGTAAACCGTCATGATCCAGCCGGACCATTTGAGGCCTGCGATACAAATGTTCTATTGCGCCCGCAGGGTTCGAAATATGATGCCTCAATTGCATTGGAGCCGGCATTTTGCCCGCTATCGATGTTGTTCTCGGATTGGGGCCGCAACGGCCGCCAAGATTTGCGTGTCAGTAATGATCGACATTATTATGTGCGCGACGGCTCGGAACAAATTTGGGCAATGGAGGAAACCCCTAGGCCATTCGACACTGACGATGGATGGCAAAATTTCAGCATTTGGGGCATGGGTATTGCCAGTCGCGACTTAAATGGGGATGGCTTGCCTGAAATTTTCCTGACCAGTATGGGCGATCAAAAAATGCAGGTACTTGATGCTACGCGGGGTGGGCCAAGCTTTGTGGATGCGACTTTTGATCGTGGTACAACGGCACATAGGCCATATTTAGGCGGCGATGGGCGCCCGTCAACGGGATGGCATGTGGAATTTGGTGATGTTGATAATGACGGGTTGGACGATGTTTTTATCGCCAAGGGGAATGTCGACCAAATGATGGGCTCGGCGATGGATGATCCGAATAATCTATTGATGCAAAATTCAGATGGAAATTTCACGGAGAAAGGTGACATCGCAGGTATTGCCAGTCTTGTTCGCAGTCGCGGTGGCGCTTTGGTGGATCTTAACCTTGATGGTAGGTTGGATTTGGTGGTCGTAAATCGCCGTGCTCCGATGGAAATTTACGAAAACATGACTGAAGCGGGTAACTGGCTATTGCTGGATATCCACCAAGAAGGGATCAACCCAAACGCCGTTGGGGCATGGGTTGAGATCGTGGGGGATGACAGCCCACGCTACCGCGAGATTACCGTTGGGGGAGGCCATGCAAGTGGCAGCGCGACATTACTGCATTTTGGGTTGGGTGAAGTTTCCGACGTAAAAATACGGGTCGTTTGGCCTGATGGGGTGGTGTCAGGATGGCTTGGCGCGGATGCTAACCAGGTTTTACACATATCGCGTGATGGCTCTAAACTGGTCGGAATATCCGTTCGCTAACAATAACCCCAAGGTCTGTTCACCCGTCTATCCGCGGATGAACAGTGTTTAACTTATGTTGCGTTTTGGTTGGTGCCGTCGCTATTAGCGGCATATTCTTGCCCAACTCCACCTTCACTACCTGCCGCGATTGTAACGCCTGAACTGCCATCGCCAACAGCTGCACGGGCGTTACCGGATCCATCCCCATCGACGTTTGAACCATCGCCTTCAAGCGCAATGCCTGTGACGCCGGATGTACCATCACCGCCGACAACTGCGCTAATGTTACCTGTTCCATTTCCATAGGTATCGGCAAGATCTACGTTTGATCCTTCGCTGCCAACAGCGACATCACCGCCAGTTCCCTCACCCTCACCATTCTTGGGATTGCCAGTGCCATTGCTACCGACATTCGACCCTTCATTGCCAACGGCGACATCAACGCCCGTTCCGCTCGTTTCATAAGCAACTGTACCAGAGCCCTCGCTTTCACCGGCGACTAGGCTTGCGTAGTCGGGCAAGTACTGCGTGGCATCCGACAGACTGGCCGAAGCCATTCCGGCAATCAGCGTAATGGCAGTTGTTGTTAAAGCTATCTTATACATTTAATTCCCCTTTTGGTTGATAGTCACCCAAGGGTTGCAACTTTTTATATCATTAGCAAAACACGTCTCGTGGCGGCTTTGTGAGAAATATTGTGGGAGTATCTTAATCCAGTGGCAATCCACTCGGGACCGTTGCGGGCACGCCTAACCGTCCTTTTGCCCCCTCCAAATCGGTAAGCGCATGTAGAAACGCAATGATTTCAGCCAGTTCTTCATCGTTTAGCGTAATTGGTGCCAGTTCATTCGCCGCAGCTATCGCAGCAACTTCGGCTGGCGTATCCATGATCACCCAATCGCTTGCATTCGCCAAATCAGGCAGGATAACTTGTGTGCGGTCATACGCCATCAGCGCCGCAACGGGATCGAGGTGATGGCGCATAACGGCCTCCAAGGTTCGATATGAACCTGCATGACCATAGGGGGCTGTCAGTGCGACATTTCGCAAACTTGGCGTGCGAAAGCGATAGGCATCTTCGGGATTTCCGGTTACGTGCATGCGGCCAGTGTCGCGTGAATGGGTTTCAAAACGAGCGGCTTTGCCCGGGCCAAGTTGCGGCATTGCAATGGCGTGAAAATCATGGTCAGTTTGAAATGCGCCGCTATGGCAGATAGCACATCCGGCGGTGCCGTAGAACAGTTTCATCCCTTTCAGAGCGGCCTGTGATAAGATGTCTTCGCCGCGAAGATGTTGATCGTAAGGACTATTATCCGCGCGCCATTCAAACCCAATAAAATCCGCCATGACGTTGGCGATATCAGCGAAAGCAATGGGCCGCGCGCCGATTATAGCATCAAAATCTGCACGGTATTCTGGAATTGCCTCAACCCGATCAGCGATAATTTCCCAAGCACCACCCTCATAGGTAAAGCGACCAAGGCGAACCATTTTGGACACGTCATTCTCGGAATAATGCCCAGCCATTTCATCCGGTGAAAGCACCGGAAACATCGCTTGCGCGGCAAGAACGCTGTCAAAACCGATCACCATTTCTTCGCCAAGCGGTGTCCTGATGCCAGATGGGCGGCTATCATCTTGTTCCAGGCGACCGTCATGAAATAGCGAGGTAAATTCAGCTGCGCCCAGATTAAATAGGGCAGGGGCATTTCGCGGAACGCGCGATTCCGGGATATTGTCAGGATCAACGATACGTTCCGGTCCTAACCCCGATGCACCATCGCCCAGCGATAGCGAAACACCGTCCGCCGTTCCCAATGTCGAATGGTGGCACGTTGCGCACGAGACGCTGCGATTACCGCTAAGGATCGGATCATAAAACAACAGCCGCCCCAGTTCGATTTCCGCCATACTTGCCGTAGCAAATTGATCCGCCGCAAGGAGCGTTGGAAAGATTGTTAAGGCGACAATAATAAAGCTACGGGGCATTTTACCTCAAAGGTTCATATTCGAAATAGCTGAAATCGGCGGGTTTTACCGTGCCATTGATATCTTGCGCACATATGCCAACAAATGCGCCGGTAAAGCAACCACCGCTTGAGGCAATGCTGGCTTCGTCAGACAGGATCGAGGCATCGAACGACCTTCCTATCGGCTGCAGTTCTTCGTTCTCAAGGGCATAGAAAAACTGCAAACGGGCGTTTTGGATGGTCAGGGCAAGACGGATTTTGCCGTCATTGGGGATTTGCACCGGATCGGTTGGATAACTAAGCCGCCCCGTAGGATTATCAGCGGCAGCAGCCATGATCAGCAATTCCCTTTGGCCATCGGTATGAGCGGTTACTGCCAGATAATACAGCGCGTGCCGTCCGTAATACGCTGTTAAACCTGCCATTTCGCGCTCGTTAGACGGCGAGAATTCCAGCTCGGTCTCGGCGCGATAATCGAAATGGGTTTGGCGGCGCGCGACCAAGGATTGTTCATTCCATGAACCGATAGACTCGCGCCCGAACAGACGCAGTTTGCCGGGGTTTTCGGTTAGTGAAAAGATGCGATCGGGTTCGGGGGTGCGCAGCCATTGGAAATCCATTGGCAGGGTTGAGCCGTCAAAACTGTAATGCTGCTTGGCCCAATGCGCAGTATCATCGGGGGTTCCGGGAACCTCGGTTTCAACGGCGGGTAACTGCCCTTCGGTCAGATATAACCAATCATCATCCCGCCATTCAGCCTTTTGGATTGCTGTCTCTCGCCCAAGAACACAGCGGCGTTTTTGGGTGATTGGTCGCCCCATAAGATGCACCAGATAGGTGTCACCATCGGGCGTTTCCACCAAATCGCCATGGCCCGCACGTTGGATTGGATGTAGCGGATTGTCCTTGGCCGTCACTATGTGTTTATCTGGATGAATTTGGTATGGCCCCATCAAATTTCGCGACCGCGCCAAGGTGCAAGCGTGGTCATATCCAGTCCCACCCTCGGCTGTCAGCATGTAGTAATAACCGTTACGCTTATATAGATGCGCGCCCTCGGTCAGGGCCAGATCGGTGCCCTCAAAAATGGTTTCAATCGGGCCAGTTAGGGCGCGGGTTTTGGGATCGAATTCCTGAATGGTGATGCCGGCGAAAATATTCGGGCGGGCGCGGTGATCCCAAAGCATCTGCAAATACCACTTTTTGCCGTCATCATCGTGGAATAGCGACGGATCAAAACCCGCGCCATTGATAAACGTACCTTCGGACCACGGACCTGTGATGTCAGGGGCGGTTACAACATAATTCAACGCGTCCTTAAACGAGCCATGATGCCGTTTCATATCCGTATAAATCAGCCAAAACAGTCCGTCAGAATAGCTAAGACAAGGTGCCCAGACGCCGCCACTATCGGGATCACCGCGCATGTCCAACTGGTCGGCGCGCGATAAGGGCCGCGCAACCAATTCCCAATTGGCAAGGTCTTTAGATTCGAAAATCTGTACCCCCGGAAACCACTCAAACGTTGACGTTGCGATGTAATATGTGTCGCCAACGCGGCAAATCGACGGGTCTGGATTGAAACCGGGTAGGATGGGGTTGGTGACTTTGGGCATTGGGGACTCCGTAAATGTTTCGGGGAGTGTGCAGGGGGAAATCGTCAAGTTCAATCAAAATATGCGGTATTTGTGATTGAGATTGGTGGAATTTTGCGTAACACTGGTTTTTGAAATTATAGGATTTGAAAATATGCACGAGAGTGAACGACATCTGATTATTCTAAGCGTTTTACAGGAAAAACCCGTGGCGACTGTGCGTGAATTGGTTGACTTGACCAATTCCTCCGAGGCAACGATCCGGCGCGATATCGGCACGCTACACGAACAAAAGAAACTGCGGAAAATTCGCGGTGGGGTTGAAACTTTGCACCCCCCGACCGCGGGTCTGGCCGGACGGCCATTTGCGTTTAACAGCAGCGTCAGTATCGACAAAAAACGGGCAATTGCACGGCGCGCTGTCGAGATGTGTGAAGATAATGACGACATTATTATCAATGGTGGAACAACAACGTTTCAGATGGTGCATTACCTGTCTAATCGGCGGATGCAGGTGTTTACGAACTCGTTCCCTATTGCGGAACATTTGTTGAATCACACGAAAAACATGGTGGTTTTACCCGGTGGGACGGTCTACCGCGAACAAAATATCATCCTTAGCCCGTTTGAAAATGACGGCTCCAAACATTTTTCTGCACGCCGGATTTTTATGGGCGCACAAGGTGTCAGTTCCATTGGGATTATGGAGGCCGACCCGCTGGTCGTGCAGGCCGAGGAGAAACTGATCAACCAAGCTGACGAGCTGATTGTGTTGGTCGATTCAGCCAAATTCCACCGTCGTTCCAGTCTGGTTCTATGCCCGTTATCTCGCGTGACCACCATTATTACCGATGACGGCATTTCAGACGATGCGCGTGAAATGTTGGGGGAATCTGATCTCGAATTGATCGTGGTATCGCTGAGTGATAACACATGAAGATTACGTTGGCCGACGGGAATACTATCCCTGTGCTGGGGCTTGGCGTTGCTGGTATCCCGATTGACGCAACCGCTGAAATGACAGGGGTTGCGATTGATGCTGGTTACCGACTGATTGACACGGCGGTGATTTACAAGAACGAGGCAGAGGTAGGCGAGGCGTTGGCCGCAACCAAAACCCCGCGCGATGGCCTGTTCATCACCACCAAAGTCTGGCCGGATCGCTATGGGTTTGACGAGGTGAGGGCCTCGTTCGACGAAAGCATGTCGCGATTGGGGCTTGGGCGTTTGGATATGCTGATGCTGCATTGGCCCGCACCCGCAACGGATTTATACGTTGAAAGCTGGCGGGCGTTGATTGAATTGCAGCAGGCCGGACGGGTAAGTTCTATTGGTGTGTCGAACTTTTTCCCGACGCAATTGCAGCGCTTGGCGGACGAAACGGGCATAATGCCTGCAATCAATCAATTGGAATTGCACCCCTATACCCAGCGGCTTGAGGAACAGGCGTTTCACGCCGCCAACAACATCATAACCGAATGTTGGAGCCCCTTAGGGCGTAGCCGTTGTCTGGATGATCCGGCGATTGTCGCGATAGCGGAAAAGCACGGGCGCACGTCGGCGCAGGTAATTCTGCGTTGGCATATTGAGGCTGGTCGCATAGCAATCCCGCGCAGTAAAACGCCGGAACGTATTCGCCAAAATCTGGATATTGCGTTTAGTCTGGATAGGGACGATCACGCGGCTATGGCTGCTTTGGATCAAGGGTTGGCGGGCAAGCTTGGACCCGATCCAGAGATTGCGCGTTAAGTGGTAGATATCCGACAAGTTGCGGTGATCGATATTGGCAAAACCAATGCCAAGGTGGTTTTGCTGGATCGGTTGACGGGGGAACAGATTACCGCGTTTTCGAAGGTGAATACGGTGATCAATACCGCGCCGTACCCGCATTATGATATCGATGGTCTGTGGCAGTTTATTCTCGATTCCTTGCGTAAATTACAAGCGGCACATCGCGTTGACGGTGTGTCTATTACAACGCATGGGGCGTGTGCGGCCTTAATCGACGGGGATGATTTGGTTCTACCCGTGCTCGATTACGAATATGATGAGCCAGAGGCGGGCGGGTATTCGCGGCCAGATTTTAGCGAAACCTTGTCGCCGCCATTGCCGATTGGGTTGAACCTTGGGGCGCAGATATATTGGCAGTCAAAAACATTTCCGGAGGCATTTGCGCGAGCAACGGCAATTCTAATGTACCCGCAATATTGGGCGTGGCGACTGACAGGGGTTATGGCCAGCGAGGTGACCTCGCTTGGGACACATACGGATTTGTGGAACCCGATGGCAGCGGATTTTTCTAGCTTGGTAGATCGTGAAGACTGGCAGGATTTATTTCCAGCGATGACGCCTGCGGTATCGGTTTTGGGGACGATTACGGCGGATGTGGCGGCGGTGACAGGTTTGCCGATGGATACGCCCGTTGCCTGTGGAATTCACGATTCAAATGCCTCGCTTTTGCCCTATCTGGGGGCGGAACCGATCACCATCATTTCGTCGGGAACTTGGACGATTATCATGACGATTGCTGGGGCGACCGATTGCCTCGATCCGGCGCGGGATTGTTTGGCGAATGTGGATGCTTTTGGGCGACCTGTGCCGACAGCGCGGTTTATGGGCGGGCGCGAATATGCGATATTGATGGAGGGGAATAGTGCGGTTCCTACCATTCCGGATATCGAAAAAATCGTTAGCACCAGTGCGATGATCCAGCCTAATTTTGTCGCGGGCGTCGGGCCGTTTCCGTTCGCCACTGGCAAGTGGATCGGCACGTTTGCTAATGACGCCGAACGGGCCGCTGCCGTGGCGCTGTATATGGCGTTGATGTCGAAAACTTGTCTGTCGCTGGCGGGAACAGGCGCTGCGTGTAAAACGCAGTGCAATATTGGTCCACAGAAGCAATCACAAAATGTGATTG
>CAZYMT010000131.1:0-9034 GCA_964649035.1 uncultured Rhodobacterales bacterium
GATGTGGAATTCGGTCTGCTCGGTGGTCTTGCCCGTCAGATGCTTTAGCGCACGGTTATACCGCTCGATCAAGGACGATGAGGTCACCTCAAAAAGGTTTCCAAACATCAGGCCACGTTCAACAAGACGCATCATAATTGCTCTCCTTCTGCGGGGGTGCGCGCACGTATTATTACTAAGGATACGACCCAGATTACCACAGATAGCACCGCGCCAAAAACGATATGGAACATGTATTTTATCCCCAAACCCAATACCATGAAGACATAAAAGAAGCCCGCCGCCTGATGGTTGTTTTGCTCCTCGATCTCCAATAGAAAACTTAGGATTTTTGCAAATGCCATACCGCTAAAGTAAAAAATGGCGGGGACTGCAATTAGGAACAGTAGGACGTCAATCCATGTCTTCTGGAATTTTTGCAAAACATACCGGTTGGCCAAGATCGCCAACAAAACCATTTCCCCCCAGATGACGGCGAATATCAGGTAGAACTGGATGGATTGGAGGAGTTCGTTTGTCATATGGCACAACCTTCAATTACCGTCGGAAAGGCGACCTCAAAAAGGTTCCCAAACATCAGATCATGTTCACCGAGACGCATCATTTGTAACCGTTCATCCTGCGTTTGAAATGTTCCATATGTTCGTTCTTTCTTTTTCGCGCTAAATACTCACGGATCGTAACCATAATTAAAACGGAAATTGCACTTAGGGTGATCAAACCAAGGAACAGTGGGATCAGGTTAATCACAGAACCGTTTACATCGTCCTTTACGTCGAACGGCGCACTTCCGATATTTGCCTGCGCGAAATTGGTTGCAGGACTAACGAAGTTTTTCAGCGCATCAACCTGCTCGGGAAATATACCAAATCTGTTGTCGCCAAAAATAATTGTTAGACTAATCGCGACCAAGGACAAGGCAACGTTTGCCCCAATGCGTTGGATGCGCTGATTGGCAAAGCGCTTGAAAAGGGTGGCAAGCAATATCACCTCGCCACAGATGGCTGCGAGGAGCAGGTAGTGCTGGATAGATTGGAGAAGTTCAGGCGTCATACCGGCACACATTCTATTGCTGCTGGCGAGGCCTCGAGCATCAGATCAAACTCAATTAGGTGCATCACAGTTGCTTGCCCTTTATCGGTTTTTTAAAAAAGATTATCACAAGACTTGCAAGCCAAATGCCTGCAGCTGTCAAACCGCCAAACAAACTAGGATTATAATTTTTAAGTCTTTCTGTCATTTGGGCCGCGATATAGATGGCTATGTCTTCAGTCGATTGGATGTCATTTGGAAATGGTAACCGATGCGAGGGATTGATGACCTCCAAGAGATGGGCAATCGCGGAGAAGCCTGCAAAGAAGATAACAACAAGTAGAATAACGATCAGCGCCAAAACTATCCATTGTCGACTTATTTGTTTTACAACATAACGATAGAACACCAACGCAAGAAGGATAGCTTCGCCCCATACCATCGCGAAAACTAGGTAATATTGAATCGATGATAGCGTTGCCTCAGTCATTTGACATCTCCGACTTCCTTTCCAGGTAACGGCGCTTGGCTTCCTCCTGCCGAGTAAAGTCACGAACAATATTATCAATCGCGATCTCGTCGGATTTGTCGGCGTAGCGGAACTCGCTATCGGCGTAGCGGTTGATTTCCTGGATGACCATGTCGACGGTGATTGGCTTCGCCAGCTCGGACAGCATGTTTTTCTTGGTTTCGTAATCCTTGGACAGGAAGATATCGGTGTTCTCCATCCATTCATCCGGCAGCTCAAAATCCATCGCGCGGACTTTTACCGCGTCGGTGATGTTTTTGATGGCGCGGCCTGTGAAACGATCATCGGCGTCCTGAATACCTTTCAGATAGGTACCCATTTTGGCGATTGTATCCAGTTCGCCAATTTCGGAATTCACACGGTCAAAGACGTTCAACAGGCCTATTTCCTTGGGCTTGGCGTAACTTTCATAAGATGCCGCGACGGCTTTCTTGATCTCTTGCGCCGCAAACAATTCATGATCCCCCGTCGGGATATTGTGGTTCTTGCCCATCAGCAAATGCAGAATGTCGATATAATCGTCGCGCGTCTGTGGCCCATCCACAAGGAACCGCGCACCGGCCCGCTGGCGCAGCGCATCGTCAACATTTTCGGGGTAGTTCGAGAACATCCCAAAAGTGCAATTGCCGCGAACCACGGTGTTGGCACCCGCAAAACTCTCCATCAAGACCGCCGTGATTTCCAGTTGCCCAGCCGAAGATTGCCGATCCCCGCGCTTACCCGCCAGTTGGTCGATATCGTCCACCGTGCCAAAACCAATGACATTCGGGTCGATGATATTGTTAATAAACGCACGAGCATTCTGCGCCGATTTACCCTGATAGCTGTCGATACTGTCGGTCGAAAGGTTCTGGTAGCGGAACGGATATCCCGCATTCAGGCAGTATTCATTGACTAATCCGGCCATCATCTGGATCAGCGTCGTCTTACCCGTGCCGGGCTTGCCGTCACCCATGAAGGTAAAAATGAAACCACCCAGTTCGGCGAACGGGTTCAGCTTGCGTTCAAAATCATACGCCATGATCATTTTGGACAGTTTCATCGATTGGTATTTGGCGATGTGATTGCCGACCACCTCGTTCGGTTTTTTGAAGGTCATGGTCAGCGGCGTGGATTTTGCGTGATGCGCAGGCGTGAAACCGGTGATGTTAAAATCGTCAGCCTCGACGCGGTAGCTGACATTGGTGAAGGCTTGCAGGCGCGGGGTGGCATTGGCCCTGAGCGCCACTTTCTCCATCAGTTTTTCACAAAACGCGAGCGTCACTGTCACCAGTTTTGCGTCGTTTTCCGCGAAAGCTGCCATATCTTGATCCAGCTCCCAAAGCGCACCATGCAGCGCAAGTGGAGGGTTGTCAGTCAGAACTTCCTCGACCTCGCCAATCTCAACCGTGTCACTGCCCGCGTCCGTCGAGGACAGCAGGTAAGACGTCATATTGGCGAAAACATGCAAGGAAATCAGGGACGCGGCGGCCAGAAGTTCGTTAAATTCAGCGGTTTTCGATGAGCTAAGAACACCCGCAAAATTGTCGCGCATCAGTTCTTGCAGGCCGGTTTGCTGGGCGTATTGTTCGGCGACAACCTCGGCTGTTGCCAAAGCGCGGCGCAAAGAATGCAGGACAGTCGCCTGAATTGGGCTAGTGATCGGGTCATCATCATCGGCCCAATTGACCCGCTTGATGATATGTACGCCTTCGGGCCGCGCGGTCGATTGCGTGACCAGACCAACGGTGGTTTGGCGGAAACGACGGCGCGCGGAAATTCCCGGAGAACGCGGAGCTTCGGGTTCTTCGGCACGCTTGGCGGCGACACGCGGTGTGTGGTCAAAGCCATCCAGCATCGCTTGCGCGGATTCGTATTTCTCGCGGATTAGCTTTTCGTTTAGTTCCATTAAATCTTGCGGATTGCTCAATGTATTTTCCTTTTAACGATAGCTCAATAATTGCCCTTGTGGGCCAACGACATATTTACGCACGCCGCGCATTCCGGCGGGGTTGCGTTCTTCCAATACTTGGTGCGGGCGCTCCGGCAGGATTAGCGAGCGGTGGATGTTGGTTGATCCGGTTTCGGCCTCGGTTTTCCCAAAATGGTCGAGCTGGAATATTTCGCGTTCCACCGATCCAAAGAAGCCGGATTTTTCTTGTTCTACGCGATCCGACACCAACGTTTCCACCGTCCAGGCCAGCGCCCAGTCATCACCGACATTTCCGGCAGCCTCGGCCAGAACTTCGCGCAATGGGCCGGACTGTTCTGTGAAACGGTGCGAATACATTGGGCCAACATGGAAACGGCGCAGGTATTTTGGGTGCAGATCGTCAAAATCACGATCAAACCCTTGCGCAATTGTCACCAGTTTCAGCGAGGCAATCGCCTGCGCCATCAGATGACTTTGCGCCTTGGGCCAGCGGCGTTCATCGCGGGGCAGGGCGGTGCGACCGGAATCCTCGACCATCATCACATAGACGGTGGGGATGTTGATCTGACTGTCATAACTGGCCCAGTGGATCAGATATTGCCGCCGGCGTTTATCGATATCGCCCAGCCAATGCGCCTGCGGGTCGCTTTGCGCCCAGAACATCTGCCCGCCCGCCAGATATTCGTAATATAGGCGCTGCGACATGGCATATTGCAGGCTGGTCGGGATCGTATGCTCGTTCAGGATATGGCGAACCATGTCCTGTTTCAGCTTGGCGGTGGGTGGCAGATTATGCAGATGGCGATCCGTTTGCAGGGCATCATTGGCCATTTGCAGCAGCTCTTGATAGATCGGAAACCCGCTATCCTTGCGGTCCACTGTCAGCGATCCGGGCAACATGTCGGATACGCGCCCCGCCATTAGGTATTTGTTGGACAGCGCGGTGAACGTCCCCGACAGGTTTTTGAGGTAGCCAAGCACGATCTCCGCCTCGGCATTATTCAACGTCCCCTCGCGCTCAGCGATCTCAGCCACTTGCCCCATATGCCCAATGATCCGGTCGAATTTGGCAAAATATCGACGCGTCGCTTCGGCCCCTGACAGGGGCTTATGATCGAGGGTTAGGTCCACTTATGCGCCGTAAAGGTTCTTGTCGTGCTTCTCGACAATCGTTTGGAAACGCCGCGCGAAACGTTCGTCCGACTTGGCTTTTTCTTCCAGAACCTTGCGGGCGAAAACCATGTGATCCTCGTGGGCTTCCATCATTTCGGCCATGCGCTGGTTGGTTGCCGACCCGATTGCCGCCATCGCTTGTTGCGCTTCTTGGTCTGTCGCCACACCGATTTCGTTGATTTTATGAGCAACATCTTGTTGCTGCGCTGTTTTCAACGATTTGGTCAGGGCGTCATATAGAACCACACGCTGTTTGGTGTCTGTCTGTAGTTTATTGATCAAAACCATCTGCGTAGCTGCCTGATTTTGTAATGAATCCACCCAAGTTTTACCTTTTTCGATGTAGCGTTCCAGCGTCTGCGATTGCGCCAGTTCAACCTGTTCGCGCTGCACCAGATCGTTGTATTTGGCATTCATGGCGGCCAGCTCTGTTTCCAGTTTTGTCCGCGCTGCCGCGTCCTGTTCAACCGAGATTTTATTCTCCAACTCGATCATCGCCGGATCCATGGCTTTCAGTTCAGTTGTGATGCCTTCCAGCTTGCCAACCGTTGCCTCGCGTTCAGCCAGCGTTTCGGTCAGGTTGTCACCAACCTTAACCTTATGCTCGTTCAATGTTGCCAACTGCCCTTGCAGTAGCGTCACGATAATATCGGATTTCCCGATCAAATCCTGCAATTTATCGTCGATCGAGGCGGTGCGGATACGTTCCTGACGCAAACTGTCGGAGCGCCCCTTTGAAAAGACCCCAATAAGGCTCTCCCAACCGGTTTTATTGCGCATCGCGTCAAAATCTTTGGAAAAACCAGCCGTTACATCATCAAGACCCATAATCAGCTCGGCGATATTGGCGTTCATAATGTCGGCATGGGCGTTCACATCGTCCAGCGAGGCATTATCGATATCGATGGTGATATCGGTCCCGGCCTTCAGCTTTACTTGCGCCGCTTCGATTTTACCGGTGAGTTCGGAGATTTTCGACTGCGCGGCCTCCACCTCTGCTTGAGATTGTTTAATTTGCGCGTCAAAATTCGCCATCAGTATTTCCCTCGTTTTATATTTAGTTGATACTCATATAGGTATTCTGGGCAAAAATACGAGGGTTTAGTGCGAAAAGCCATCGTTTTTTGCCGAAATTTTTGACGTGATGGGCCTTTTATCCTTGGGCGGATCGTATTAGGTCTGTTGGGAACTATTTCGGAGCAATCATGTCGTTTTTTTCCAAAATGAAGCAGCGTTTGACGCGGTCGTCCTCGAAAATCGACGAGGGGTTACAAGCCCTGATCGAGGAGGATGTGGCGACGGAAGAAACCGTTCCCGCACCGCCTGCGCCGGAGCCCGTGGTTGATGTGCCTGAGGTTATCGAGATTGCCAAAATTGAACCTGTTGTAGAAGAATCCGCCGCGCCTGCTGAACCCGCACCGAAACCGAGTTTTGTCGGGCGGTTATTGGGCCGTGAGAAAAAGACCGGCCCCAAACGGGTGCTTGATGACGCGATGTTGGAAAGCCTCGAAGAATTGCTTATTACCGCTGATCTTGGGGTGGAAACGTCGCTGAAAGTTGCGGCGAACATGGCCGAAGGGCGGTTTGGGCGCAAACTTGGCGTTGAAGAGATTAAGCAATTGCTGGCTGACGAGATCTCCAAAATTCTGGAACCTGTCGCCAAGCCAATGCCGCTCTATTCAAAAAAACCGCAGGTGGTTTTGGTCGTTGGGGTGAACGGCGCGGGTAAAACCACGACCATCGGCAAGCTGGCCAGCCAGTTTAAAGCCGCTGGGAAAACTGTGATAATTGCGGCTGGCGATACGTTCCGCGCGGCGGCCGTTGAACAATTGCAGGTTTGGGGCGAACGGGCCGGGGTGCCGGTTTTGACCGCGCCCGAAGGCTCTGATCCGGCCAGCCTTGCCTATGAAGCGATGGAGCGTTGTGAGGCCGACGGCATTGATCTATTGATGATCGACACTGCCGGACGGTTACAGAACCGCACCGATCTGATGGAAGAACTGGCCAAAATAGTGCGGGTTATTCGCAAGAAAGACCCAGATGCACCACATAATACGTTGTTGGTTCTGGACGCGACAACCGGACAGAATGCTCTGTCGCAAGCCAAGGTGTTCACGGAAATCGCTGACGTTACGGGGCTGGTCATGACTAAGCTTGACGGGACTGCCAAAGGTGGAGTTTTGGTGGCGCTGGCGGATAAAACGGGTCTGCCTATCCATGCGATTGGCGTTGGTGAAAGCATTGACGATTTACAAGCCTTCGATCCCGAAGAATTCGCGCGTGCCTTAACAGGCGTCGGCGCTTGACCGACTTCATCCTGTCCATTGAGGGGACGGAATTCGGACATAAACTGGCGATGATCCTGGCGCTGGTTTCGGCCGTAGCCCATGCTGTTTTTGGAGCGCTGCAAAAGGGCCGCTATGATCCGTGGTTGACGCGCGGTGCTATCGATATTTTTTATTGTCTGATGGCGCTGCCGATTGCGCTATTCGTTTTTCCAATGCCAGACGCGCATCTTTGGTTGCTCCTGGCGGGAGCGTGGGTGATCCATGTTGCCTATAAATGGTTCATGGCGAAGGCTTACGAGCGCGCGGCTTATACGGTTGTATATCCCGTTGTGCGCGGGATCGGACCGCTGGTCACCGTGATTTTCGCGGGCTTTGTTTTTGACGAGGTTTTTTCGCCCATCCAATGGCTTGGTGTAGCACTTTTATCCGGCGCTATTTTTGCACTGGCAGGGTGGAATTTGCGTAAAGCGACGGTTGATCGGCAAATATTATGGGGCGCGCTGGGGTTTGCTGGCGTAACGGGCATTCTGGTTGCCGTTTACACCACGTATGATGCGTTCGGAATGCGGGCCGCGACGGATCCGTTTACGTTTCTCTTCTGGTTTTTTGTTATCGACGGTTGGGTTTTCCCGATTATTGCTTATCTCAGATGGCAGAAGATGGAGGTAACGCCGCCGCTCAAACCATTATTGCAACGCGGGTTCATCGGCGCATCGATCGCTTTCGTCAGTTTCGGGTCGGTGATGTTGGCAACACGTTTGGACAAGGTTGGCGAGGCGGCGGTGCTGCGTGAAACCTCGACGGTATTTGCTGCGTTAATCGGCTGGTTGTTCTTGAAAGAGACGGTCGGACCAGTGCGCGCGACATTAATGGCTATAATTGCGGCGGGGGCCGTGATAGTGGAATTCGGTGGATAGACCGGTTGGGGAAAAATGGAAAATAAAACGATTAATCCGATAGTGAAAATATTGCTCGAAATGGGGCCGTTGATGATCTTTTTCATGTCCTATCGCTGGGTCAATATCCCCGAAGGGACCGGTGACGAGGAACGCCAGTTGATGCAAATCCTGTTCGCCACCAAAGTGTTCATCCCCGCGATCCTTATCTCGCTTGGTATTAGCTGGTTCTCGACGCGGACCCTACCCAAAATGGCGGTGATCACGGCGATTATGGTTATTGTCATGGGCGGCCTGACCCTGTGGCTGCGCGATGCGACCTTCATCAAGATGAAACCAACTATCCTATATGCGCTATTTTCCGGCATTCTGGGTTTCGGCCTGATGCGCGGACAAAGCTATTTGCAATATGTGATGGGTGAATCGATGGCGCTTGAACGTGAAGGCTGGATGATCTTTACCAAACGCTTCGCGCTGTTTTTCCTAGCCCTTGCTATCGCCAACGAGGTTGTGTGGCGCGGGTTCAGCACCGACGCATGGGTAACCTTCAAAACCTTTGCACTGCCAGTGGCAACATTTGGGTTCATCATGAGCCAGATGGGACTTTTGACTAAATACGCGATTAAGGAAGACTAGCGCGGTTTTAGCTGTCCGAGCGCGGCGATAAGCGTTTCTGGCAGCGACAGATCGGCGTTATCGGGGGCTCCGTCAACGGCGCTCTCGACATCTTTTTTCAGGATGCCGATGGAATTATCCGGATCGAAACCGTGGGCAGCAAATTCGATATCGTCAAAATTGCTGGCCAGCCAGTTTTGTCCCGAACTAGTATGCATCAGATCCAGCAATTTTCGCGCATCAATCCCCATATCATCGGCCCAATCCATGACCAAGCGCGTGGCAATGGTTGAACTGGCGGCCACAAGGTTATTTAGCACCTTGCCCGTCATGCCAGCACCAAAGCCGCCCATCATGTGAAAATGGGCGCCCATAGCATCAAACAACGGTTGGATATAGGTGATGTCATCGTCAGCCCCGCCAATCATAAAGGACAAGCGCTTTTCCTTGGCTGCAATTATTGCGCCAGACATCGGGGCGTCCAGCAGATGAATCTGGGCGGGAATGCGATCACGCAGGCCCTTAACGTAGCGCGGCGACAGGGTGGAACAGATGATGATATGTGTGAGGTTCGGCGCGCTGGCCAGCC
>CAZYMT010000132.1:0-8976 GCA_964649035.1 uncultured Rhodobacterales bacterium
GAATCTTTTGACTGCCCACAATGGTTGGAGGGGGTGTTCGTTTATCTCGGCACCCTTGTCGGGATCGGTGGCCCGATGACCATGATGCACACTCATGACATGCGCGACTGGGCGCAACGGAACGTTGAGTGCCACGGATTTCTGTCGCATCAACAGGGGATCATTCATGATTTCTGGTGGCAATTACATTGCAAACTGCACCTGACCATCCCGCCGGAATACAAATATCCCGACCGGATTACGGCCAATCGGTTTTACCAGTTCCTCGAGCGAACCTTCATGCTTCAACAAATTCCGCCTGCCTTGATCCTATACGCACTAGGTGGTTGGGGCTGGGTCGCATGGGGGATTTGCGCGCGGGTCACGGCCTCAATTTTTGGGCATTGGATCATTGGATATTTTGCCCATAATCAAGGTCAGCGCGATTGGCATATCAGTGGTGCCGCCGTGCAGGGCTATAACGTCAAACATTTTGGGATCATCACCTTTGGCGAATGCTGGCACAATAACCACCACGCTTTTCCAGCTTCCGCGAGGCTGGGACTATATAAAGGACAGTTGGATATCGGATGGCTGGTTCTTAAATTGCTGCATAAAATCGGTCTAGTCACCCGTCTTAACGAGCCGGCGGACCTACCGGATAGACCTGAACTACAACACTTGTAGCGGTCCCCTATCCCCGATCACGCAATAATCGCGCCTTTTGTTTATTCCAGTCGCGGGCCTTTTCAGTCGCCCGTTTATCTTGCTGCTGCTTACCCTTGGCAATGCCCAGCAACAGTTTCGCGCGGCCCTTATCGTTGAAATAAATTTTCAACGGCACCAGTGTCATGCCTTTACGGCCAACGCTCTGCCACAGTTTTGACAGCTCGCGTTTTTTCACCAGCAATTTACGCCGACGCCGTTCATTATGACCAAAAGTCTTGGCTTGTTCATAGGCGGGCAGGTAAGAATTGATCAACCACAATTCGCCATCTTCAACCGAGGCATAGCTTTCCGCGATATTCGCCTTGCCTTCGCGCAGCGCCTTCACCTCGGAACCTTCCAGCATGATCCCGCATTCCAGCGTATCCTCGACGGCATAATTATAGCGCGCCTTGCGGTTCTCCGCGACGGTCTTGTTGTTTGGATCTGCCTTTTTACGTGGTGCCATGACCTAGTTGATCAGCCCCGCGAAACGCATTGCATCCTCGATTTGGGATTTGGTTTCCGGCAAAGCCCCCGTCAATGGCGAACGCACATCGTCGCTGCATTTTCCAAGAACCGACAGGCCATGCTTTGCACCAACAACGCCGGGTTCAACGAAAATTGCCTCATGCAGTGGCATAAGGCGATCCTGTATTTCCAGCGCTTTAGCGTAATTTCCCGTGGCCGTGGCCGCTTGCATTTCCGCACAAAGACGCGGGGCAAGATTAGCCGTCACCGAGATACAACCAACCCCGCCATTGGCGTTAAACGCCAGCGCCGACGCATCTTCGGCAGACAATTGTACAAAATCTGTGCCACAGGAAATTCGTTGCGCCGACACACGAACGATATCGCCCGTGGCATCTTTTACGCCAATGATCCGTGGCAGTTTCGCCAGCTCGCCCATGGTTTCCGGTGTCATATCCACAACCGAGCGCGGCGGGATATTATAGATGATGATCGGAATATTGATCGCGTCATGGATCGCCGTAAAATGGGCAATCAAACCGCGCTGCGTCGGTTTGTTATAATAAGGTGTCACCACCAGAACCGCATCCGCGCCAACGGATTCAGCATGTTTCGCCAGCCGGATAGATTCCGCCGTATTATTGGAACCCGCGCCCGCAATCACCGGGATACGGCCAGCCGCGGCTTTCACCACCACTTCGACCACATGTTCATGTTCGCCGTGGCTAAGGGTCGGGGACTCGCCCGTTGTTCCCACAGGCACAATTCCGCTGGAACCCTCGGCTATATGCCACTCAACAAGGTTCTTCAGCGCATCTTCGTCCACCTTACCGTTTTTGAACGGGGTAACGAGCGCTGGCATAGATCCTTTAAACATGAGTGGTCTCCTTCATTTTCTGTGTCTCACCTGCACTAACGGCGAATTGATGCCTTATCAAGCAAGCAAAACATGACAAAACGATCATAATCCGTTATGGGTCTAGAAAAATATAAGAAATGTTGAGGCAATATGCGAATTTTATCTATGACCTCCGGTCTTCCGGCGGCAATTTTTTCTGTGTTTTTCGCGGTTTGTGCCGCGTCCGCGCAAACCCCGTCACAAAACGGCGCTGGGTTAGCGGCTGCACTGACCGAAGTTTCCAAGGAAAACTGGAACGAAGCCGCGCGGCTTGCCAACGCCAACCAAGACCCCATCGCCGCCGATATCATTGAATGGCATCGCCTGCGCGCCGGTCGTGGCAATTTCGCGCAGTACGAGGCATTTGTGAACACCAACCCCGATTGGCCCGGCCTACCGCTGCTTTATAAAGCCTCGGAACCGACCATCCCTGACGGCGTGGACGCCCGCCGGATCATCCGGTATTTCGCCAATCAAAAACCGCAAACCGGTCGTGGATCATTCCGCCTTGCGCAAGCCCATAAGTCCCTTGGTCAAACCAACGAGGCCAATGCCGAGGCTGCCCGTGCATGGACCAATTTCTTGCTTTCGCAAACCGAGCAATCCATCCTTTGGGGCAGTTTTTCTAGCACCCTTCGCGCCCATAACATTGAACGCCTCGATATGCTTTTATGGCGTCAACGCCTGACCGAAGGCATGCGGATGTACGACCTAGTCCCCACTGAGCAACGCCAACTGGCCGAAGTTCGGGTCGCCCTGCAACGTGGCAAAGGCGGCGTGAATGCCATGATCAACGCCCTGCCCGCATCAGTTGCCAGCAGCGGCGGTTTGGCTTTTGATCGGCTTCGTTGGCGCGTTGACCATGACAACTGGGACGGTGTGCACGAAATGTTGGTGGAACGTTCCACCTCGCTTAATGCCCTTGGTCGCCCTGAATATTGGCAAGATCGCCGCCGCACCTATGCACGCCGCGCCATGCGGGCCGGCAATCATCAAGCAGCTTATCTGTTGGCCAGTCAACATTTTCTGACGCCTGATCAGAACGGCTATAAAGACCTTGAATGGCTGGCAGGCTTCCTTGCCCTTCGCAAGCTAAACGATCCGCAACGCGCCCTACTGCATTTCCAGCGTTTCCGGGCAACGGTGGAATCACCAATATCGGTCGGTCGCGCCGGATACTGGCTTGGCCGCACCTATGAGGCCATGGGCCAGCGCGACAACGCCCGCACATTTTATACGCTTGGTGCAACTTACCAGACCAGTTTTTATGGCCAGTTGGCCGCTGAACGCGCCGGACTACCCGCTGATCGCAGCATCGCAGGCGCGGAATTACCAGCGGATTGGACCCGCCAACCATTCCTGCGTGAAGACAGTGTTCGCGCCGCCCTGATCCTGCATTCCGCCGGACATTACGACCTGACACGGCGCTTCTTGACCCATGCCTCCGAAACCATGAGCGCCCCTGAACGCGCTGCCCTTGGCCAATTGGCAATGGACCTGCAACTGCCCAACACCGCCCTGAAAATCGGGAAAGAGGCCGCCACCATCGGTCTTGTCCTGCCGCGTGCTTATTATCCGGTCACCGATCTGGCGACATTCCGCAGCAATGTCGCATCGGAGCTAACCATGTCGATCGCGCGCCAAGAAAGTGAACTTTTTGCAACCGCCCGCAGTTCTGTTGGCGCTCTTGGCCTAATGCAAGTTATGCCCGCAACCGCGAAATCCGTGGCAAGCGGCCTAGGCATTGCCTATTCGCAAGACCGCCTCGCGACCGACTGGCAATATAACGCGACCATCGGCAATGCGTATCTTGATCAAATGCTGAAACGCTATAGCGGCTCGACCCTGCTGGCCGCCGCTGCTTATAATGCTGGCCCGCATCGCGCCGACCGTTGGATTCGCGATTACGGCGACCCGCGCAGCCCGAATATTGACGCCGTTGATTGGATCGAAACCATCCCGTTCAACGAAACCCGCAATTATGTCATGCGCGTGAACGAGTCCCTATTCACCTACCGCGCCCGCATTTCCGGTCGAACGCCTGCGCTAAATCTGGCCCAAGCCCTGAAAATCGGTGGTGGCAGCTAAGCAGTCGCCTTTTCGCGCAGTAACGTAAACAATCCGGCACCGATAACCAACACCGCGCCAACGGCTAGCCAGATATCGAGCGTCTCGCCAAAGACGCTGAACCCGATCAGCGACACAAATAAAAGTTGCAAGAACCCAAAGGGTTGCACAACCGTTGGCGTCGCCGCCTCATAGGCTTTGATCAGCACGTAATGCCCGATGGATCCGGTCAAACAAAGTGCACCCATTAACCACCAGTCGGTGCCTTGCAACGGTTCCCAAAAGAACGGTCCGATCAAGGTTATTGCCACGGCTCCAGTGACCCCAGTCCAGAAAAAGCTGGTCTCGGCGCTGTCTTTACGCGCAACTTTGCGTGTTAGCAGAACATAGAACGCAAACATCAGCGCACCAGCCAAAGGCAGCAACGCATTGATGGAAAACACGCCAGATCCCGGTTGCAAAATGATCATAACCCCGAGGAGCCCAACCCCGATCGCCACCCATCGCCGCCACCCAACTTTCTCGCCCAGCACCGGACCGGACAAAGCTGCAACCATCAACGGGAAGACGGTGAATATCGCGTGGCTCTCGGCTAATCCAAGCAGTACAAACGCCAAAACCATCACCCCGACATCGGCCACTAACAGCAATCCACGGATGATTTGCAACGGCAATTGCGCGCTTTTGGCAACGCGCCGAACCCCGCCTTCACGCGTCGAGGAAATCGCCACAACAAACATCGCAAAGAACCAATAGCGGAGCAGCACGATCATGATGACGTTATATTCGCCCGCCAAATAGCGCGATAACCCGTCTTGCACTGAAAAGATCATCGTCGTGCAGATCATCAGGATTATCCCGCGCCGCGCATTGTCTTGATTCATCGTAACTTCCCTATACTCATATGCCGTTTATGTCCGAAACCTGCAGTCCGCGTGACGGCGAAACCTGCGGCTTCCAGCCCACGCCGCACATGGCCCGCCGCTGTATAAGTCGCAAAACTACCCTCAGATTTGGTGTGCCGCCCAACCTCACCCATGATTTCCGCCGACCATAATTCCGGATTTTTCGCCGGACTGAACCCATCCAGAAACCAAGCATCCGCCGCCCCATCCCAATCTTTCAGCGTTTGCCGCGCGTCGCCAATAACCACCCGTAAATCCAGCGTCGGGGTTTGTAAATCCCGCACGCCCTCCAGCCGCGCCGCATATTCCGCCAGCTCCGGCCAAACTGCCAACGCCTTGGCCATCTCGTCGGCAGCCAAGGGATAGGCTTCAAAACTGGTGAACCGCAGCGGCGTCGTCATCCCCGCCTCTTCCCAAGCTTTCCAAGCCGTCAGCAAATTTAGCCCCGTCCCGAACCCCAGTTCCGCAATATGAAACCCCTCACAAAACCGCGTCGGCAGGTTGTTTCCGTCCAAAAACACATGCCGTGTCTCGGCCAAACCATCGTTCAGAGAAAAATACGGGTCGTCAAAACGCGTGGAAATTGGCACCCCGCCGCGCCATTCCAAATCCACCTTTTGCACTTCGCCAGAATTCATTGCATAACCCCGTTTCAACTTGGAACAATGAGCAAACCGGATCACCATGGCAATCGAATTCGAACGCGACGTAATCGTCATTGGCGGCGGCATTTTTGGCCTGTCTTGCGCGTGGTCCTGCGTGAAGCGCGGCCTGTCCGTAACGCTGGTTGAAAAATCCACAATCGGCTCCGGAGCCAGTGGCGGGATCATGGGGACCCTATCGCCCAACGTCCCCGAAACATGGAGCCCAAAGAAACAGTTTCAGCTAGACGCCCTATTATCTGCCGAGGCCCATTGGAACGAGATCGAGGCCATTTCAACCCTGCCAACCGGATACGGCCGCGTCGGTCGCCTGATTCCGATCGTTGACGAACGCGCCTTGGGTCACGCCAATATCCGCCAAGAAGACGCCAAAACCCTGTGGCAGGGGCAGGCCGAATGGCGCGTCACCGATGGCGGCGAATACGCCGACTGGATCGCTCCCGAAGCCGCCTCGATGGGTGTAATTCATGAGAACCTATCCGCCCGTATTTCCCCCCGCCTAGCTTGCAAATCCCTCGCCCGCGCGTTGGAAATCAAGGGCTGTAAAATTCTGGAAGGCTGGGAGGTCACCGATTTGGCACAAAACCAGATCAGCGGACCAAACGGCACGCTAAAAGCAAAAACCATTATCCTCTCGGCAGGGGTCGAATGTTTTTCGATGCTAGCCGACATCCTCGGCCCCAAAGCAGGCTTCGGCGTCAAAGGCCAATCGGCGTTGTTAACGGGTCTCGACATGCGCACCACCCCACAGATATTTGCCGAGGGCATCTACATAATCCCCCACGCAAATGGCGACATTGCCATCGGATCGACAACCGAAAACGACTGGGAAAACGCCTATGACACAGACGAAAAACTAGACGAAGTTCTAACCAAAGCCTTCGCCATCGCCCCAATCCTGAAAACCGCCCAGATCGTCGAACGCTGGGCTGGACTACGGCCAAGATGCAAAAAACCCGACCCAATGCTCGGGCCCGTTCCCGGCGCACCCGATCTATTCCTCGCCACGGGGGGCTATAAAATCGGGTTTGGCATTGCCCATTCCGCAGGCGAAGCCATCGCGGAAATGGTGACGGGCAACGCCCCCTACCTACCCGAAAAATTCTTCGTTCGGCTTAAGTAACAACGCCTTTTTTCAGTATCAAATTGCCGTAATGCCGGACCTCGCTGGTGCGAACGATGACAAACGCGGTTTTGGCGCGTTCATAAAACGCGAACCGTTCCAGCGGTTTGATCACCACCTTCCCGAGGATTTCCTGAAATTCCTGACAAACAGGCGGAACCGTCAGCGGGTCACCCACAATTTCCATCCGAAACGCGCAATCCTCAAATGTATCAAGCGGAAATAGCGACAATATCGCCAGCAGCATTTCAGAAACACTGACCCCCGCCGCCTCAATCGCCGGAACGCCCTGCGCGTAGGCGGGGAAATTGGCGTCCGCCAGCACCAGCTCGTCGCCATGCCCCATCCGGTGCAGCGCATAAAGTAAATCGGGGCCAATTACCGGATCAATTCCATTCAACATAAAAAAACTCCGCCAGAAATCGTTCTGGCGGAGTGTAACCCCTTACTTAAACTATAGCACTCGTCATTTACCCAAACTGTTGGACTTGTTCCTTCGCCAGACCCTCGGCGCAATCCAACACTTCATACTGATCATCCTCGTCCAAATTTGCCGATAGCAACAAAATCGTGTCGAGAACTTCGTGATCTTTCCATTTCAAAAATGTGTTGATCACGTCCACATCGTGGATTTCCGCAACTTGTTTTGCAAAACTCCGTAATGTCTCCAACCGTTTCGTCGACATCGTACTGACAATGCCCGTCAAATCTTTGAGTACATTAATTCGCTCAAATGAATTCGTTTCCACATAATAAGTCATTATATTCCCCATCTTTTAAAGTACATAAAATGCGCTTGCGGAGTGTATAGATAGGTTAAAGCGCTTTAACTACAGGCAGAAACGCATTCCCGCCATGCAGTTTACGTATACGTCAACTAAATCCCTCAAAGCGCTTTGTAATCTTTACAAAAACACCCCAAATTCGGGATCGAGATAATGTCATCTCGTCCTCTTATGAAGTCCGTTCTAAAGCGTAAACCCCATTTTTTGTCGCGAATCTAGGCCTGATACCGAGATTATAGGTTCAGGGTAATCTCTCGGCGTTCTGGTTCGGGCCCCTCCGGATTAGTCACATATTCGATATAGGCCGTATTAAATCCAGAGGGGACACCGCATAGGCTGGCCGGCCTCCAGCCGCCCAATTTTCCGTCGCATCCTTCATAATCACCATGTCTTGCGAAATCACTTTTTTGCATAATTGGCAAAAACAGCAGCGCCGTCAAAACCCCAAATCCATGCTGGCGCAGGCCCGTCATTCGGGAAAAGCCTTTGTGGCGCGCTCTGTTTCTTGGGTAAAATAGGGAGCGGCGACCAAATTCAACCGATCTGGCCCCAATATTCCAAATCAACGATCCCATGCATGGAAAACAGACCAATCGCGTGGCTTCGTGGCCCCTGGAGCAACCGCGATAGGAGGCCATTCTGGCTTTCTTCGCCATCAAAGCGCATAAGAAAATCCCCCTGGTTAATCCGAAAGGAGATATGCGATATGCACCTTGGTGGTTGCCCCATTCGCCCCTCGGATCAGACCTTTATGCACAAAAAATGTATGGATGGGGTCCAACACATTTTCAACCGCATCCGCCAACGTCGTGATGGCAATGTTTTCCAACAAACGTTCCACGCGTGGTTGGTCATCCCACACCGCGTCGCGCAAAGGTTCGGCAAACTTGGCGTCTTTGGCCACATAAACCAGCCCATCTTGTTCACAAATATCATAGGATTGAGCGCGCCGGGACAGAACCTTGCCTTCATGCAGCGGGGTTACCGCTCCCCGTAAGACACAGCAACTTGCGCACCGAACACCCCTCAAACGCAGTCAATTCTGATAGACTGTCCTCATTGGCCGAACAAAAATTCAAACTTGTAAAAAAACTCATGGTCCAGCCCTTTTCATGGCGAACTGGTTATCAACTCGGTACCATTTTCGAACCGGCGCAAAAACAGGCGATGAAGACACAAACGTCCTGAGCTGCCCGCCAACATAAACTAGCGCCCACCCTAGTCGGGGCGCAGGCCAACACCCCATCCAATCTATTAGGAATTATCGATCGCCGATCCCAGGTCCCCCGCAAATCCAGCGTGACCTAAGTTGAAAATTTCGTTTCCTATAACTGTTCCTCCAATAATGATATAGAGTGAGAGTCTGCCTATCGATCAAGCG
>CAZYMT010000133.1:0-8953 GCA_964649035.1 uncultured Rhodobacterales bacterium
GGGCGTGCGGGGGGCGTTGATTCTGCTGTTTCCGCCGTTTTGATCCACGAAGCCATTGGGGATCAACTGACATGTGTGTTTGTTGATAATGGCATGATGCGTAAGGGCGAGTCTGACGAGGTCGTCAGCATGTTCCGCAACAATTACAACATTCCTCTGATCCACGCTGACGAAAGCGAATTGTTTATGGGCGAGCTGGATGGCCAATCAGATCCTGAAACCAAACGCAAAATTATCGGTAAGCTATTCATCGACGTGTTCGAGAAACACGCAAAATCCGTTGGCGGGGCAAAATTCCTCGCCCAAGGCACGCTTTATCCCGACGTGATCGAAAGCGTCAGTTTTTCGGGCGGCCCATCGGTCACCATTAAAAGCCACCATAATGTTGGCGGCTTGCCCGAACGCATGGACATGGAATTGGTCGAGCCCCTGCGCGAATTGTTCAAAGACGAGGTCCGCGCCTTGGGCCGTGAACTCGGCCTACCCGCCAGTTTTGTCGGCCGCCATCCTTTCCCTGGTCCGGGCCTGGCAATCCGTTGCCCCGGCGAAATCACCCGTCAGAAAATTGACATTCTGCGCGAGGCCGATGCGGTTTACCTCGACCAAATTCGCAAACACGGGCTTTATGATGAAATCTGGCAAGCATTTGTCGTCATTCTGCCGGTTCGCACCGTTGGGGTGATGGGTGACGCGCGAACTTACGATTTTGCCTGCGCGCTGCGGGCGGTTAATTCTGTCGATGGCATGACGGCCGATTATTACCCGTTTACCCATGAATTTTTGGGCGAAACCGCAACGCGTATTATTAATGAAATCGAGGGGATTAATCGGGTTACGTACGACATTACCTCCAAACCTCCGGGGACAATCGAATGGGAATGATCACGCTCACAGGGTATATTTTGGTGCCGGATGCAGACATCGCAGCCGTTGAAAAACATATGCCTGATCACAACCGGTTATCACTGGAGGAGGACGGCTGTCTGGAATTCAACCTTCGTGTTGATCCCGAAAACCCGAACCGTTATCTCGTCGATGAATTGTTCAAAGATCGCGCCGCATTTGAGGCTCATTCAGTTCGTGCAAAAGCGTCTGATTGGGGTCAAGCAACGACCCATCTGGAACGCAGTTTCAAGATATCTGAATAACGCTTGCCAATCCGAAATAACGCGGGCAGTGTCCGCGATATGACGGAAACTTCTCACCCAATTCGCGCTGGCATCTGGATGCTTGGGGCTGTGGCCTCTTTTTCTGCTATGGCGGTTGCCGGGCGGGAAATTTCCGTTGAAATGAACACGTTCGAGCTGATGATGTATCGTTCTGCCATCGGTTTTGTCATTATTTTATTGATCATAGCGCGATCTAAACGCGGGTTTTCACAAATCCAGACCAATAACATGCGCCTACATATGAAACGGAACGTGTTTCATTTTGCCGGCCAAAATCTGTGGTTTTATGGCATCGCGGTATTACCCTTCAGCCAGCTGGTTTCGCTAGAATTCACTAACCCGATCTGGGTGGCTTTATTGGCCCCATTTTTCCTCGGCGAGGTCATGACCAAGATCAAAGTTTTTGCCGCCGTCATTGGTTTCATCGGCGTATTGATCGTTGCACAGCCGGGTGTCCAACCTTTTGAATTGGGCCACGCGGCGGGGCTTGGCGCGGCATTATTCTTTGCGCTAAATGTTATCTACACCAAACAAATCGCACGAATTGAAAGCGTCCTAAGCGTGATATTCTGGATGACTTTGATCCAGTTTGTATTCGCCCTGATATTGTCGATTCCCGGTGGCATTCCTATCCCGACAAACACCGGCATGATCTGGGTTGTTGTGGTTTCTATATGTGGTCTGACTGCACATTATTGCCTGACAACCGCGCTGTCCCTAGCGCCCGCAACCATCGTCGCCCCAATGGATTTTGTGCGCCTGCCCGTCGTCACGATCCTTGGCATGATCCTTTACAATGAGGAGTTGTCGCGCGCCGTTATTATCGGTGCATCCATCATTATCGTTGGAAACCTGATCAATATCCGCGCCGAGCAGTTAAGACAAAAGCGCAACAGCGCTGCATAAACCGTTATTTACAATGCATAAATGCCTTTGTGAGTTTTCTCACATAACCTATCATCTGTATCGCTAGTTTATTTTGAGGAGGAGTACAGATGAATTTTATTACCGAGATTGACCGCCGGAAAATGCTATTAGGTAGCGCCAGTTTAGGTGCCCTTGCGCTCAGCGGGTGTGAACCCCTCCCCGATAGCAGTACCAAAACGCCGGATCCGAGCGTCCTTTATCGGGCCATGCCCGAAGAACCTTACGACGTCCCCGCCATTGATCCCGCCGATATCCACCCCGGATATTACCGGACCGAAGTTGTTGACCCAACCGGCGAGGCCCCCGGCACCGTTTATGTCGATACCACCAGATTTTATCTATATTTTGTGCAGTCCGACAAACGGGCCATCCGTTACGGCGTTGGCCTTGGCAAAGCCGGATTCGGCTGGTCCGGCGATGCTGTAATTGCCCGCAAAGCCCAGTGGCCACGTTGGTATCCACCCGCTGAAATGATCGCCCGTGACCGACGTTTAGCGCGCTATAGTTGGGAGAATGGCGGCCACCCACCAGGCGGCAGCAACCCACTCGGGGCTCGTGCGCTCTATATTTATAAGGACGGTGTCGACACATTATACCGCGTGCATTCCTCGCCGGAAATATTCTCAATTGGGCGCGCTGTTTCCAGCGGATGTGTGCGGATGGTCCATCAAGATGTGATTGATCTATACAATCGCGTCCCAGACGGGGCACCTATTATTGTAGCTTAAGGAATTTGGCTCCGGCGGTAGGGATCGAACCTACGACAAATTGATTAACAGTCAACTGCTCTACCACTGAGCTACGCCGGAACAGGCTGCGCATTCGCGCTGGTTCTGGCCGTATAGCAAAGCGAATCTGGGCCGTCCAGAGGGAAAATCGTATTCTGGCCAATCCGATTGGTTTTATCAATTTACATCCCCAACCCCTCGTGTATCGTTCACGTATCCGGCTTTGTAAAATGATAACCAAGCCTAATATTTCAAGGAAAATAAATGTCACGGTATATTCTGGTCCATGGATCAAATCACGGCGCTTGGTGTTGGCGCGATGTCATTCCCTTGCTTAAGGCGGGTGGGCATGCCGTTACGGCCATCGACCTTCCGTCACATGGTGAAGACAATACCCCAATCGCTGATGTGTCACTTGATTCTTATGCGCAGGCCGTAATTGACGAGGTTTCGACATCGAGCGAACCGGTGATCTTGGTCGGGCACTCCGCTGCTGGCATCACAATCGCAACAGTTGCGGAACGCATCCCTGACAAAATATCCCGTCTGATTTATTTGGCCGCATATGCCCCAAAAAATGGTGATTCCCTTAGTCGGATGCGCAAGCGCGCCAAACGACAGCTGGTTATTCACGCGGTTGAGTTATCACAAGATCGGCAAAGTTATACGTTCGATCTTGAAGAGGCCCCAGGTATTTTCTATCACGACTGCTCAGACGAAGTCATTGCCTACGCCCTGCCCCGTCTTGGCCCGCAAGCAATTGCACCGCAAGCAACACCCGTTGAGCTTGGCGAGGCTTATGAAACCGTTCCGCGCAGCTTCATTATCGCCAGCGACGACCACACTATTCCGCCTGAAGAACAGGCAAATATCGTGGCGGGTTGGCCAGAAAAAGACGTCTACCGCCTAGATTGCGGCCATTCAGCGTTTTTCGCTTGCCCGGATAAGTTAGTTGACCTGCTAACGGAAATTTCTGACGGCTAGTACTGATTGTCTGGAAGTGCCGTCAAAAACCGCGTAAACATAACAAAAATGAGGTTCATGTGGCATTCTCCCCTTTTGACAGCGCAATTTATCGTAAGCTTTATGGTGACGACGAAATCGCCAAATTGTTCAGCGATTCAGCTGAAGTCCGCGCCATGTTGCTGGTCGAAGGCATGTTGGCGAAAGCACAAGGCGAACTCGGTGTCATTCCGCAGGACTCGGCATTTTTCATTCACCGTGCTTCGATGGAATTACAGGTCGACCCTGCGGGTCTGGCAGATGGTGTTGCTGCATCAGGCGTTGCGGTTCCAGCCTTGGTTGATGCATTCCGCAAAACCATGGAAGCCCCCGATCACGCGCAATATGTGCATTGGGGCGCCACATCGCAGGACATTATAGATACAGCCCTTGTTTTACGATTGCGCCAATACATAGCGATCGTCGACGAGCGGCTTTCAAAATTGATCGAAATCCTTACAGCAAAAGCAATCGAAAACCGTGATGTGGTGATGGTGGCACGGACCGGCTCCCAAATTGCCACCCCGACAACCTTCGGTGCAAAAATCGCTGGATGGATAGCCCCTCTTAATCGCCATCAGGAACGGTTGGCCGAACTACGGAAACGATTACTGGTGGTAAGCATGGCCGGTGCGTCAGGAAATTATGCAGCCTTGGGCGATAAGGGGTTTGAAATCGAAGCTGCCTTGGCTAAAGCATTGAAACTGGAAGTACCGCAATCCCCGTGGCATTCGGCGCGTGATAGTTTCGCTGAACTGGCTTCGGCTCTCTCCCTAATAACCGGATCGCTTGGCAAAATCGGGCAGGATATCCAGTTGCTTACACAAACCGAGGTTGCAGAAATTACGGTTGCGGACGGTGGTTCATCCACAATGCCACATAAATCCGATCCTGTGTTGGCGGAATTGTTAATAACGCTGGCAAAAAATAACGCAAATCTTGTTGGACAAATGCATGGTGCGCTTCTGCACTCACATGAACACGATGGCGCAGCCTGGGCTTTGGAGTGGCATGCGTTACCTCAAATTTGTATTGGATGCAGCGTAGCTTTGCGCCAAGCCACAACACTAACGGCTGGCATTCAGGTAAATTGCGCGCGAACACAATCTAATATTGCGGCAACCCACGGTTTTATTATGGCAGATGCAGCAATGTTTGCCTTAGCCAAAAACATGCCGCACCCCGAAGCACGGAAATTGGTGGAAACATGTTGCACAGAGGCATCGCAAACCTATCGCCACCTACGCGACGTACTTGAAGAAAAATCGCCAGTCTCTCTCGACTGGGATAACGTTTTTGATCCAGCAAATTATACTGGCTTAGCGACCCAAATTGTCGATCGCCTAAAATGCTAAAATTCAGATGGATAAAATCCTTCATGCCACGCAGCATGTTCGGGCGCTCATTGCTGATTTTGTTGTTTCCTGTCGTGTTGCTGCAATTGATTGTCGGACTGGTTTTCATTCAACGCCATTTCGAGAAAGTCACAACGCAGATGGCCCGCCCCGTTGCGGTCGAGCTGAATTATATCGCTGAACTCGCTGATAGCGCCCCAACGCCAGCAGCCGCCACAACATTGCTAGCCACATTCTCTCGCCCGTTTAGTATGCAATTCAAAGTCTTCCCCGATGAAATCCTTATCCCGGAATTTCGCCGGTATTTCTACGATGTTTCCGGCCGCGCCCTTATTGGAAGCCTGATCGAGGATGTGACACGGCCGATTTCAGTAAACCTTACGCAAAATGGGCGAAACGTGCGCGTAAGGATGCAAACCAATAAGGGTATCGTTAGCGTCGTTTTTTCGCGCTCGCGCGTTAGTGCCAGTAACCCTCACCAATTGCTGGTGTTGATGATTGTCGCCTCAATTCTTTTGACCGTTATTTCCGTTTTATTCTTGCGCAACCAAGTGCGCCCAATTCGTGATCTTGCACGTGTATCCGAAGCATTCGGCAAGGGGCGAAACGAACCGCTTAGACCATCAGGCGCGATCGAAGTGCGGCGCGCGACAGTCTCTTTCTTGGCGATGCGCAAACGTATTGAACGCCAAATCGAACAGCGGACACAAATGTTGTCGGGTGTAAGTCACGATTTAAGAACCCCCCTCACACGAATGAAATTGTCGCTTGCGATGATGGAGCAGAACGAAGAAATCAAATTTCTTTCGCAAGATGTCGAAGATATGGGCCGGATGCTGGATGGTTTTTTGGACTTCGCCCGACAGGATTCTCTAGAAGATTCCGAAGCCATAAATCCAGCCACCATATTGAAAAAAATTGCCGCTGATAGTAAACGTTCGGGGCATGTCATTGACATTATATTTAGGAACGAAACGCCCGAGCAACCAACGATTATGCTACACTCTCTCGCAATTTCGCGGGCGATAACTAACCTGGTGTCGAACGCCAACCGCTTTGGTGACAAGGTTCAAATATCTGGATGTCTGAAAGAAGACAGCCTGACGATCACTGTCGAAGACAACGGTCCTGGCATAGCTGAGGCTGATCGTGAAGAAGCCATGAAACCTTTTGCGCGGCTGGATCAATCACGCAATCAAAACGAGAGCGGAGTCGGCCTTGGCTTATCAATTGTTGTTGATGCTGCACGCAGCAATGGCGGCACACTTGAACTTGCCAAAAGCGAAGAACTTGGCGGATTGAAGGCTATTCTTTCAATCCCTCGATAAGGCACTTCGATAAAACTTTAGTCAAGTTCGACTTATTATCTTGTGATTACAACAGTTTATTAACTTTGACGTGGGATAACGATTCTCAACCGAAACCCCACACCTCTTCGGAGAGAAAGTTACCCCGGTCCCCACGACCAACCCAAAAATTTAAATGTGTATTGATGGAGCCATCGCTTCGTCATCTTCTCGTCTGTTAACCATGATGCGGCTCGAAAAGCTGTGTCCAGTACCCCAGTAGGAATACCCCATGAACAACAATTTAAGCGACCTAGGCGTCGGCCATGCTTACGCCCCAAATTTATCAAATTATTTTAGCTCCGTCGAATTTGGCACTTCAGATCCAACATCAGCGACTTTGGTTGTTTCCCTCGCTATATTGTTGGGGGCCTACACAATGCTATGGCGCAGCTTAACATCGTGAAACCGTAAATAATTCAACGCCATTCCTAAAACGCCAGTGTAAGTGGCATTTGGTAAATGCAGTGGATTAAATTCGCTGTTGTTTTATAGTCAAAACTGAACAGTAATCTTATCGATAGGAATTTATTTTGGCCACCGGCCATGCTCCGACACCAATTACTGAGGTCAGAGCATAGAATTAACGTTTATCCGTTAGGCATCAACATAAACATATGCGAGTTCTGCATATCAAAAATACTGTTCCGCAGCGGGATGTGTGTTGTGTATGCATCATCGCTAAAAATGCTTTCAAATGTCGAATCCGGGTTCGATACCGTCCAGACATTCAACATATCTGCATCCATTTCACCGGCCATTTTTGCAGCGATAACAAACGATGGCAACGCGCGAACCAAGCCATGTTCGGCAACAACCGGTTCAATCAGTGTAAAATACTCCGCAGCGTCAGCTGGCGTTTTACCTTCTTGCAAAATTAACAGGTCAACAAAATACGCACCCGAATCTTGTGCCATTGCGGTAGGTGCCGCTGCAAAGCTCGAAAGTGAAGCTGCCAGCATTGTGGCTGCGATAAATGAACGTCGTTTCATGATGTAGTCCTTTTTGATTTCGTGCCACTATGGCTTCACTGCCCAGCACTTGTGGATCAAAGCTAGATGTTCTATTTTTGAATGGAAACAATCAATACTGATCAATTCATGTGCAAATACGGAACACATTATGAACCGAATGAACTGGGACGACCTCCGAATATTCCTCGCGTTAGCCCGCGCAGATAATATTCGCGCTGCTGCGGATAGCTGCGGCGTCAGTTATTCAACCATCTCAAGACGCATTGACGCATTTGAGGGTCAACTTTCCGTCCGTTTATTTAACCGTCAACCGTCTGGTTTTGTCTTAACCCCCACGGGCGAAGCATTGTTGCGGCACGCAGAAGCGATGGAAGAACAGGTGAGCGAGGCAGATCGTCAAATTTTCGGACAAGAAACTGCTCTAAAAGGTAGGATAAAACTTTCAATGGTTGATGCACTGGCAACCAACTTGCTGATGCCAGATTTATCAGATTTTTCGGCTAAATATCCTGAAATTGAACTAGAAATTGACATTGGCTATGCACCCACAGATTTGGGACGTCGAGAATCGGACCTAGTGCTTAGATTCGTACAGAATCCACCTGACGAACTTGTTGGACGAAAGCTAATTTCCTGTGCGATCGCTACATATGCAACACCGGATTATATTCGTAAAAATGGCTTGAACAAGAACGCAGACAATATGACAGGGCAATGGATCGGATATCAGACCGGAATAACACACCCAACTTGGGTGCAGAAAAGCCAATTCCCCCACCTCCCCGCAAAAGGTCAAATTCTTAGCCTTACCGTCCAAAAAGAAGCCTGCAAGGCGAATATGGGGCTGGCAATTCTGCCGTGTTTTTTGGCAGATCCAGACCCAAATTTACAACGGATTAGCGAGGCCTCGTTCCCAGCAAGATTCGATCTTTGGCTTTTGAAACATGCGGACTTGCGCTCAAACGCCCGTATTCGCGTTTTGTCGGATTTCATCGCGGAACGGATTAAAAACCACCATGATCTGCTGGTTGGTACAAACGAAAACTTTGGTAGGCCCGGTAGGACTTGAACCTACGACAAAAGCGTTATGAGCGCTCTGCTCTAACCAACTGAGCTACAGGCCCGCCTGTCGCCTCAATACGCGCCCAAGTTTGGAGGGTCAAGGGTTCCCTTTTGCGTGCGGCTCCGGTAAAGCAAACGGAAATTATGCAGCTGCGGAGGCACTATCATGTCCACTCGTCCAAATGGTTTAACATACGCCGATGCGGGCGTTGATATTGACGCCGGAAATTCGCTGGTGGAACGGATCAAACCCGCCGCCGCCAGCACTAAACGTTCAGGCGTGATGGACGGTTTAGGTGGTTTTGGCGCCATGTTCGACCTTAAGGCCGCAGGTTACGACGACCCTATTTTGGTAGCTGCCACGGACGGCGTTGGCACCAAATTGCGGAT
>CAZYMT010000134.1:0-8943 GCA_964649035.1 uncultured Rhodobacterales bacterium
GATAGTGCTGACGCGGCGGTAAAAGTTTCGCTTTCGTCAGGTAAGGCCAGTGGTGGTGCCGGCATCGATACCTTGAAAAGCATCGAGAACTTGATCGGTTCGAATTTTGACGACCGTCTATACGGTAACGCGGCAGAAAACATTATCGCAGGCGGCGACGGGGACGATATTATCAAATCGAAAGACGGAAAAGATACGTTGATCGGTGGCAAAGGTGACGACTCCTTATCTGGCGGCAAAGGCGCTGATGTCTTTGTGTTTGGATCAGGTGACGGCGAGGATACAATCCTCGACTGGAAAGACGGCGCTGATAAACTTGACCTCCGCAGCTTCGGCTTCGCGAATTTTGCAGCCGATGTGCGGGACGGTGCGTCACAAGCTGGGTCCGACCTTTTGATCGATTTAGGCGCTGGAGACAGCATCTTGATCACGGACTTCCAACTGTCCGATTTCCACGCCAGCGATGTCTTGATATAATAGCGAACTATTCACGGCCGAGAAATACGCGACTCGGCCGTGCTTTAAAACCCTATTCCCTTAGGCCAACCGCGGCCAATCCCAACAATCCGGCGACGCCGCACATGGCGATTGGGAACATGGTGAATGCGCCAAATCCTAGCCCCCACAACATTCCGATAGCGGACACAAACATCAACCCGGCCCCGATAGCTGGCCTTGTGCCTGACATTGCACCGCCCGCTATTGCAAGGATGGGGGAAACCAGACCGACGATTTGCCAGCGGGTGGCGTTGGCGGTTTCCTCGATCACGTCTGAGACCTCGGCGTTGAACCATTCGGTGAATTCCACCCAACCATAAGCGACAAAGCCTACCATCATGCCAACAATGCCGCCGATTATTCCAAGTATTACTGCCGCGCTTTTCATTTACACCTGCTAGCTAATGCCCAACGTTTGTTGGGTTTCCTTGCTCCAACCTAGGTGGAGCGTCCCGTCCGCCTCGATCACCGGGCGTTTCATTAAGGTGGGGTTAGCTATTAGGAGTTCAAGAGGCGGCGCGCTGCGTTCAGCGTCGGACAACCCCCGCCAAGTGGTCGAGCGCTTGTTAATTATGGCATCGCCAAATTCGGCAATAAAGCGTTCAAGGTCAGATGATTTAACGCCATCAGCGCGAACATCTGTATAGGCAACGTCATGCCCTGCCCCGCGTAAAGCTTTCAGGGCAGCGCGGCAAGTGTCGCAGGATTTTAGGCCGTATAGGTGCATGGAGTATCCTTTTTCGGTGGAACTTATACGCAAAGGATAATTCACAAAACCCTTGATTTCATTTGCAAAATGTCCCATATGCGCGGGGTGAAGTACGTCTTTCACAGTTCCGCTGCTGCCTTATGCTGCTGTTGGCAACACGATTTAAGACCGACAGCACCAAGCCGCCGCATTTCGCGGGCGGCCATTATTAAGGAGTATACGGAATGGCTAATGGCACCGTAAAATGGTTTAACGCAACTAAAGGCTTCGGCTTTATCGCACCAGACGCTGGCGGCAACGACGTGTTTGTACACATCTCTGCTGTTGAGCAAGCTGGTCTTTCCGGTTTGGAAGACAACCAAAAGGTTACTTTCGAAATGGAAACAGGTCGTAACGGCAAAGAATCCGCAACAGATCTTAAACTAGCTGAGTAAGCTGGTTGGCAGGGTCTTCCCTGCAATATAGAATATCAAAACGGCGGCAGACATTGGTCTAGCCGCCGTTTTCTTTGATAGGCGCTAATACGCTTCATTTACAGCGATGTGTCACAAACCCTTGCTATATTAAACTTTCTAGCCCATATGACACCTGTGAAGTAGTTTTTCACCGATTCCTCCTGACGCGCTATGCAGCTTGTGGTTTCTAATTAAGACGAACTGCACCAAGCCGCCGCATATCGTGGGCGGTGTTTTAGAGGAGAATACGGAATGGCTAATGGCACCGTAAAATGGTTTAACCCAACTAAAGGCTTCGGCTTTATCGCACCAGACGCTGGTGGATCCGACGTTTTCGTTCACATTTCTGCTGTTGAGCAAGCTGGTCTATCCGGTTTGGACGACAACCAGAAAGTTACTTACGAACTTGAAGCAGGCCGTAACGGCAAAGAATCTGCTACAGATCTTAAAATAGCTGGTTAAGCTATCAGCGGATATTTCCGCTGAACTTGAAATTTTGAACGGCGGTTTGGACTGAGTCCAAGCCGCCGTTTTGCTGTATATAACGCATATATAATGCGTATAGCATCTGTATATAACGTATATTGCATGCGTATATAACGCGTATATACAATTTTGCGGGTGTTAAGGGGCAAGGGGCGCGGGTGTTTTCGCATGCGCAATGTCATCATAAACCGGTGGTTTATGGGGCGGGATTGGTGAGGAAGCTGCGCGGGAGGTTTTGACGGGTTTTTTTGAGGGGAAGAGGTGAGGGATGACAAAAAATCAACGCGATAGAAACATCAAAATTAGGCCGACAGAAGAACATCGAGTTTTTCAATTATCCCAAAGTCAGCGCACGAGCATTGAGTTAGTTTCGAAGAAAATACAGCATTTGCAACAACAACTTGCGAATAGTTTGGCTCCATTCGTAAAAATAGCAGGCCAACTATCACAACATTCTGAAATCGTCAGTAAAGTCGAAGCCAGTGGTATCTTGCCGCATTCTTCGACGCCTTGGCATTTAGTTTCAGGCGAATTGGATGCCGAAAATTTAGGGGAAGTAATATTACAGTTTTATCGCGAAAATTGGCAAACTATTGAATTTGAAATTTACAAAAATGCAATCACCTATCAACTTGATCCTGAATCTTTGGAAACTTTCAAAGAAGCGCTATATGCACACAAGTGCGGCCTATATCGGTCAGTTGTACGATTACTCCTTCCCGAGGTCGAGAGGGTCGTGCGGTCTGAATTCAACGACGGCAAGCCTGGTCACATATCGAATTTCCCAGCGAAAATTGGGCAGTTATCGTTAGCCGAAGTTATGGATATTGAAAGTGGATTTCCGATTTTCAGAAAGATCAGGTCCCATTTGTACCGGAACGTAAAATCGCAAACCGATGTCGATGATCTCATGAACGACGCCGTTCCAAATCGTCACGCAGCAATCCATGGAATCGTAGCGTACAATAGCTATGCCAATAGTTTGAATACAATTATAATGGCTGATTTTATGTTCAATGCTACGAGCAAAATAAAACAACGAAGTAAAACACCTAATAGCTAAAACCGATCAGGGACAGGCGACGACTCTGCACCCTGCCCAACCACGCTACTTGTGTTCCGGAAGGGGCGATCCCACGCCCCAAACGGGGATCGCCCCTGCGTTGTTTGCTGCGCATTAACGTGTGGGGTTGGTGTAGCGGTAAAGTTGTGGGATACTCCTCTTATGGCCCGTTACGGCCCGTGCTATAGCACGGGCCGTAACGGGCCCTCAATATTTTGATTGGCATGTCTTCGACATGACGGGAGGGCGCTTTGCACCCTCCCAGGATCGAACGAGGCCCTGTGGGTGTGCAATACTGATCCAATGCTTGCGCCTTTGGTGGCTGCTCGTTAAACCCACCTCCAAAGCTAATCCATCAGGACTGACCATATGTCGATTGATAAAGAAACCGCGCGCAAGGTTGCGCATCTGGCTCGTATTGAAGTTGCCGAGGAGGCGTTGGAGCCTTTGGCGGGAGCGCTCTCTAATATCCTTAACTTCATGGAACAGTTGAATGAGGTGGATATCGAGGGGGTTGAGCCGATGTCCTCGGTCACCCCAATGGAGCTGAAAAAACGCGCTGATATCGTTACCGATGGCGGCATTCAGGACAAGATTTTGGCAAATGCGCCTGATACGCGTGAAGGGTTCTTTGCTGTGCCCAAAGTGGTGGAGTGAGACATGACTGATCTATCTAAACTAACAATTGCCAGCGCGCGCGATGCGATGCGTGCGGGCGACGTGACCTCGGTTGAATTGACCGAAGGGTATATTGCGGCGATTGACAGCGCGGATGCGTTGAACGCGTATTGCACCAAAACGCCGGAAAAAGCGCTGGAAATGGCGGCGGCGGCGGATAAGCGGATCGCGGCTGGGGATGCGCCTGACATGTGTGGCATTCCGCTGGGCATCAAGGATTTGTTCTGCACCGAGGGGGTCTCCACCCAAGCGGCGTCACATATTCTGGACGGGTTCAAACCGGAATATGAAAGCACGATTACGGCGAACCTGTGGGATGCTGGCGCGGTGATGCTGGGCAAGTTGAACATGGATGAGTTTGCGATGGGATCGTCGAACGAGACGTCTTATTATGGTCCAGCCATCAGCCCTTGGCGCCGTTCAGATGACGACGCGGCTTTGACGCCGGGGGGATCATCCGGTGGGTCGGCGGCGGCGGTTTCTGCGGATTTATGTCTTGCGGCGACAGGTACAGATACCGGTGGTTCGATCCGCCAGCCTGCGGCGTTTACCGGTTTGGTTGGCATTAAACCAACTTACGGGCGCTGTTCGCGCTGGGGGGTTGTGGCGTTTGCGTCCTCGCTGGATCAGGCGGGACCATTGACCAAGGATGTACGCGATAGTGCGATCATGCTGGAAGCAATGTGTAGCCATGATTTGAAGGATTCGACGTCTGCTGATATTGCTGTGCCGAATTTTGAGGCGGCTTTGTCTGGCGATATTCGCGGCAAGAAAATCGGTATTCCCAAGGAGTATCGCCTTGACGGTATGCCCGAAGAAATCGAAACGCTTTGGTCCGAGGGCGCAGCCAAGTTGAAAGCGGCGGGGGCGGAGATTGTGGATATCTCGTTGCCGCATACGAAATACGCGCTGCCCGCCTATTATGTAATTGCACCGGCTGAGGCTTCTTCGAACCTGTCGCGCTATGACGGGGTGAAATACGGGCTTCGGGCGAAAATCAAGGCGGGTGAAGGCATTGACGAAATGTATAGTCGTACCCGTTCTGAGGGATTTGGTGAGGAAGTTCAGCGCCGTGTGATGATCGGGGCGTATGTTTTGTCGGCCGGATTTTACGATGCGTATTACATTCGTGCGCAAAAGGTTCGCACGTTGATCAAGCAGGATTTCGAAAAGGTGTTTGCCGACGGGATTGACCAGATTTTGACGCCTGCGACGCCCTCGGCAGCTTTCGGGATTGGCGAGATGGCGGATGTTGATCCGATCCAGATGTATCTGAATGATGTGTTTACGGTGACGGTGAACCTGGCTGGATTGCCGGGGATTTCGGTGCCTGCAGGGCTGGATAGCCAAGGTTTGCCGCTGGGATTGCAATTGATTGGACAGCCTTGGAATGAGGCGGATATGCTGAATACCGCTTATGCCCTTGAACAGGCTTCCGATTTCACGGCAAAACCTGTTAAGTGGTGGTGAAGATAGATTGATGGAGCGTTCGATGTTGAAAAAAGTTTCTGTATTGCTGATCGCCGGACTGGCGCTGGCTGGGTGTGACGACAATGTTCCGGCCGGTGGTCAAGGGTATTTTGATCAGGTCGGCCCTGCCCCGTTACCCCCTGCAGAGCCTATTGATTTACGGCCAACATCTGAACCTGAAGATATGACGTCCTCGCTAACCAGTGCGGTTGAATCTGCGCTGGCTGATGCGGGAACCGGAACGGCGTCTACCGTGCCGGCAACGGTTACGGGCAACACGCCGCCAACAACGAGTGCCGGGATTGTTACGGATGACGGGTCGATTGATCTGAATGCTTCAACCCTCGATCAGCAAATCATCGACCGGAATGAAGCCGCACGTGTATTGGAAGAGGCCCGCGCTAACCGTGTGGTTATCGAACCCGGCACGCTGCCGGCAGCGGTTTCGGGTGTGAATATCGCGGCCTATGCGCGTCAAACAACCCATGCGGTTGGGGAGCGCCAACATCGTCGCCCCGTGATCAAAAGCCGTTTCTCGGCCACGGAATGCCGGAAGTTCTCGTCCTCGGACGCGGCCCAACGCAATTTCATGGCGAATGGTGGTCCGGTCGAGGATCCGTTGAATTTGGACCCAGACGGCGACGGTTTTGCCTGCGCTTGGACACCGGATCGCTATCGGCAGCTGCAGTAACTGCTCCGACATTTAGTCAAATGATACGGCCACGTTTGGCACCGTAGGGTGCGTGGTTTCCACGCACCATTGCGATGTTGCCGCAAACGGTGCGGTGGAAATTCCACTACAACATGAGGGTCGCCCCGATCCTGGGTGGGTGCGAAAGCGCCCTCCCGGGGGGAGGATCGGGCGCGGCCCGTGTTTCACACGGGCTAGGGTGGTGCTTGGTGTGACGTAAACTCCAAACGCCTTGATGCGGGATCGCATATCTTGGCGGTGAAAGTGTGTACATTGTTCGCACTACCCGTCTGTTATGGTAGGCGGTGGTGACCTTAGAATTCTATTTCGTGTTTAAGAAAAGCTTCGACACTTGCGAAGTCTATGCTACGCGTTCCGATTTTCTCTTTAACCCTAAATGCCAAATCTTGAATTGTCGAAATCGTTCTTGCGATTTTGTCTTCGTCAGATAAATCCAATGACATTGAAACCAAGGTACCCTCAATATTGCAATCAATATCTTTCGCTCCCTTCCCGTTCCGAAGAATTATCGCACTATTATTGGATGCAATAAAAAAATGACCCAATTCTCCAAAAAGCTGGTGCGCAAAAAATAGCCCGAAGCCAGAGTTGTCCCATGGGCCCTTATGAATTGCTTTCTTTTTCTTATGTCGCCAAGCTTTTGAAGATACACCCGGCATAAGGCTCAAGTATAATGCTTCACGTTCTGTTTCGAATTCCAAATATTTATTTTCTTTCAATGACTCTTTTATTCCGATGCCTCGATCCGTTATGCAAATTTCAACCTTACCCGATTGAGGCCAGTACTGTGCGCAATACATGACAACATTGACGTCGGCATGTTCAAAAGAATTTCGAATTATTTCACGGAAAGAACGGGCGAGCGCATTTTCGAGCTCATGAGAGCTTCGTTGAGATACTACTTTGGAAATTCCTTCGCACACTATTTGGATTGCGTCGCCAAGTTCAATTGCTTCAGATGCAGCGGTTATTTCGAGATCTTTGCGCCAAAGCGCACTCATTGGAAAATAATTTTTTCCACCATATGCTTTTTGTGGAAAAGGATTTCCAGAAATTCGGAGAGCTTCCGAGAATCCTAAGTTGTTTGCGTATTGATGATTTTCTAACCCTCGATAAAAAATTCTCTCGTCTTGTCCGAAGCGTCGAGATCGACACCGGCAAATTTTGGCCAGAAACACAAGTGCCGTAGGTGATAAAAAACGTTCGGAACCAGTATCAAATGTCAATTCTGAACATTTATCCAATGCAGCAACTTCATTAGAAAACTCGCATAGCTTCTCTATATATATGTAATATGGAAAAGCTATGCTTTGTTTGATCATTCGGTCTAATCATCCATCTTAAGCGCATTAATAAACGCCTGTTGCGGAATACTCACACGACCAAACTCGCGCATCTTCTTCTTACCCTTTTTCTGCTTGTCCAGCAACTTGCGCTTACGCGACAAATCTCCGCCGTAACATTTCGCCGTAACATCCTTACGCAGCGCCGAGATCGTTTCCCGCGCAATAATCCGCCCGCCAATCGCCGCCTGAATAGGGACTTTGAACATGTGTTGCGGGATCAGCTCTTTCAGTTTGGCGCACATGGCACGGCCACGGGCGTCGGCGCGGGCGCGGTGGACCATGGTCGATAGGGCATCAACCGGCTCGTCATTCACAAGGATCGACATCTTCACCAGCTCGTCCTGCCTGTATCCGATCATGTGGTAATCAAACGACGCATACCCTTTGGTCACCGATTTCAGACGGTCGTAGAAATCAAACACCACCTCGTTCAACGGCAAATCGTAAACGACCATCGCGCGCGCACCGGCATAGGTCAGGTCGATCTGGATACCGCGACGATCTTGGCAAAGTTTCAACACATCACCCAGATATTCGTCGGGGACAAGGATGGTGGCCTTGATCCGCGGCTCCTCGATATGATCGATAAGGGTTTGGTCGGGCATATCGGCGGGGTTATGCAAGTGCTGCATTGTCCCGTCACGCATATGGATTTCATAAATAACCGAGGGCGCGGTGGTGATCAGGTCGATATCATATTCACGCTCAATCCGGTCGCGAATAACCTCTAGATGCAACAGCCCGAGGAAGCCACAGCGGAACCCGAAACCAAGTGCTGCAGATGTTTCCATCTCATAACTGAACGACGCATCGTTCAGCGCAAGGCGTTCAATACTTTCGCGCATGTCTTCGAATTCGGCTGTGTCCACAGGGAACAGCCCACAGAAAACCACCGGTTGCGCGGGTTTGAAACCGGGCAATGCTTCGACGTTTTTGCTTCGGTCATGCGTAATTGTGTCGCCAACCCGCGTGTCCCGCACCTGTTTGATCTGCGCCGTTAGAAACCCCAACTCGCCCGGACCCAATTCATCAATCGGGGTCATCGCGGGTTTGAATACCCCGATCCGGTCAACAGAATAAAGAGCGTTGGTGTTCATCATTCGAATGCGATCACCCTTTTTCAGGCACCCGTCAATTACACGGATCAACACGACAACACCCAGATAGGAATCGTACCAACTGTCGACTAGCATCGCACGCAAAGGCGCATCCGCGTCGCCCGTCGGGGCTGGCAGACGGGTCACGATTGCCTCCAGAACATCAGGAATGCCAATGCCGGTTTTCGCGGAAATATGTACGGCGTCCGAGGCATCGATGCCAATGACATCTTCGATCTGCTCGCAGACCCGTTCAGGTTCGGCAGCGGGCAGGTCGATCTTGTTCAAAATGGGCACGATCTCATGATCTGCCTCGATGGCGTGGTAAACATTGGCCAGCGTCTGCGCCTCGACCCCTTGGGAGGCATCGACGACCACCAAAGACCACTAGACGGCCCGCATCGAGCGGCGGACGCAGTAGGCGAAATA
>CAZYMT010000135.1:0-8855 GCA_964649035.1 uncultured Rhodobacterales bacterium
CGCCACTAGAAAGGGCAGGAACGCACCTTTTTCCTGTTTGTATAGGCCCGGTGCCACGAAACGCCACAGTTGAAAGGCAATAACAGGAAAACCTAAGACCAGCCCGCCAACCATCGATATACGGATAAGGGTGAAGAAATATTCTTGCGGGGCAGTGTATTGCATCACCGGATTTGGATTACCCAAGGACCGCATGGCGTTTTCAATTGGCACCAGCAGGAAATCCAGAATGGGACTGCCAAAGGCAAAACAAATCATCATCGCAACGATAAAAGCGCCCAACGATTTCAGAATGCGCGTGCGCAGTTCCGTCAGGTGTTCGATCAGCGGGGCGCTGGTGTTTTCTACTTCAGCGTCGCTCATGCTTCGGGCTTCTCCGCGGCTTTGGGGGCTTCGTCCAGTAATTCTTTGGTGGCGGCGGCCATGTCGGCCTCGGCCTCATCATCGAACTCGCTCTCGGTGGGTTCGTCTTTTAGCGGCACACCGGTTTCACGGGCTTCGACAATGTCGTTGAATTTCTTCTTGATCTCTTTACCACCGTCAAAATTACGCAGGTTATTGAGGTCTTTGAAACTGTCAGCGGCGTCTTTCAGGCCGCTTTCGTCAGCGGCAGCCTCCATTGAGCGTTGAAACTCACGGGCCATCCCCCTAGCCTTACCGACGTATTTTCCGACAGTGCGGAACATTCCGGGCAAGTCTTTGGGGCCAACGACGATCAACGCAACCACGCCGATCACCAGCAATTCCATAAAGCCAATGTCAGGCATATTTTAAGCTTTGTCTTTTTCAGCTTCAGGCGTCACATCGTCAGGCGTCACGTCGACGGCTTCCTCGGCAACAGCTTTTTCTAGCTCTTCTTTGCCCTCGGAAACGCCGCGTTTGAAGCTGGTAATCCCTTTGCCAACTTCGCCCATCAATGACGAGATTTTGCCGCGTCCGAAAAGAACCAGAACGACGACTGCAAGCAGGATCATCCCCGGTAGTCCAATATTGTTCAGCATGTCTATGCTCCCTTTAGTTTGTCGATTGCCCGACAAATTCATGTACGGTGTATAGTTATTGGCTAATGGCGCAGGTTTCAAACCCCAAATTGAAAAAACTTAGCTTGGGAAGACAAAACAACGGTCACGGCGCATAGAAACGAGCAATGCGGTGCCGATTTTTGGCAAAAACACCCCCGGAACCAAGGTTGTGAGAACTGATCCGTCATATTCCATCTTAAGTTCCACCAGACTTTCATTGCCCAAGAATCGCGACCGCTCAACTATACCGCGTGCGGCAATGCCATCAGTCGCCGTCGGGGTCAGGCCGCCAGCCAAGTCAAAATTGATGCGCAAGTGCTGGGGGCGAATGACAATTTCGACTTTGGTTCCATCTGCAAGACCGGGTGAGAAAAACAGGCCAAACGGGGTTTCGGTCTGAGCGTTTTTAACTGTGCCGCGAATAACGTTGATGTCCGAGAAAAACGCCGCCGCGTCACGGTCTTTCGGGGTATTATATATGTTATAGGGCGCACCGATTTGCACGATCTTGCCGCCGCGCATTAAGGCGATCTGGTCGGCCATACGCATGGCTTCCTCGGGTTCGTGGGTGACGAGCAGAACGGAGGTCCCCGCCTCCTTCAAAATCTCGAGGGTTTCATCGCGGATACCGTCGCGCAGGCGATTATCGAGACCACTAAAAGGTTCATCCATCAACATGATGTTGGGTTTTGGCGCGAGCGCGCGGGCCAGCGCCACCCGTTGTTGTTCGCCACCCGACAGCATATGCGGGTATTTTTTGGCAAAACTGGACAGGCCGACGCGTTCCAGCATTTCGCTGGCGCTGCCCTTGCGACCTTTCAGACCAAAAGCCACATTTTGTTCGACGCTTAGATGCGGGAACAGTGCGAAATCCTGAAACATCAGACCGATGGAGCGTTTTTCGGGTGGCATATGAGTGTGATCATCAGAAATGACAGTATCATCTAGCAACACTTGACCGCTGTTTTGACGATCCACCCCTGCCGCAATGCGCAAGGTTGTGGATTTACCGCAACCGGACGGGCCAAGCAGGCAGGTCACCTGCCCTGCCTCAAGTTCCAGTGACAGGCCGTCAACAACGGTTTGGCCGTCGAAAGAACGGGTTATTTGGTCTAGAACCAGTTTTGACTTCGCCTGCACGTTTACTATCCCGATTGTTTTAATCGGAATAGCAACCCGTTCAGCTTTGGGCAACCCTGCGTCGCATAGCTGCGCCGATTAGTCCCGCTGTGAACCCAATTAGCAGGACAATTACGCAGATGAATAATAGGCGTTCATATTTATGGCCGGATCCGAGGAGTGCCATAACCAGATCACTGTCTTGGTAGAAATAGGCAACAGCCCCGGTAACGGCGGCCACGAAGGACACCAAATAGGACCAAAGCGGGATTTTGACGCCGCAGAGCAGGCCAAGCACCAGAACCGGTGCTAGGAACATCGAAGCGGTGCCAGAAACAGCAACGGCAGCAAAAAGGTCTTTGGTTTCGGCCAGCAAGAATAGAACGCCGCCCAGCATGAACACTGCCATGGCAATGCGGCCATTCATGATACTGCGTTTTCCTAGTTTCATTTCGTCAATGGCTAGGCGGGCAGCGGAGGCTAGGGCGGAATCAAGGGTGCTCATCGCGGAAATCAGCAGGGAGGCCACGATCAGGAAATACACGAACGAGCCGAACATCGCCTGCCATGTGCCGAGCAATTGCCCGTCAACCAGATCAGCCCCGACAACGCTGGCTTGCACCCCGAATAGCGCAAAGCCAAAGATGCTGGCGGCGGAGAGCCAGAAAGCGTACAAAAAGGCGCGTTTAGTGGTTTTTTCGTCGGCCAGAAAGCCGCGATCCATCATCACCGGATCATGCGCGGGATAAGATGTGATCTGCAACAAGGCCACGGCGAACAGCACCCAACCATTAAAGCCACCGGCGATGCCACTGGCAGTTAGGGCCGTGCCGAACGAGAAGTCGGCGGAAAAAATCATGACAGCGAAGGCGATAATGAACACCACCAAAAATAACGCCATTTGGGCAACGTCGGTGCGCAGTGACGCCCGTAAACCACCAAGGGCGGAATAGGCCAGTGCGACAAGGGCGAGGACGATCATGGCGATCTGTCCGGCTTGCTCGGAACCGCTATAGGCGGCGGTGAAAATCAGGCCGACGACCAGCAGGTTGGCGAATACTTCGGACATTAAGCGCAGGGCGACGACGGCGTTGTAACACGCGACACCGATGCGGCCGTATTCTTGCGTTAACCAATCTTGCAGGCTGCGCGCCCCTTTGCGACGCAAGCGCGAAATGATGACCATTCCGGTGACAAAGCTAAGGTAATAAGCAGTGTAGGCTAACGCGCCAGCGATACCATAATAATAGCCGAGGATGGCGGCGGTTAGCAGTGAGCGCGCGAAAATCCACGTCGTAACCAGTGAAAAGGTTAATGTCAGCAGACCGGGGGCTTTGCCGTTGGCATCTGCGCCACCGAAAAACGATTCTGTGGTGACGGCGCGGGGCGACAAAAACAGGCTGCCGCCTGCGATGACGATGACCAATAGGACGAGGGTCTCGGGACTGGCGAAAAAGCTCATTACGTACTCCTGTTTTTTTGTTTGGCTACCGCGTCTGCGTTGGTTTTCATAGACAGGAAACGCGAACGTGATGCGTTGTCAGTCGGTAAGTGTAAATTTCTTTGCACCCAAGATATTACCGTTGATTTGTAGGTTAAACCGATGTTCGCCTGCATAATGGGTAAAGGTCGTGGCCCCCTTCAAAAATCGGTGTTTCTTTTCGACCCGAACGGTCTGCCCCTTCTTCATTTCAAGTTTTTTCAGCTTAAACACTTTTGGCGCGCTTGATCCATTTTTCTTTACAAAATCAATAACATAATCAACCATCAAATTTTCATCGCGCTTGGCGGTAATCTCAAAACTGAACGCCCCGACGTCCCCGATGACAAGGTGATCAGCGGGGGATAGCACGATCTCGGACACCTCAATTTCGGGGCTGTCATGAAAGCCAAGCATCGCCAACGCACCCGCATGTCCCTTTTTAACCAGCGTTCGGGTTGCGTGGCGGATCATCCAGTCCATTTCGGCGGCGTCTTGGCGACCAAGATCACGCCATTTCGTAAGGATTTCCACCACCAAATCCGGCTGTTTCTTGGAAATATCATTCATATGATTGGCAACCGATCGGGTCACAAAACGGGTTTGATCGGCATGCAGAATATCAAGGAATGGCAGGGTGTCATCCGTCCCTAACCCGACTTTCTTGCCCCAAGGCAGGGTTGGGCGGGTGCCCTCGCTGACCAGTCGGCGGACATGATAATTTTCGTCATGCGCCCATTCTCGCATAGCCGCAAGGGTTTCTTCTGGCCATGTGTTCAGAAAATGCCGGATAGAAAACTCAACCGAAAACCGTTTGGTAAGTTCGCGCAGCAAAGGCAAAGACGTCGACAGATTTGCGGCTCCCATGCCATTGCGAACAATATATTCCCCCAGCGGCGCGAAGATGAAATCTCCAAAATCATCGTCGGTTTTATCAGGATCGAGGGGGGCTGGAATTGCCTCCTCGATCGCCATGGCAGCTAGGGAAAAATCCTCGGGCAGGAAGCTTTCAAGCACCGTCGCGATCAGCGTGATCCGCGGAGTCAGTTCCAGATCGAGAAGCGTTTCCATAACCTTGGCTTCGAACATTTCCGCATCGAATTTTGCACTGGTAAAAAGTCCGCCAAGATAGCGGACTTTATCGACATTAAACAACTGATCCTTAAGGCTGAACCCGCGATTTGAAGGGGTGTCAGTCATGGATCACATCGTCGAATTGACGGCGCCGCCATCCAGCAGAATATTCTGCCCGACGATGAAACCGGCGTTTTGCGAACACAAGAATGCGCACATGGCCCCGAATTCTTCTTTAGTGCCGTAACGACCGGCAGGGATGGTTGCGGTGCGCTGTGCGTAAGCTTCCTCCATCGTTATCCCTTGGGCTTTGGTGACGCCGGTATCGAGGGCGACAGCGCGGTCGGTTGCGTGGATTCCGGGCAGGATATTGTTGATATTCACCCCGAACGGCGCGACTTGGCGGCTGGTGCCACCAACATATCCAGTTAAGCCAGCGCGGGCCGAATTGGACAGGCCAAGAACTGCAATCGGGGATTTAACGGATTGTGAGGTGATGTTGACCACCCTGCCCCAACCTTTGTCGATCATCGAGGGTAGAACCGCCTTCATCATGGCAATCGGGGCTAGCATATTGGCGTCAAGGGCGGCAATGAAATCGTCGCGGTCCCAATCCGACCACGTGCCAGGGGGTGGACCGCCAGCATTATTGACCAGAATATCTGGGTTTGGACAAGCGGCGAGAACCGCCGCACGCCCTTCCTCGGTCGCGATATCGGCAGTGACGGGCGTAACCTTAACGCCGTATTTGGCGGCAATTTCTGCGGCCGCGGCCTCTATATCGGCTTTGGTGCGGGCGTTGATGACCAGATTGACGCCAGCCTCTGCCAAGGCATCAGCGCAGCCGCGCCCCAAACCTTTTGAAGCAGCACAAACGATGGCGGTCTTGCCGCTAATTCCTAATTCCATGTTTTTCCCCTTAGCCGCAATTCACGGCAACAATTGTTCCAGCGTCGCCGAGCAGTACGTTCAAACGGCTCGGAACAAAATCTTGTGTTACAGCCTCATTAATTCCGATAACGCGAACCGGACGATGAGTTCCTAAACCGGAATGGGCAGCTTTTGCTGGTTTGCCGATCAAATACTGCGTGCTGACGGCACCGCATTTATCATTAGGGTTACCAGAACCGACTTGTTCAAAATACGGCGAGCGTGAATCGCAGGCTTGTAATGTTAATGTAGCAGCGACGGCTAATACAACTTTACCTATAAAATTCAATGTCATGGTATCCCTCCGGTTTATGTGGCGTCTTTAGGGGGACTAAACTAGAGTCGGGGGAAATTGGCAAGGAACAAGATGACAAGCTGGTCAACAATCACCGTTACCAAGGAAAAACCCGAACATGTCCGCGCCTTTGTTGCTTGGCATTTGGGGGCTGGCGCGGATGAGGTGATTTTGTTTTATGACGACCCGAATGAGGACGTTACCGATTTCGATCATTTACCACAGGTTAAGGTGATTCTGGGTAATTCGGAATACTGGGATAAAAACGGCGGGCGTTTAAATAGTCGTTCGGCCAGACAAGTGCATGGCGCAACGCTTGGGTATGGCATGGCGCGAACGAATTGGGTTTTGCATTGCGATACGGACGAGTTTGTTTACGGCGACAATATCGCGGAATGTCTTGGTGAAGTTTCCAAGCAGTTTGCAACCGCACAGGTATTGCCCGTCGAGCGGGTGTTTTTGGATGGCGAAACTAATCAAAGCTATAGCGACACGTTCCGCAGCCCAATTCGGCGCAAACATGCGCAAAAATTAAATCGAATATACAAATACCCATATCAATTGACCCAAGGGCTGCGCGGGCATCGCAATGGTAAAGTGTTTATTCGCAGCGGTATTTCAGATATTATTGTACGGGCACATAACGCAGAAATTGCTGGTGTTTTGCAAAATGATCCGGAACTAAGGGTGACGCTTAATGATCTGAAATTACTACATATTTATACATATGGTTTTGATCATTTCCAAACCAAAGGGGAATGGAAATTCAAGCGTGGGTCGGAATTACGAAAACGCGACGCCGCTATTATTGATCCAACTCCGACAGACACACGCCGCATCGAAATCGCAGAAATTATCGAGGCTGGTGATATCGGAAAACTGAACATAATTTTTAACGATAGCTTTGTATTCCCCCCCGAGAGGCTGGAGCGTTTGGCCGAAATTCAGGAAATCCAAACGTTCAATTTCACATCGATCCTGCAAGATCGCATTCAAAACTATTTTCCATAGCCCGTTCCCTTTCACCGCCACCTGCCCTATATCGCGCCTATGTTAGATATTTCGAACACTCCCGACCTGCCGCCTGAAATCCAGCGCCGACGCACTTTTGCGATTATTTCGCATCCCGATGCGGGTAAAACCACACTGACGGAAAAATTCTTGCTGTTTGGTGGCGCGATCCAGATGGCGGGCCAAGTGCGGGCCAAAGGTGAGGCGCGCCGGTCGCGTTCCGATTTCATGCAGATGGAAAAGGATCGTGGGATCTCGGTTTCGGCTTCGGCCATGTCGTTCGAATTCAAGGATTACTGGTTTAATCTGGTGGATACCCCGGGCCACTCGGATTTTTCCGAGGATACGTACCGCACATTAACGGCTGTGGACGCTGCGATCATGGTGATTGACGGTGCTAAAGGTATCGAGAGCCAGACCCAGAAACTGTTCGAGGTTTGCCGTCTGCGTGACCTGCCGATCATCACATTTTGCAATAAAATGGACCGTGAAAGCCGGGATGTTTTTGAAATTATTGATGAAATTCAGGATAGTCTGGCGATTGATGTCTGCCCTGCCTCATGGCCAATTGGCGTCGGGCGGGAATTCATCGGCGCTTACGATATTTTCAATGACCGCCTACAATTGATGGATCGCGCTGACCGGAATGTTAAAGCCGAAAGCATTCAGATTAACGGCCTTGACGATCCCGAGATTGAAAACCATGTCCCTGCCGAGCTGCTGGAAAAGCTGCGCGAAGAGGTCGAGATGGTGCGTGAATTGCTACCCGCCTTTGACCGCCAAGCGTTTCTGGAGGGGACGATGACACCGATCTGGTTTGGCTCGGCGATTAATTCGTTTGGGGTACAGGAGCTGATGGATGGCATCGCCGATTATGGCCCGCCCCCGCAAGTCCGCCCAGGCACGCCGCGCCAGGTTCAGCCAAGTGAAACAAAAGTGACCGGTTTTGTCTTTAAGGTTCAGGCCAATATGGACCCGAAACACCGTGACCGAATTGCATTCGTGCGGCTATGCTCGGGGCATTTCAAACGCGGGATGAAACTGAAACATGTGCGTTCCGGCAAACCTATGGCGATCTCTAACCCTATGATGTTTTTGGCAAATGATCGGGAGTTAACCGAAGAAGCGTGGGCGGGTGACATCATCGGCATTCCCAACCACGGGCAGTTGCGGATCGGCGATAGCCTGACCGAAGGCGAAGATATCCGGTTCACTGGCATCCCATCTTTTGCGCCGGAGTTGCTGCAAAATGTCCGCGCTGGTGACCCTATGAAAGCCAAACATCTGGACAAGGCGCTGAACCAGTTTGCCGAAGAGGGTGCCGCAAAGCTGTTCAAACCAAATATCGGTTCTGGTTGGATTATCGGTGTTGTTGGGCAATTACAGTTTGAGGTATTGGCAAGTCGGATTGAACTAGAATACGGGCTGCCTGTGCGTTTTGAACAGACACAATTTACGTCCGCGCGTTGGGTATCGGGTGAAAAAGCCGCAGTTGAAGCGTTCATAAATGCCAATAAAGGCCATATGGCCGAAGATCATGATGGTGATCCGGTGTATTTAACCCGCTTGCAGTGGGATATTGATCGGGTCGAACGCGATTTCCCTGATGTCACACTAACAGCCACCAAGGAAATGCTGGTTTAACGCGGGTTCAGTTAACCCTAACGAACAGGTTTGTCGGGGCTTTGCCGCGCGTGGAATAATCAATCGGCTGAACCGCATCAAGGGGACAGGCTGTGCCGGTACAACGATATTCTTCGGCTTCGAACAACATCGGACCAAAAGCCGTTTCTATGAAATAAATGGAATTTTCATAGGAAACGAAATCCCCAATGACATCCACACTTCCATCATTGGAACGCAACCTAACAGTTTCGGCTGACGCCGAGCTTGATAAAACTATGGTTAGTGCAATGGCAGAAAT
>CAZYMT010000136.1:0-8760 GCA_964649035.1 uncultured Rhodobacterales bacterium
CAAGATCGACGTCGGCGCGTCAGCGTCCCCTTGATAGCCCAAGAACTGCGCGGGGTCAGCCAGTGTCGCTGCGCCTACTAATGCACCGTGTTCAATTTTATATGCAGCAACATCCCCATGTTTTCCGCTCGCCAGTGGCACAGCGTCATCCAGAAATGTCTTGGCCCAAGCAACAACCCGACCGCCACGTTCGGCGTCATAGCCTTTGCCGTTAGGCAAATCACCCAAAGCATCGGTGCCATAAAGCGCATCATAAAGACTTCCCCAACGGGCGTTTGCCGCATTCAGCGCGTAACGGGCATTCATGATTGGGACAACCAGTTGTGGCCCAGCAATATCCGAAATTTCGGGGTCAACATTGCTGGTTTCAACCTCAAACGCGGCCCCTTCTGGAACGATATACCCGATCTCGTTCAAAAAGGTTTTATATTGAACCATATCTTGCGGCTGCCCTTTACGAGCCTTGTGCCACTCGTCAATTTGGGTCTGCAATTCATCCCGCTTCGTCAATAATGCACGGTTCTTCGGGGTTAGATCGTGGATAATTGCGGAAAACCCCGCCCAAAAGTCATTGGCGCTTAGGTCAAGGCCGTTCAGCGCATCCTCTTCGACAAACTTAACCAATTCGGGGGAAACTTGTAGTTCTGCGCGGGTGATATGGGTCATGGATGCTCCTTTTCGAAATTCCAGCCGAGACTGCGCTATTGCTGAAAGGGATACAAGTATTTACGTTCATATGAAGCATAACTTCTGGAGCCCAGCATGTCCGATTCCCCTACGATCCATCTCGCCGATTATAAACCGCTCGATTTTCTGATCGAGGACGTGCATTTGACGTTTGCCCTGCACCCAACCAAAACGCGGGTGAAATCGAAGATTACGTTTGTGATCAATCCGGCGACTAAAACGCGGAATTTGCGGCTGGATGGTCGTGACATGGATCTGAAATCTTCTGCAATTGATGGCCAATCTCTGGACCTAACGCCGGATAGTGAAGGTTTGGACATACCATCCGAGCACCTACAGAATGACCGTTTTGTTTGGGAATGCGAAACAGAATTCAGCCCCGAAGGCAACACCTCGCTTGAAGGGTTATACATGTCGAACGGCATGTATTGCACGCAGTGCGAGGCCGAAGGGTTTCGCAAAATCACCTTCTATCCCGACCGCCCTGATGTGATGACGGTTTTCACTGTGCGGGTTGAAAGCGATCTGCCTGTTTTGCTGTCAAACGGCAACCCCGTGGCAAACGGTGAAGGTTGGGTTGAATGGCATGATCCATGGCCAAAACCTGCGTATTTATTTGCGCTGGTGGCTGGCGAATTGGTGCCACATTCCGACAATTTCACCACCGTTTCAGGGCGCAAAGTTGACCTGAATATCTATGTCCGTGACGGTGATCAGGACAAATGCGCCTATGCTATGGATGCGCTGAAACGTTCAATGAAATGGGATGAGGATGAGTATGGCCGCGAATATGATCTGGACCTGTTTAACATAGTCGCCGTTGATGATTTCAACATGGGTGCGATGGAAAACAAAGGGTTGAATGTCTTCAATTCATCGCTGGTATTGGCTAGTCCGGAAACAGCAACAGATGCAAATTATCAAGGAATTGAGCGCGTCATTGCCCATGAATATTTCCACAATTGGACAGGCAATCGGATTACTTGTCGCGATTGGTTTCAACTATGCCTGAAGGAAGGTTTAACCGTTTATCGTGACCAGCATTTCATGTCGGATATGCGTGACGCATCGGTCAAACGGATCGAGGATGTGATCACCCTTCGCAGTCGCCAATTTGGCGAAGACGCGGGGCCGTTGGCGCACCCGCCACGCCCGAACCAGTATATTGAGATCAACAATTTTTATACCTCCACTGTTTATGAAAAAGGTGCCGAAGTTGTGGGAATGTTGCGGCGTTTGGTTGGCAAAGAACAATATCGCAAAGCGCTGGATTTGTATTTCGAACGCCATGACGGACAGGCTTGCACGATCGAAGATTGGTTAACAGTGTTTGAGGATTCCACTGGCCGTGATTTGTCGCAATTCAAGCTATGGTACACGAGTGCCGGAACGCCTCGCGTTAAGGTTACCGATGATTGGAATGGCGGTACCTATTCGCTGACGCTAACCCAATCTACGCCCGCGACGCCGAATGAACCAGATAAGGAAAATCGCCTAATACCCGTGGCTGTCGGGCTGCTTTATCCAGATGGTTCGGAGGCCGCTGAAACCAAGATTCTGGAACTTACAACCACTTCGGAGACCTATCGGTTTGAGGGGTTACGTGAACGTCCGATTCCGTCGATCCTGCGCGATTTTTCTGCGCCGGTCATTTTGGAACATGAAATCAGCAATACCGACCGAGCATTCCTTCTGGCCCACGACACGGATCCGTTTAACAAATGGGAGGCAGGGCTTGGCTACTCACTAGATATTCTGGAACGTTTGGCCAATGGCGCAAACGACGTGGATGCTGATTTTGTCGCAGCGATACAAAAGGTTACACTGGACCGAAACCTTGATCCTGCCTTCAGGGCATTGGTGTTATCCCTTCCCTCGGAGGAGGCAATCGCGGGCGATATCTACGCCAAAGGCGACACACCTGATCCGATTTCAATTCGAAATGCACGCGAATACCTAAATCAAGAAATTGCCAAAGGAATGGTCACTGATCTACCGGATTTATACGCTGATATGGCTGTGTCAGGAACGTTCAAACCTGACGCCGTAAGTGCGGGAAAACGGGCGCTGCGTGCGGGGGCGTTAAGATTACTGACAAGTCTCGACGAAAGCGCCGCGCTTGCCAAAATGCAATACCAAGACGCCGCCGACATGACCGAACAGTTCTGGGCGCTGGGACAGTTAGTTGCGGCGGATCAAGCGACCGATGAACTGGCGGCATTTTATGATAAATGGCAGGATGATTTTCTTGTGGTTAATAAATGGTTCGCGGTTCAGGCAGCGGCAACACCGCCGGAAAAAGCTTTGGAAGTTGTGAAAAAATTAACAGAACATCCCGCTTTTGATTGGAAAAATCCAAACAGGTTCCGTTCACTGATTGGTGTGTTCGTGATGCGTAACCCGGCGGCTTTCCACGCAATTGACGGTAGCGGATATGAATTTTTCGCAGATTGGCTGATAAAACTTGATCCGCAAAATCCACAAATCACCGCCCGCATGTGCACGATGTTTGACAGCTGGAAACGATATTCGCCTGAGCGACAGGTCAAGATCAAGGCTGCCTTGACACGAATTCAAAGCACACCAAATCTGTCGAAAAACACATCCGAAATAGTAGGGAAGCTGTTGGGTAGCTAAGTAATTGTAAATTTTCGGTAAAATGGTTTAGGTTGCGTTAGTAATTGTCAAATTTGTTTTGAGGGCCAGATGAAATCCATTCTTATTACCGGCGCGAGTTCCGGAATCGGGGCTGCAATTGCACGGCTTGCGGTGCGTGACGATTATGCCGTTGGGCTGTGTTATAGATCTAATCGTCGCGGCGCTGAAGAAGTTGCCGACGCCATCCGCGATGATAATGGCGAGGTGAAGTTGTTGCAGGGTGACGTGTGCAGCCGATCCGATATTTCCAAAATATTCCGTGAATTCCATGATGCGTTTGGTCACCCCTCAACCGTGGTGAATAATGCCGGAATTGTCGGCCCTAAAATTCGGTTCGAGGACATGGACGAAATGCGGATGCGCAAGATATTTCACACAAATGCCATCGGCCCATTTATGGTCGCACAAGAATCTGTGCGACGGATGGCACATCGAAACGGCGGAGATGGCGGGGTTATTGTAAATATATCCTCGATGGCAGCCAAACTTGGTAGCCCCGGTCAGTATGTCGATTATGCCGCCAGCAAAGGTGCAATTGATACAATGACAATTGGGCTCGCGCATGAAATGGCCCGCGAAGGCGTGCGCGTCGTCGGGGTACGCCCAGGAATAATTCGCACATCTATTCACGAAAAAGGTGGAGAGCCGGACCAAATCAGAAAAATGACCCCGAAACTTCCGATGAAACGTGCAGGCACAGCGTTAGAAGTTGCCGAAACCGTTCTTTGGTTAGCCTCGGACGCCGCCTCCTATGTGACTGGAACTACGCTTGACGTTTCCGGCGGTCGGTAGTGTCCAATTTACTTTCCTTCAAAATTCGCGGCGGATTTGCGAAAGAAGTCAAAACGCAGCAGTCAGTTCCGTTTGAGGTCAAGATCACATTACACCCCTCACATTGATGAAAATGTAGGCAGGCCTCCATGTTCATTACCAAATCATCGGAATGATCGCAGTGCGGGCAGGTGAGTGTTGAAACCGAATTTGTCATTGCCAATCCTTATACATAGCCGAATCGTAACACCTGTAGTAACTACAGGTGCAAGGGAAATATTGAATGAGGGTCAAAAATGTACGCAATCGGTGAAACTGCTGAAAAAAGTGGCGTAAAAACTGAAACGATCCGGTTTTATGAGCGAAGTGGGATCGTCCCGTCACCGAAGCGCTCAAGCAATGGACAACGAATATACCAAGAAGAGGACATCTCGAGGCTATCTTTCATTCGCCGTTGTCGCGACCATGGGTTTTCGCTACCGCAAGCCAAAGAAATGTTAGAACTCGCCTCGAACGAGACTATTCCTTGTGAAGAAGTACGGGCCATCGCCAAAAGCAATTTGGATGATATCAACCAGAAAATCATCGAATTGCAGACTATATCGGCGATATTATCCAGTTTGGTCATTGAATGCGAAAACAGCGTAGGGGATTGTCCAATTGTCGATAGCATGTATGGGAATTAATCCGCTCTTGCTCCAGCTTGCTGGCTAACCTAAAACCCCTTGGTGCAAACTACGCGGAACGATCTAATGACTGAACTGGCCTATACCGAACCAAAACCAAAAATAATTGCAGGCGCTACTGGCGACTGGGAGCTCGTTATCGGGTTGGAGGTTCACGCGCAGATATCCTCCAAGTCCAAGTTGTTTTCAGGGGCTTCGACAAAATTTGGTGCTGAACCGAATTCGAATGTGTCGCTGGTTGATGCCGCGATGCCCGGAATGTTGCCGGTTATCAATGAATTTTGCATTGAACAGGCGGTGCGCACCGGTTTGGGGCTTAAGGCCAAAATCAACTTGATGTCGCGGTTTGATCGGAAAAACTATTTTTACCCTGACCTGCCGCAAGGCTATCAGATTTCGCAGCTTTACCACCCGATTGTTGGTGAAGGTGAAATTCTGGTGGATATGGAACCGGGGGTGGCGCGCTTGGTTCGCGTTGAACGTATTCATATCGAACAGGATGCAGGCAAGTCTGTGCATGATATGGACCCCGAAATGTCCTTCGTTGACTTCAACCGGACCGGAATCGCGTTGATGGAGATCGTCTCGTGCCCTGATATCCGTGGTCCGGAGGAAGCTGCCGAATATGTTCGAAAAATACGACAAATCGTGCGGTATTTGGGTACTTGTGACGGAAATATGCAAGAAGGATCGCTGCGTGCGGACGTAAATGTGTCAGTTTGTAAGGCTGGCGTCTACGAAAAATTTCGCGAAACTGGCGATTTCGGAGTTTTGGGAACGCGCTGCGAAATCAAGAACATGAACTCCATGCGGTTCATCCAGCAAGCAATTGATGTTGAGGCGAAACGCCAAATTGCTATCCTTGAAGATGGTGGCACGATTGATCAAGAAACGCGGCTCTATGATCCGGTTAAGGGCGAAACGCGTTCCATGCGGTCTAAAGAAGAAGCACATGATTATCGCTATTTCCCCTGCCCCGATTTGCTGCCCTTGAATATCGAACAGGCATGGGTCGATGAAATCGAAGCTGGGTTGCCGGAATTGCCAGATGCGAAAAAATCGCGGTTTGTGTCCGATTTCGGGGTTACCGAATATGACGCAAGCGTTTTGACGGCGGATGTAACCAATGCGGCCTATTTTGAGGCTGTGGCCGAGGGCCGCGACGGCAAGATGGCTGCGAACTGGGTGATTAACGAATTGTTTGGCCGCCTGAACAAAGAAGGCCATTCAATTGAGGATTCACCAATTTCGGCGGCGCAATTGGGGGCCATTGTTGATCTAATCGGCAAGGACGAGATTTCAGGCAAGATCGGCAAGGAATTGTTCGAAATCGTTTGGGTTGAGGGCGGTGATCCTGTTGAAATTGTTGAGAAACGTGGGATGAAACAGGTGACGGACACTGGCGCAATTGAAGCCGCCGTTGACGAAGTTATAGCCGCCAATCCTGACAAAGTTGCCGCCGCCAAGGAAAAACCAAGCATGGCTGGCTGGTTTGTCGGGCAGGTGATGAAAGCCACAGGCGGCAAGGCCAATCCTAAGGCCGTTAACCAAATTATTCGCGCCAAGCTCGGGATCGAGTAAGCTGGCAGCAGATTCGTTAAAGGAAATGTAATGGCTGAATTTGAGTATAAAGTTGTACCTGCGCCGCGCAAAGCTGGCCGTGCCAAGGGTGTGCGTGGGCATGACGAAAAATATGCTTATACACTCGGCGAAATCATGAACAAAATGGCAGCCGACGGTTGGCAATATCTGCGTGCAGAATCCCTGCCTGTGGATGAAAAGGCTGGCATGATGGGGAAAACCACCGAGAAATATCTGAGTTTACTGGTTTTTCAACGTCAAACCAATGCGCCCGCCGCGATTGCGGAACCAGTATTTGAAGAACCGACGGTTAATGTGCCAGAATTCCTGTCTGATCCGGCTGTACAAACGCCGGTAAATCCAGAACCCGTCGCAGATCCGATGGAGCTGCACCGCTCAGAGCCCGAGGAAACAATCGAAGAGACGGTTCCCTCGCTTGGTCCAGCAACGCGCGATTAGTTCGACGGTAACATCTTCCCGGGGTTCATAATATTCTGTGGGTCCAGTGATCGTTTAATGCTAAACATTACATCCAACGCATCGCCATGCTCCTCGGACATATACTTCATTTTTCCTAAGCCCACACCGTGTTCGCCGGTCACTGTACCATCTAGTTCAAGGGCGAACTGGTTTAGTTTATGGGCAAATTCACGGGCTGTGGCCATTTCTGCCTCGTCCTCATGATCAACGCTGATCCCGCAATGGAAGTTCCCGTCTCCGGTATGTCCAACCATCGAGGCGAGCAAGCCCAAACGACTAATCTCGGTCCGTGCAAATGTCACTGCCTCGGCCAAACGGCTGATAGGAACGCAGACGTCGGTATTCAGCACGCTAGCATCGGGGCGATGGGCCTTTTGTGCGTAATACGCGTTGTGGCGCATTTTCCATAGTGCAGTACGATCCTCGGCTTTGGCAGACCATTTAAAATCGCTGCCGCCCATGTCTTCGACAATCTCGCCAAAAGTTTCGGCCTGTTCTTTGACCCCATTTTCCGTTCCGTGGAATTCAACAAAAAGATGTGGTAATTCGGGCAGGTTGGCGTTTTCGGAAAGATTAAATCCGCGGGCCATCATTTCGTCCACAAATTCGATCCGCGCGACCGGAATACCCATCTGGATGGTGGTAATCACCGTATTCACGGCGCTTTCGATGTCGGGAAAGCTGCAGGTCGCAGCCGAAACAGCCTCGGGTTGACCTTGTAGACGCACAGTGATTTCGGTGATAATTCCAAGCGTTCCTTCGGAGCCAACAAACAATTTTGTCAAATCATATCCGGCGGAAGATTTACGCGCACGCGTCCCAGTGCGGATGATTTTACCGTCGGCCAAAACCACCTCTAGCGCCAAAACATTTTCGCGCATCGTGCCGTAACGAACGGCCGTTGTACCAGACGCCCGAGTGGCCGACATGCCACCAAGGGACGCATTTGCCCCCGGGTCGACAGGAAAAAACAGGCCGGTTGCCCGCAAATCTTCGTTCAGCTGTTCGCGTGTTACACCGGGCTGAACAACGGCGTCCATGTCCTCAGCGTGGACTGTCAGAACGGCGTTCATTTTTGACATGTCCAAGCTGATCCCGCCGCGAACGGCCAGTTGGTGCCCCTCTAGCGACGTTCCGGTGCCGTAAGCCACAATCGGGCAATCTTCGGCGGCGCAGATTTTGACGATTTCCGAAACTTCGGACGTTGAATGCGGGTAAACCACAGCGTCGGGCGGAGTCACGGGGAAATACGCCTCGTTCTGCCCATGCTGGTCTAAAATCGATGCGTTAGTGCTGACTTGGACGCCAAATTTGGCTTGTAATTTTTCGATGGCTTTTTGGATGCTCATTGGGGTTCCCTCCAGTTTGGGAGCACAGTAATGTAGCGAAAATATTTGGGAAGCGGAAAATGCGCCCAGTCGTCAAAAGGCCAGAATAATAATGTCGCATCCGGCGAAAGATTTTGTGAAAAGATGCACTATTGGGGTGAAATCCGAGGTGCGCACGGCATTGCTTTCGATCCGAACGCAAGGACGAAATCAGGTTGTGTTCTGGCTGATGGCACTGATTGTCGGCATTGCGGCGGGCGGCGTGGCATTGGGGTTTCGCGTGGCAATTTCGCGGCTTCAAGGGTTGTTCTACGGGGCCGATGACAAGATGCTGGCGACAACTTTAGGAACGCTCGACTGGTACTGGGTCATCGCGATTCCGGTAGCGGGCGGGCTGGCCGTCGGGCTGATCCTTTGGGCGTTTATTCCTGACGGGCAGACACGTTCGGTTTCTGACGTAATCCATTCGGCAGCAATGAACGAGGGGCGGGTTAGTAAGCGGGTCGGGTTGGCATCAGGGTTGGCCAGTCTAATCACGCTTTCGACGGGTGGTTCCAGTGGGCGCGAGG
>CAZYMT010000137.1:0-8730 GCA_964649035.1 uncultured Rhodobacterales bacterium
GCATCGGCATGGGCTATGTCGAGCCGAACCTGTCAGAGGTCGGCCAAAAGCTACAAGTAAAAATGTTCGATAAATTATGGGAGGCCATCGTGGTCGAGGACAGCCCCTATGATCCGAAGAACGCAGCTATTCGGGTGGATGGGTGAAAAAATTGACTCGCCAAACCTGCTGCTGGACTGTAAATTAAGCTCATAGTTTAATGAGATCCATATTGGAAAACCGTATTTTGAGCTTTGGAAATAAAGACTACAGTAGAGCGATAACACTGATCTGCCCAACTTGTGCTGGCGACGATTTGTCAGACCCAAGCGGAACTGATGATGACGAGCGCATTATTGTCTGCAATTCTTGTGGTATAAAAAATTCGTATGAAACTGTTTATGCGTCAAACAAGTCCAGAATTGAATCTGGGATTTCTGACCTTAAAGAGGAAGTAGTAAAAGACATTACGAAAGAATTTAAAAACATGTTCAAGTAGTAGGCAAGTAAATGCGTGTACCGAATTTAGGAAAAATGTATGATTACAAATATTCTCGCGCTTTGTGCATTAGCGGTATCGGTCTATGCTGTGTACCAGACCCAGCGGCTAAACCGGCGACAAGCACAGCTGATTGATCGTGAAGCCGAGCTCACCAGACTGCTTACACATCAAGCTGATAGACAAATATCTTCTGAAAATATTGCCTCGATTTCCGCGCGGACATATAACGACGGAAAAAATTGGAAATTGCGCATATTCAACTCAGGAAATGGAGCCGCCCATGGAGTAACAATCGTCTTGGATGATAAAAATCAATTTATTAGCCAAGCAGAAGTTGACCGCAAGTTTCCGATGAAAAAAATGGAACCCGGGCAATCGGTAAATCTAAACATGTTTGTTCATATGCAATCTCCCAGCAAGGAGAGTATAGTATTAACTTGGAAAGATGCTTCTAGTGAAAACAGGAAAAATGAAGTCGAGATCACGTTATAGCATTTGCTATTGTGCTTCCAAACAATAGTTAACAACCCCACCCACATAATCGTATGCATAACTTGTGCATACATTGTGCATAGGTTGTGCATACCGAAATACGGCCCGCTACCCGTCGAATTAACCTTTTTTCGGGGGCGTTAAGAAACTATGAACGCTTGTAAAGGATTGACCTCTATTTCACCGGATTCACGGTCCAACATCGCCCGCGCCGCCGCCCGTGCGCCCGCCGCAGTCGTGTAATAAGGTATCTGATCATAAAGCGCCACAGACCGAATTTCCCGTGAATCTTCAATGCTTTGCGTACCCTCGGTTGTATTGAAAACCAACTGGATTTTCTTGTCTTTCATCAGGTCAACAATATTAGGTCGCCCCTCGTAAACCTTGTTAACAATCTCGGCTGAAATCCCATGCTCCTCCAAATACCCCGCAGTCCCCCGCGTGGCCACAATTTTGAACCCCAAATCAGCAACCGTTTTAGCCGCCTCAAGGATCATCTCACCCTTGTCAGAATCCTTAATAGAAACAAAGACATACCCCTCTGTAGGCAGATCAACCCCCGCCCCCATTTGCGACTTCAAAAAGGCACGAGAGAACGTCTTATCCAGCCCCATAACTTCGCCAGTGGACCTCATCTCAGGCCCCAACAAAGTATCCACCCCAGGGAACCGAGCAAACGGCAAAACCGCCTCTTTTACAGCATAATAAGGGATATTAGGGTCCACCAAATCAAAATTAGACAACGGCTCCCCCGCCATAACCCGAGCAGCAATAGCAGCAATCGGCGACCCCGTAGCCTTGGCCACAAACGGCACCGTCCGGCTGGCCCGAGGATTAACCTCCAGCACAAATATCTCACCATCCTTAATAGCAAACTGAACGTTCATCAAACCGACAACATTAAGCCCAATCGCCATCAATTCCGTCTGTCTTTTCAATTCCTTAATCGTATCAGCATCAAGCGTATAAGGCGGCAGCGAACATGCACTATCGCCCGAATGCACTCCAGCTTCCTCAATATGTTCCATGATTCCAGCGACATGCACAGCCTTACCGTCACAAAGCGCATCCACATCAACCTCGATCGCTCCGGTCAAATAGCTGTCCAGCAGAACCGGATTATCGCCCGAAAGGCTGATCGCTGCGTTGATGTAACGCGTGAGCTGGGCGTCATCGCGAACGATTTCCATGCCGCGGCCACCTAGAACATAGGAGGGGCGGATGACCAGTGGATAACCAACATCTTTGGCAATTTCAAACGCCTGTTCAGGGCTGGAAGCGATGCCATTATAAGGTTGTTTCAGGTCGAGATCGTTCAGCAATTGCTGGAACCGCTCACGATCCTCGGCAAGGTCAATCGCGTCAGGGGTGGTGCCCAAAATCGGGATACCCTCGGCCTCCAAAGCATTTGCCAGTTTCAGCGGAGTTTGCCCGCCGAACTGCACGATAACCCCGTGTAGCGTACCATTTTCTTGCTCAACCCGCAGGATTTCCAATACGGATTCCAGCGTTAGTGGTTCGAAATACAGACGATCAGATGTGTCGTAATCCGTTGAAACTGTTTCAGGATTACAGTTGATCATGATGGTCTCATAACCGGCTTTGGTCAGCGCGTAACAGGCGTGGCAGCAGCAATAATCAAACTCGATCCCTTGACCGATCCGGTTCGGGCCGCCGCCCAGAATAACCACTTTTTTGCGGTTTGATGGGCGGGCTTCGCATTCAACGGTGCCCATCGCGTCGGCCTCGTACGTCGAATACATATAGGGCGTTTGTGCCTCAAATTCGGCGGCGCAGGTGTCGATACGTTTGAAGCAGGCTTTGACGTCCAAAGCCAGGCGCGCATGACGGACTTCGGTTTCGGATTTATCCGTCAGCGTTGCCAACCGCGCGTCCGAGAAACCCATCATTTTGATCCGGCGCATGGCAACAGCATTGGTCGGCAAACTGCCAGCACGCAACACCGCTTCTTCATCGACAATTTCCTTGATCCGCTCAAGGAACCAAGGATCAAATTTGGTGACGTTATGGATGGTTTCTAGCGACAGACCTTCGCGCATCGCTTGGGCGATCAGCAACATCCGGTCAGGGGTTTGCGGGGAGATCGCGGCAATAATGGCAGCTTCGCCTTCGCCCTCAATCTCGATTTCATCGAACCCAGACAGGCCAGTTTCCAATGACGCCAGCGCTTTTTGCAAGCTTTCGTGGATCGTGCGGCCAATGGCCATAGCTTCGCCAACGGATTTCATTGCTGTTCCAAGGATCGGTTCAGCACCGGGGAATTTCTCGAAAGTGAAACGCGGAATTTTGGTGACGACATAATCAATCGTCGGCTCAAACGAGGCAGGCGTAACCTTGGTGATGTCATTATCCAGCTCGTCGAGCGTATAACCCACCGCCAGTTTCGCCGCGATCTTGGCAATCGGGAAACCCGTGGCTTTCGAGGCCAGCGCGGAAGACCGTGAAACCCGCGGGTTCATCTCGATCACAACCATCCGGCCGTCTTCGGGATTGACGGCCCATTGCACGTTCGAGCCGCCAGTTTCCACGCCAATTTCGCGCAGCACATTGATTGATAGCGTCCGCATCAACTGGTATTCTTTGTCGCTCAGCGTAAGCGCTGGTGCGACAGTAATTGAATCGCCGGTATGCACGCCCATTGGGTCGATATTTTCGATAGCGCAGATGATGATGGCGTTGTCGGCCTTGTCACGCACCACTTCCATCTCGAACTCTTTCCAGCCTAGTAGGCTTTCGTCGATCAGGATTTGGGTGACGGGGGACGCGTCCAAGCCCGTGCCGCAATAATGGATATAATCTTCGCGGTTATAGGCGATGCCACCGCCAGTTCCACCCATGGTAAAGGCGGGGCGAATGATGGCTGGCAGGCCGATATCGTCCAGCGCATCCATGCATTCTTCCATGCTTTCAGCAATCGTCGCGCGCGGGTTTTCGATGCCCAAACGGTCCATCGCTTCGCGGAACAATTTACGATCCTCGGCCATCTCGATGGCTTTGCGATCCGCGCCGATAAGTTCAACGCCAAACTTTTCCAGCACACCCATATCATCCAGCGCCAGCGCCGTGTTCAAACCGGTCTGCCCACCCATGGTTGGCAGCAGGGCGTCGGGACGCTCTTTTTCGATGATCTTGGCGACAATTTCGGGGGTGATTGGCTCGATATAAGTTGCATCAGCCATATCCGGATCGGTCATAATCGTCGCCGGATTGGAGTTCACCAAAATCACCCGATACCCTTCCTCCTTCAGCGCTTTACAGGCTTGGGCACCGGAATAGTCAAACTCGCAAGCTTGGCCGATAATGATGGGGCCAGCCCCGATGATCATGATAGAGGAGATGTCAGTTCTTTTAGGCATATCGGTTCCGCGCGTTGGAGAGATGCAAATTGTGGCGGTTATAGTCCGCTGGCCATTCGGCGCAACCCCGATAGGGCTGTTCTGGGGTGAAATAAGTGGGCATAATCAAATTATTCACGAAAGAGGCCGGAAATGAAATTTCTTAATGTCGCGATTATTCTGCTATTTATCCCAAACTTGGCATTTGCAGAATGCCGTGACTGGATTTCCAAAACCCATGCCAAAGCGAATGCGTTCTGGGAAACGGCAACCCTTGAAATTGTTGACGCTTGTATTGCCGAAATTGGCATCAAAGGCACGGGAAATTGGGGTTGGGGTGTGCTGCACTATAGCGCCGCCAAATTCGAAAATGTCGCGACGATCAACAGCCTTCTAAACGCTGGTGCCGATGTCCATGCTCGGGGGGCGACAGGTAGCACACCTTTGCACATTGCGGCGTGGACCAATACCGCCGGGGTTTTGCAGATATTACTGGATGCGGGGGCAGATGTTCGCGCCGTCGAAGATGACGGTGGGACTGCGCTTTATCACGCTGCCGGTGCAAACAATGTTACGGCCATTGAAACCTTGCTTCACGCCGGAGCGGTGGTTGATGCGCCAAATTCGAACGGTGATACGCCGCTTTATAATGCCGCACATTTCAACTCTGACCCTTTGGTTTTGCAAGCTTTGATTGACGCAGGAGCGGCGCTTGATGCGCGCGGAAAATGGGGGTGGACGCCGTTACATGCCGCCGCACATTTGACTGAAAATCCGGAAATCATAGCGGTGCTGGTTGCCGCTGGTGCGGATGTAAATGCCGTTAATGAAAACAATACGACGCCGCTTCATGTGGCGGTGGAATTCACCAAAAATGTCGAGGTGCTAGAGGTATTGTTGGCAGCCGGTGCCGATATGACCGCACAAGATACCGATGGGTCAACTGCCTATGATCTTGCCCAGCTATACGAGCGGCTGCCTGCTGAAACCGATATGTTGGCCCGCCTAAAAGCTGGTGCAGGCCGTTAACGAATTTCCTAACCCCTACATCAAATATTAACCATTCCCGCGTATAACCTGTCCTTGCTAGGCGGAGCTAAACACTCTTCGGGCTATCGCGCTAAGCTGATTATATCTACCAGCACACTACCTTCCCAACAGGACAGGTCGTCTGGTGACAAAAGACGGCCCGTATCACGCATAGTGTTGGGCGCTTAGACGCGATGGCCCTTTGCCAATTGACCTTTGTGCCCGACAAAGGCCAGCCCCCGGTTCCACAGTGGACCCTCCCGAGAATTCAGGTTGCAAGGCGCGGTTTTATCCGAACGCCGGTTTTTTTGTGCGTAAATTACCCTGCGCTTTCCGCCCAAGCAACAATCCGGTCATATAGCGCGTCGGTTTCTGCATCCGGTCCGTCGTAACGTTTCAGCGCACCCGCAACCGGACCTTTCAGGATTTTGGCCAGATCGGTTTCGGCTTGGAAATCACCGCCTACCCGTTTGACCTTGGAATTGTCGAACAAGGCGCAATGGGATTTGTCGCCTAGTAACGAACCCTCAAAATCCGGATCAAACGCTGCTAGTGAATCGCTGGCTATGTGGCAAAGTTTCGGGGTCTCTCCCAATTCTGCGGCTAGTGCGTAAACGATAGCATTCCATGTGAACCCAACGTCCCCTGTGATATGGAAAATGTCGTTTACTGCGTCAGCATTCCCCAGCAATCCGACAAACGGGATCGCAAAATCTTCGGCGCGGGTCAGGGTCCATAGGCTGGTGCCGTCGCCTTGCACCAAGATCGGTTTGCCTGCCCGTAGGCGGTGAATAAATGTGCCCTCATGCCCGAACGGGTTTGGCAGTTTGTTCCGCATCGTGTGGCTGGGGCGCACAATCGTCGATGGAATGTCGGAGGCCGTGATGATCGCCTCGCAAGTCGCCTTGTCGCGGCTATATTGCCAATGCGGATTGATCAGCGGGGTTTCTTCGGTCACACGGCTGGAATCGACGGGTTTTTCATAGGCCGAAGCGCTGGAGATGAACACATATTGCCCCGTGTGCCCGTTGAAAAACTTGATGTCGCGTTCGACCTGCGCGGGCGAGAATGCCAGAAACTGGCAGATGCTGTCGAAGTTTTGATCGGCCAGCGCGCCGTAAGCTGTGTCATCATGCAAATCGCCGATAATACTGGTCACACCCGCGGGCAATGGCTCGCCGGATGTGCCGCGATTATAGACGCTGACATCATGGCCTTTGGCGACGGCTAGCTCGACGCAAGGCAAGGATATGGTGCCTGTGCCGCCGATGAATAGAATTTTGCTCATGGTTTTCCTCCCGAAGATTTCGCGTAAACCTTACCGATAGATTAACGATAATCCAAGCAATGAATCCGCCTATCGCGCGATTACGGGGCAAATAACGATAACTGGTTGACATTTCACCCCTTAAAAGGTCTATCACAGCCCTAATTCTTATCGCTCAGAGGAGCAGTCAAATGCACGCTTATCGCAGTCACAAATGTCATGAACTTAACGCATCGAACGTCGGCGATAATATTCGTTTGTCCGGCTGGGTTCATCGTGTTCGCGATCATGGCGGCATCCTGTTCATCGATTTGCGCGACCATTATGGCATAACGCAGGTTTTAGCTGACGAAGATTCACCGGTTTTCAAGGAACTGGAAAAAGTTCGCGCCGAATGGTGTATCCGCATTGATGGAACGGTTAAGGCGCGTGATCCTGAACTGGTTAACAAGAACATCCCGACGGGCGAGGTCGAGATTTTCATTCGTGACCTCGAAATCCTCGGCAAATCTGACGAGCTGCCGTTGCCAGTGTTCGGCGAACCTGATTATCCCGAAGAGATCCGCCTAAAATACCGTTTCCTCGATCTGCGCCGCGAGACGTTGCACAAGAACATGATCTTGCGTTCAAACGTGGTTGCATCGATGCGCAAACGCATGTGGGATCAGGGCTTCAACGAATTCCAAACGCCGATTATCACGGCCTCCAGCCCTGAAGGTGCACGGGATTTCTTGGTGCCTTCGCGCCTGCATCCTGGTAAATTCTACGCGCTGCCACAGGCCCCGCAGCAGTTTAAACAGTTGATCATGGTGTCGGGTTTCGACAAATATTTCCAGATCGCGCCGTGTTTCCGCGACGAAGACCCGCGTGCGGATCGTTCGCCAACCGATTTCTACCAGCTCGATATCGAGATGTCGTTTGTTGACCAACAGGACGTGTTCGACACGATCGAACCTGTGATCAAAGGCATCTTTGAGGAATTCGGCAATGGTCGCCCCGTGACCAAAGATGTGCCGCAGATTTCGTACCGTGACGCCGCACTTTGGTATGGTTCCGACAAGCCTGACCTGCGCAACCCGATCAAAATGGAAATTGTTAGCGAACATTTTGCTGGCTCCGGCTTCAAGATTTTCGCAGGCATTCTGGAACAGGACGGCACCGAAATCCGCGCTATCCCAGCGCCAACGGGTGGCAGCCGCAAATTCTGTGACCGCATGAACAAATTCGCCCAGCAAGAAGGCCTGCCGGGTATGGGCTATATTTTCTGGCGTGATCAGGGCGAAGGCTTAGAGGGCGCTGGTCCTTTGGCCAAGAATATCGGGCCAGAACGTACCGAAGCGATCCGTCAGCAGCTTGGCCTGAAAGTCGGCGACGCGGCGTTCTTCCTTGGCGGCAAACCCAAGACGTTTGAAGCTGTAGCTGGCCGTGCGCGGAATGTTATCGGCGAGGAGCTGGGTCTGACGGATAAGGAACGGTTCGAACTCGCATGGATCGTTGATTTCCCGATTTTCGAGAAAGATGAAGAAACCGGCAAGATCGATTTCGAACATAACCCGTTCTCCATGCCACAAGGCGGGATGGCAGCGTTGGAGGGGGATCCCCTCGACGTGCTCGGTTATCAATATGACCTGTCCTGTAATGGCTACGAGCTGATTTCCGGTGCGATCCGGAACCACAAGCTCGAGATCATGTATAAGTCGTTTGAAATTGCTGGATATGGCAAAGACGAAGTGCAGAAACGGTTTGGCGGTATGGTTAAGGCGTTCCAATACGGCGCCCCACCCCACGGTGGTTGTGCGGCTGGTGTTGACCGGATCGTCATGCTTTTGGCCAATCAGGATAACATCCGCGAGGTCATCATGTTCCCGATGAACCAACGCGCCGAAGACCTGATGATGGAAGCGCCGGGCGAAGTTTCGAACGAGCAGCTTCGTGAACTACATTTGCGGGTCATCCCACAAGAATGAGCGATCTATATACCCTCACCATTCCGACCCTGCGCCGTTACGTGACGCAGATCGGGGTGGTGCTGGATGTGGTTGCGGCGCGGCCCGAAGCCATGCGCCATAAGGTTGCCGACGATGTGTTTTCGGCAGGCCAACAGT
>CAZYMT010000138.1:0-8450 GCA_964649035.1 uncultured Rhodobacterales bacterium
TGCGTGCGCGACGTTTTTTGTCCGCAGATACCGATATGTCAAAATTCAATGGGGAGCGTGCCATGACGTAGTATCCTTTTTTAACTTCCCGACTCAGGGTCAACACCATACAAGTTGTGTGAGCGCGGCCAAGTCGAAAACGCAAAACGGGAGCAATAAAATTGTCTTACAGCGAGAGAATTACGCAAAAATTAACAGATGCCTTTTCACCGATCCATCTAGAAGTCATTGATGAAAGTGAACAACATCGTGGACATGGCGGCTATCGAGAGGGCGGCGAGACCCATTTCAAAGTGGTTATGAAGTCGGCGGCGATGGACGGTCTTTCGCGTGTTGCGCGCCAACGGGCAGTGTATAAGGTGCTTGAGGCTGAATTGAACGAACGGGTCCACGCTTTGGCTTTACAAATTGACGGTACGGCCTAGGGTGCGCGAAAACTGGAGAATTGTTATGAAAATCAAACTTGCCCTACTTAGCTTTGTTTTCCTTATCAGCGGTTGCACTGGCCTCGTGCCAATCTTGCCGATTTGAAAAACGGCTATATCTACGCGCCGCCTGATACCCCGCTAGAGATTATACATGCGGATGAGGCGTTATTAATCGTCAATAAACCTGCCGAATTGCTATCCGTGCCTGGCAAAGCGTTGGAGCATCGCGATTGTCTGGAAACCCGTCTGCGCGACGAATATCCTGAGACGTTGTTGGTACATCGCCTCGATTTACCAACCTCTGGTGTCATGGTATTCGCCTGCACCAAAGCGGCCCAGCGCCATATCGGTATGCAGTTCGAAAAACGCCAAACCCGCAAAACCTACGTCGCGCGGGTCTGGGGGAATGTCACCGAGGATACCGGCCATATCGACCTGCCCCTGATCGTTGATTGGCCCAATAAGCCGAAACAGATGGTGTGTTATGAAAATGGAAAACCCTCGCAAACCGATTGGGTGGTGATAGAGCGGGACGCGACCACGACCCGTGTGCGCCTGCATCCCAAAACCGGGCGGACCCATCAGTTGCGCGTGCACATGCTGGCGATTGGACACCCTATTCTGGGCGATCGTTTTTATTCAACCGGCGAGGCCTTTGCTGCCGCCGACCGCATGCTGCTACATTCCGAGGAACTGGTCCTGCGCCACCCGATTGGCGGCGAGGAAATGACGTTTCGCTCCGAAGTGCCGTTCTAAATTCTGCAAGTTTAACTAAAATTTTACCAATAGCGCGCATACCTCAAACCACTGAGCGATACTGGCCGAATAGGTCAATACGGGTTGTCGCGCTATTTGTATCATATTTCCGCTGTTTATTATGCAGCTTACTACCCGTCCCGACGTTGCGTTGAATGACAACCAACATTTGCAGGCAACTGCTCAGGTCAGGGACATAGCGCGGAAAACCCGTCTCAGTGTCGATATCTTGCCCGAAGATATCAAAGCCAGGGTTTACGAACCTCCCCGAGATTTTGATGGTAAAAGGCGCGGGGTTCCCCGAACGTTTCTTTTTTTGTGCGAATTTTCTAGCCAGCCGAAACTATTCGTCGATTATTATACAAGCCATCTCGTACCCATCCGCGCACATTTTGGTAATATTCTCCTCGGCCTGTTCAGGGCAGAGCAATTCAAAGATTTCCATATCTTCCATCAATCCCAACTCGTCATCTTTACCGTTTTCAAATACATCTCGTACCAAATACCCAAAATCTATGGTGCCTGCGGTGCAATTCGCGCTTAAGGTTTTGCTCAGAAAATCCTCCTTTGTAAAAAAATCCTCGATACTGTCGATTGACAGGAAAACATTGTTACAAACTGACGAAACGCCGTTTGCCAACTGAAGGAAATCGCGGCCTTCTAAACTCACCCCCATATAATATTGGTAGAACACGCAAGTTCGCCATTTATCACGATCATTGGTTACGGCCACCATGATGGCATGGTCTGTTCCGATCCCCTCCATCTCTACAATTGTAGCCGTATGTCCACGCTCAAACTGGTATACTTCGCCTAGACCGTTGATACGTTGCCATGCGTTGTAAAATTTTTCCGATTTACCATCGCTATAGGTCATCATCCGCGCTGACAGAAATACATTCCCTTCATGTGTTGGGAACTCATTATGTTCATTCGGGATACCATATCGGACAACGGGGTCGGGTATGTCCTTTTCTAAATCCACCTCTCCGGCTCGTGGCGAATACGCCCCCCACCACGCATCGGTCCAAGGGGTGACTTCCCACCAGTAGGCATCCTCGGTGATTTTTTGGTGAAATTGCGCGAGAGTTTCTTCTGTACGATCCCCGCTGTCTATTTGGCCACATAAGGCCGCCGCTTCAGCGTCCATCGTTTGCAAATATGGTTTTTCAACCAGTAAATAACTTTCATACGGATAGATTGCCGAGGTGTAATTAAACGTGCTTGCCGGACCAGAACGCGCGAAATACGTGTCGCTATTCAGCATTCCTGTAAGGACAACATAGGCAGTGTCTTTTGGCAACGAGCAGGAGGTCAGCGCGTAAGGCAAATCCATATTTACATATGTTTCATCGGGCAGCGCTTCCGTATAAAGGTACGAATTTTGCGCCGTCACACCCGACGCCGAAATCGCGATTCCGGCGCATAATATTGCTGTAATTCGCATCCCCATCTCTCCTAGCTTGCGGCACTGCCCCCTACGGTCAGTCCGCCGATAAATAACGTCGGTTGCCCGACACCAACAGGCACCCATTGCCCTGATTTTCCACAACTACCAATGCCGGGGTCCATTGCCATATCATTGCCAATGCCGCGAATGTTTTTCAATGCCGTAGCGCCATCACCGATAAGTGTCGCGCCCTTGACCGCATTACCAACTTTGCCGTTCTTCACACGGTAGGCCTCGGTGCAGCTAAAGACAAATTTGCCGTTGGTGATGTCAACCTGACCGCCGCCAAAGCCAACCGCATAAATGCCGTCTTCAAGCCCATTTAAAATCTCGCTTGGCGAGGCATCCCCGCCCAGCATAATCGTATTTGTCATGCGGGGCATCGGCGTATGCGCGTAACTTTGACGTCGCCCATTTCCGGTTGCCGGAACACCCATAAGGCGGGCGTTTTGGCGGTCCTGCATGTAATTCACCAGCACGCCGTCTTCGATCAAAACGTTGCGCTGCGAGGGTGTCCCCTCATCGTCAAACGAGATCGAGCCGCGTCGATCTGGGATTGTCCCGTCGTCAACCACAGTCACCCCTTTCGCAGCAATTTGTTGCCCCATCAGCCCGGCGAAGGCACTGGTTTCCTTGCGATTAAAATCGCCCTCCAAGCCATGCCCGATGGCTTCGTGTAGCAGAATTCCCGGCCAGCCATTGCCAAGAACAACGTCCATAATACCAGCAGGTGCGGGTTCAGCGTCGAGATTTACCAGCGCGATCCGCAAAGCCTCCTTCGCGGCGGCTTGCCAGTTATCCCCTGCCATCAGCGCTGCCATGCCGTGGCGCCCGCCGCTGGCTGAATGACCGGATTCACGCTTGCCGTCTTTCTCGACAATCACGGACACGCTGATCCCCGCCATTGGCCGCGCTTCGGTCAAATGTACGCCGTCAGGGCGCACGATCTCGACCTCCTGCATGCTGGCGGACAGGCTGGCAGAAACCTGCACAACCCGCGGGTCCATATCGCGGGCAAAAGCGTCAATCTCGCGCAGCGTTTCGACCTTTACTGGAAATGTTGCATCATTGATCGGATCAAGGTCGGTATATAGCCGCTGATTGGTTGCCTTAGGGGGCGGGGCCATGGTGCCACCGCCATCGCCCACCGCCAAACGTGCAGTTTCTGCGGCGCGTTTCAGGGAAGCTTCGGTTAGGGTTGTCGAATGGGCATATCCAGCGGTTTCGCCACGCACCGCCCGCAATCCGAACCCTTCAGAGGCGTCATAACTAGCGGTCTTGATCCTACCGTCATCCAGCACCAAAGCCTCGGAGCGGCGGCGTTCCAGAAACAGCTCGCCATCATCCGCACCAGCCGTGGCATCGCGCAGGGTTTTCAAGCTGGTTTCAAGGTCCAAATCTGTCTCAAACGGGCGAAATCTTGTGGTGTCGGTCATTAATTCTGCTCCTAGCGCCAAAAACTACTCAAAAGCGGCCTAATGCCGCAAAGGTCTGGCTTGTTATTATTCTCTTATTATGGTTGTTCAGCGTAACGAAACAATAAGGATTCTTTGGCAAACTGCCGAATGAATGCTAATAAGGCGCAAAATGCGCGGAATAATAGGGATTGAATGATGCGGATAGGCAAGATTTTCACTCATATCGCAGTTCTTTTGACGGCGACCGGTGCTTGGGCGCAGGATTTGGAAGTAATCGGTAAGCCAATTGAAGGCGGAATCGCGTTTCAACAAGCCGCCACCGAAGTCGCCCGCGATATCCATTGGCTCGATAACATGGTTCTTTGGGTCATCACTATTATCGTGATATTTGTGACTGGATTGCTGGTCTATGCAGCGATACGTTTTAACTCTCGCACCAATCCGGAACCCGCACGTTTCACACATCATTCCTTGATCGAGGTGGTTTGGACAGTTGTACCGATCCTTATCCTGATCGTTATCGGCTCCTTCTCGCTGCCAATTTTGTTCAAACAGCTTGAGGTTCCTCAATCGGACCTGACGATCAAGGTGACCGGTAACCAATGGTACTGGACGTACGAATATGTCGAGAGCGAGTTTGAATTTGACAGTTACATGATTGGCCAAGCCTCGATGCTGCCGGAGGATAGTGACGTGCAGCCATATGTTCGCAGCGAAGAAATGAACGCATTGTTGGCGGATTACGGCTATGCACCCGATGAATTCCTGCTTGCAACGGACACTGCCGTTGTTGTTCCGGTAAACGCTGTTGTGCGCTTGCAAATAACTGGCTCTGATGTGATCCATTCATGGGCGATGCCAGCCTTTGGCGTCAAAATGGATGCCGTTCCTGGTCGTCTAGCCGAAACTTGGTTCAAAGCCGAGATTGAGGGCATCTATTTCGGCCAATGTTCGGAGCTTTGCGGTAAAGATCACACCTATATGCCAATCACCATCAAAGTGGTTTCTCAAGCAGTTTATGACGCTTGGCTAACAGGCGCGGTTGCGGAATACGCATCGTTGCCGACGGGTATTAACGTCGCTTCAGTTGACTGATTTCGGATAGTATTATGACCGACGCTACTTGGACAAAACCCCAAGAATACGAGGCGCAATTCGGCGATTATGTCGAATTGCTGAAACCGCGTGTCATGAGGTTGGTTATTTTCACGGCAGCTGTGGGCATGTTATGCGCGCCAGTGCCTGTGCATCCGATCATCGCTTTTGCCACCATATTATGTATCGCCGTTGGTGCCGGCGCCTCGGGCGCGCTGAACATGTGGTGGGATTCCGACATTGACCTGATCATGAAACGCACAACCGGACGGCCAATACCGTCGGGCCGCGTCACACGATCCGAGGCGCTAGCAATCGGCCTGACCCTTTCTTGCATGGCTGTGGTTATGTTGGGCCTGTTTGGCAATCTGTTTGCCGCCGGATTGCTGGCTTTCACTATATTCTTCTACGCCGTCATCTATTCAATGTGGTTGAAACGCACCACCTCACAAAACATCGTAATTGGTGGCGCGGCGGGGGCGTTCCCGCCCATGATCGGCTGGGCTGTCGCAACTGGCGGCGTCAGCATCGAGAGCGTTCTAATGTTCGCCCTTATCTTCATCTGGACGCCACCGCATTTCTGGGCGCTAGCGCTGTTTCGCAATGAAGATTACAAAGCCGCCAAAATCCCGATGCTCCCCGTCGATAAAGGCACAATCGTAACGCGCCGCCATATTCTGGCCTATGCACTACTGCTGGCCCCAATCGCTATAGCACCCGCCTTCACGCAAATCGGTGGTGCTTTCTATCTTGCAATCGCGCTGGTCTTTAACATCATCTTCATCATCGGCGCATTCCGCATCTGGAAACGCAATGATGAACTGGCCACAGCCGATAATTACCGCGCCGAGAAAAAGTTCTTTGCTTTTTCAATCCTGTATCTTTTCGTCCATTTCGTCGCCCTGCTGCTCGAGGCTGCTTTACGCGCCTTCGACCTTGGCATCGCGACTTGGCCAGTGTGGTTCTAATCATGACCGGAATTCATCAAAAGCACGAAATTCATACCCGCCGTTTCGGCCGCAACGCCGCCGTAGGCCTGTTGCTTGGCGCCTTTGTTATCCTGATATTTGCGGTTTCGATCGTCAAGCTCAGCAAACCACAAAGCATTGATCCGACAGCCCCGAATTTTGTATTGGAGCTTTCCGAATGAGCGCGGATGCTAACGCCCGTGTTGTTAAGCGCCTTGTCTCACTGGTCGTGTTTATGGGCGTAATGGCCTATGCTTCTGTACCGTTTTACAGCTGGTTTTGCGCGGTCACCGGATATGGTGGCACACCAACAACCGCCGAGGTTGCGACAAGCGACATTCTGGATCAAACCATTACAATCCGCTTTGATGCGTCCCTCGACAGTAAAATGCCTTGGACCTTCAAACCAGTCGCGCATAAAATGGAACTTCGCATTGGCGAGGTTGGCTTGGCCTTTTACGAGGCCCATAACCCAACCGACCGTCCCATAGCAGGGCAAGCCAGTTACAATGTCGCCCCCTTCACTGCGGGTGCGTATTTTACAAAAATCGACTGTTTTTGCTTCACCGAACAGGTTTTGCAACCGGGCGAAACCGTGCAAATGCCGGTGACCTTCTACGTTGACCCCGAAATTGTTAACGATCTGGATGGACGGTTTGTTAACTCCATCACGCTATCTTATACATTCTACGAAATTGACCTGCCGGAAAGCGAAATAACCCTCGCCCCAACGGTGGACGAAACTACATCGACTGCGGTAAACTGACCGCGAATAGTGTCTAACTAAGGGACCCATTAACATGGCACATGAAAAAAATCACGATTACCACATTCTGCCACCCAGCCCGTGGCCTTTGGCTGGCGCATTTTCTGCGTTCGTCATGTTCTTTGGCGCTGTGCTTTGGTTCGGCGGCTACTCGGCCTTTCCTTTTTACATCGGCTTCGCTGGCGTTCTTTATGTCATGTACGCATGGTGGTCCGACGTAGTGGTTGAAAGTCATTCCGGCGATCACACGCCCGTCGTCCAAATCGGCCTGCGCTATGCGGTTATCATGTTCATCGTCTCCGAAGTTTTCTTCTTTGTGGCATGGTTCTGGATGTTCTTCAAACACGCGCTTTACCCAATGGAAATGGGCTCTGGCGGCGTTTGGCCACCAGAAGGCATTGAAACGTTCGATGCTTTCCACCTGCCCCTAATCAACACCTTGATCCTACTTTGTTCTGGCTGTGCAGCCACGTGGGCGCACCACGCATTGGCGCATGACAATGACCGCAAAGGTCTTGTGCAAGGTCTGGTTCTGTCCATCGCACTGGGTGCATTGTTCACAGTGTTTCAGGTGTATGAATACGGCCATGCCGCGTTCAGCTTCTCCGGAAACATCTATGGCGGCATATTCTTTATGGCGACTGGGTTCCACGGGTTCCACGTTTTAATCGGCACAATCTTCCTTGGCGTATGTTTAATCCGCGCCTTAAAAGGCCACTTCACCCCCGAGAACCACATCGGTTTCGAGGCCGCGGCATGGTACTGGCACTTCGTTGATGTTGTGTGGTTGTTCCTATTCGCAGCCGTATATATCTGGGGCGGCTGAACCCGACAGGCAGGCTGGGTCCGCCTGCTTAAGATATTGAAATGCGCGGATCCCATCCGCGCATTTTTCATTCGAGGGAATGAAATGTCTGAAATCGATACCGAAGAAATTTTGCTCATGATCGTTCCAGAACGCCGACAAGTATTCCCCTTTGTCACATCAGGTCTAAACGTTACCTTCGGCCCCCCCAAAACCGTTATCGAAGAATTCGGCGCCGCCATTTTCTTAAAAAAATCCGGTTTCCTATTCTCAATAGAAAGCGCCGAATTCGTATCGACGCTGCTAACCTGCATTAAATCTTTCTATGATCAGGACGATGATTGGGGAATATTGAACACGCCATACGCGGAGGTTGAGAAAACCGTCAGCGCCACGAAAACCTTCACCGAGCTTCACGCGATCATGGATTTCCCCGAAGCCGACCTATGTCTGGATGCCCTCTAATGTCATTCAAAATGATCACATTTCTGATTTTCAGCATCATCGTTACATGCGTTTTCATTGCGCTTGGCACTTGGCAATTGCAACGACTGGAATGGAAAACAAACCTGCTTGCAAAAATCGAGGCACGCGTTTCGGCAACGCCTATTGCCCTCCCCAGCACGCCCGATCCAATTGCCGATAAATATCTGCGTGTCACCGTCACGGGGGACATCAGCACGCAAGAATTACATGTCCTGACCTCCACCAACGGCACGCCCGGCTTCAAGATCATCGCCGTGATGGACCTGCCCGATGGGCGT
>CAZYMT010000139.1:0-5925 GCA_964649035.1 uncultured Rhodobacterales bacterium
AAGAGTAAAAAGCCGTCGCGGACAACAGCATGAAAAGGTTGTGAAAACCATCGTGGATGCATTAGTTGAAATGAAAATTTTGGACAAAATCGGGGCCACGAAATGAATGTTGAAACTTTGAATGTTGACCTGCCGGGGCGGCGTTATGACATCGTGATTGGTCCGGGATTGCTGGCCGAAGCTGGGGAGCGGATTAAGCCGTTTTTGCGACGGCCAAAAGTCGCAATAATTACCGATGAAACCGTGGCGGGGCTGCATCTGGAAGCGCTTCGAGCGGGGTTGGCAGCTGCAGGGATTGAAAGCAATACGTTGGCGCTAACTGCGGGTGAAAAAACCAAAAGCTGGAAGGGGTTGGAGACGGCCGTGGAGTGGCTGATCGAACAGCGAGTTGAACGTGATGATATCGTCATTGCTTTTGGTGGCGGTGTGGTTGGTGACCTTGCCGGATTTGCGGCGGCGATCCTGCGGCGCGGGGTGGATTTTGTCCAGATTCCGACGACTTTATTGGCCCAAGTGGACAGCTCTGTGGGTGGTAAAACCGGAATAAATTCGCCGATGGGCAAGAACCTTATCGGGGCATTTCATCAACCAAAACAGGTACTTGCCGATACGGATGTGCTGAATACGCTCAGCGCTCGCGAGTTCACTTCGGGTTACGGCGAGGTGGTGAAATACGGCTTGTTAGGGGACGCGAAGTTTTTCGATTGGTTGGAACGTCACGGCCCCTCGATGACGTCAGGTGATCAAGCCAACCGGATCAAGGCCATTCGTCGTTCCTGCGAGATGAAAGCGGAGATCGTAGCGCGCGATGAAAAGGAACGCGGTGATCGGGCTTTGCTGAATTTGGGGCATACTTTTGGACATGCGTTGGAGGCCGCTACGGGCTATTCTGATCGTCTGCTTCACGGCGAAGGTGTTGCCATCGGGTGTGCCTTAGCCTTTGAATTATCACAAAAAATTGGGCTATGTGCCCAAGAAGACCCCAGCCGTGTCCGCGCCCATCTAGCGGCTATGAACATGAAGAAAGACCTGTCGGATATTGACGGTGATTTGCCCGATGCTGACGGTTTAATTGCGTTAATGGGGCAGGACAAGAAAGTCACCGACGGCAAAATTGCCTTCATTCTGGCCCGCGGCATTGGCGACGCTTTTGTTGAGCGCGAGGTTGATATGGCGGTAGTGAAAACTGTCCTTCAGGAGGCGCTTGCGAACCGTTAAGCTTTTACCATTAACCCGATACCCCCCTGTATATAAATCGTATATAATCTGTATTGCCGCTGTATATAATACGTATAGCATCTGTATATAACGCGTATATACAACAAAAATTAACGCGTAAAAGTTAACGCGCAACCGCCGAGCCGCAGGCGAGGCCCCGCCCAACGGGAGAAGCTGGATTTTAATCCAGCTTTGACGGACGGGAGTGCCCCTTTTTTAGGCGCTACAGCTTGCCCCACCCAGAACGCAGAATTTGGCGCAATGTTTGTGGTTCAGTTTCACGGCACCTTCAGCATCGGCCAAGGTTTCCCCCAATTCGAATTCGGGCGAATAGGGCAGGAGGGTGCAGGCGAGGACGGCGAGGTTTTCGGACCCTTTGCGTTTCACCACCATGCGCGACGAGGCGCACATGATGTCGTTCGGGCTTTTGTCCAAAATCCCCCAACAGGCGGTGGTGATTTCGGGAACATCGACGGTTTCGTCCATTTCGGGGAATAGAACAGTCACAGCGGGGTTGGTTGGGTCGATGTCGAAACCTTCTGCATCGAACAGGTCTTTATAACCTGCGCGGCTTTCGGCGTCGGTGTCACCCCATTGAGTGCGCCCCGCGACGGCCATCTGGAAATTGTTTTCTTGCAGCCAGCGCATGCCGGCCAATGTGATGTCATAGGCGCCTTTGCCGCGTTCCTCGTCATGCAAATCGCGGCGGAAGTGGTCTAGTGAAATCCGCAGGGTTAGTTTGGTGCCAAACTCGGCCAGCAGCTCCAACAATCCGGTTTGCACAGTTTTGCGCATCATCGGGCGCATGGCGTTGGTCAGGATCAGGACGTCGTAACCGCGTTCAAGGCTGGCGCGGGTTATGTCCAGGAATTGCGGGTTCATGAACGGCTCTCCGCCAGTAAAGGCAATTTCGGTGATTGGCCAGTTGCGATCCTCAATCTGGTCGAGGTATTCGGTTACCTCGTCGGTGGTGATATAGACCAGCGCATCATTGGTCGGACTGCTGGCGATATAACAATTGACGCAGGTGATGTTGCAAAGCGTTCCGGTATTGAACCACAGGGTTTTGGGATTGGTCAGCGCCACCGAGGCACGTTCCTCGCCCTTGGCGGTAATTTCGGGATGTTGGAATTTGCCGAAATTCGGTGGGCTTTGATCGTTCATGCGTGGTCCCTCGTTGCTAACAAGTAAAATCAACATCTTAGGCACGTAGGTCAAGGGGGGAATGTTGACGGACGGGCACAAATGCGTGAGGGTGCGGCGCGATAATATTTTATGAGGAAAATGATGCTAGGATTTCAAATATTTAAACACTCGATAATCCAAGTGCTGGGAAACTGGCAGAATGCGCTGCGGATTAGCGGGGCTTTGTGGCTGATTGTGGCCGTGATACTGCCAATGATCATCCGGATGTTACTGACCGGATCCCCCATTCTTGATGCTGAAACGGTTCTAGACGGTTTTGGTAACGGAGGAGGCTCAGTCTTTTTCGCGATATTTATTTCGATTATTTTAAGTTGGGTAGCCGTTTCCTGGATTGCCGTTGCTTGGCATCGATATGTTTTGAAAAATGAAATGGAGTTATCCGTTCTTTATATTCCCAAAACATCGGGCGGAGCCATTGCTGGATATATGTGGAAGGGTATTGTACTTGGCTTTGTTCTGTTCCTAATCATGATCCCAATTGGCATCATTTTTAGCGGCATTGGTATGCTGGTAAATGTTGAAATGTTGGGGGCAGCAGCAGCATTTATACCGATATTCCTGGGGATTGTCGTTACCATCTTAATGTTGCGGTTTTCGCTTATATTACCTGCGCGCGCGCTGAACCTACCGATTGGGGTTGGTGAATCTTGGGGATTTACATCTGAAATTCGATCAGCGCTGTGGGTGACTTCAATAATGTTGGTAGTAACGAATGGGTTTTTGAATTTTATTCTGACTTCTGTTCTACTCGGCACAGTGGTTTCTGCCACGATTTTGGTCGTGTTTTCTACGGTGGTTAACTGGATGACGATGATGATTGGCGTTAGTATCTTGACGACGCTATACGGAATTTGTGTTGAGAACCGTGAACTTGTCTAAGCAATTCCTGAGGGCTGCAGCCCGTGGTTTTTGTCGGCCCTCATTCAATTTCAATAAGTTAGATCAATTACTTGACGTAAACCCTTGCTAACCTATAGGAAAAACTAGGTAGGTTTGGTGTTGGCCATTTTGGCCGATGTTTATTATTTTGTAAGTAAAGTTGGATTAATGTCGGCTAACTTTCTGCTCTAGGAGTATTGATGTGAAATTCCGTAACGTATTATTTTCACTGGCAATCATTCTGCTACTTAGCGGTTGCGGCGGGCGCTGGTCGACAGGGTTTGACCAGATGCTTGATCCCAACATTTCCCAAAACTGGCGGGTGGTTTCTGTTGACGTTGTGGTGCCGGAAACTCTCTCGATTTCGAATGCGAATAATCTGGCCCCTGATGCGGATATCGTTTGGCATGGTGATCCTGAAGGAGATCGGCGTGAACAAGTGGCGCAGGTGCTGGAGGCTGGGATCTTGCGTGGCTCATCATCATTAAGGGGTGGTGTGCCCGTACATATTGTCGTTATTCTTGAGCAATTTCATGCGCTTTCGCCGCGGGCGCGCCGTATAGCGCCGTCTGCAGTTCACAATATCAGATATACAATTCGGGTGTTTGATAATCGGAATGGCGGCTCACTGACCGCACCGGTGGTAGTTGACGCGGATATCGAGGCTTTTGTCGGCGCGCAGGCGACGGCGGCCAATGCGGCAGGGCAAACGCAAAAGGTGCGTATTATTAACCATATTGCGGCGGTAACGGCTGGATGGCTGGGCGTTGGTCCTGATCCGCGTCGTGAATTCGGCGGATTGGGGCGCTGATTTGACCGCCAATGAAATCATCGCACATTTGGATTTGGTCGCGCATCCCGAGGGCGGGTATTATCGCCAGACTTGGATAGCGGACGGGGCAGGGCGACCTACGGGGACATGTATTTATTTTCTGCTAAAGAACGGCGAGCCGAGCCGTTGGCACCGTGTTGATGCAACCGAGATTTGGCATTTTTATACTGGTGCGCCGCTGGTGGCTTCGATTTCTGAAACGAATGCTGGTCCGGCTGTGGATCATGTTCTTGGGACGGATTTGGCTGCGGGGCAGATGCCGCAGGTTATCGTTCCGGTGCGGCATTGGCAGGCGGCGCGGACACTTGGGGAATATACGCTGGTGGGGTGTACGGTTTCGCCGGGGTTCCAATTTGAAGGGTTTGAACTGGCGGCGAAGGGGTTCGATATTCCTAAGTAGCTCAACTGCTTTGGGTATATTACGTGTGGCTCTAGGCTGTTCTATTCGAGAAGCTTCAAAGCTGACTAACGGTATCCACTGCCCATTGCTCTTATTTATATGGAATTATTGGAGCGGGTGAAGAGATTCGAACTCTCGACATTTTGCTTGGGAAGCAAACGCTCTACCCCTGAGCTACACCCGCATTCATGGCGCTTCTATTGGCAGATATCGGTGGGGTCAAGCGGAAGTGCTTGCGTGGCGGCGAGGGTCCGCGTAGAGATTTGAGCTATGAGATTATTATTTTTAGGGGACGTCGTCGGCCGTACAGGTCGCAAGGCGATAACGGATCATTTGGCGCGGCTTCGCGCTGAATGGCGGCTCGATTTTATTGTGGTTAACGGTGAGAATGCGACTGGCGGCATGGGCCTAAATCGCGGACATGCGCAAGGGTTGCTGGATGCAGGCGCGGATTGTTTGACGCTGGGCGATCATGCGTTTGACCAACGCGATATGTTGACGGCGATTGAGCAGGATCAGCGGATTATTCGACCTTTGAATTTTGCCCCGAAAGCGCCCGGCCTTGGTTCGCGGATGTTTACAGCGCAAAACGGGCAAAAGGTTTTTGTGGTGCAGGCCTTGGGGCAGGTGTTTATGAAACGGCCCTTTGCGGACCCGTTTTCAGCGCTGGATGCAGAATTGAAAAAGGCGCCACTTGGTGGGCTGGCAGACGCTATTATCGTTGATTTTCACGCCGAAGCCACGTCGGAAAAGGTGGCGATGGGGCATTGGCTGGATGGGCGGGCATCCTTGGTGGTTGGTACGCACACCCATATTCCAACGGCGGATACGCAGATCTTGGACAAGGGCACCGCGTTTCAATGTGATGCGGGCATGTGCGGGGATTATGACAGTGTGATCGGCATGGAGAAGCTGGAACCTTTGCGCCGTTTCATAACCGGAATGCCCAAGGGACGCTTTACCCCGGCCGAGGGGGAGGCGACGCTTTCGGGCATATTTGTCGAAACCGATCGTGGCGGTAAAGCGATTAAGGTCAGTCCGGTGCGGGTTGGCGGGCGCTTGTCGCAACAAGGGCCCTTAGATTGAGGCTGAATTATCTGGCGCTGGTAGCGATGGGTCTGGTTTGGGGTGTCACGCCGGCCTTTGGTAAAATCATCATGAATGCCGGATACCAGCCGTTCGGGATATTGGTCTGGACGCTGGTAATTTCCGCAAGTTTTTCGGTTGCGGCAACATTTATACGCGGCAAACGGATACCGTTTGGGCGGCAATTTCTGGGGTTATATCTAGGCATCACTTTGTTGGGGCAGGTGGTCCCGCATTTCCTGACCTACACCGCGGTTGGGCAATTACCGGCGGGGATTGTGGCAATTGGGCTGGCGCTGGTGCC
>CAZYMT010000139.1:5935-8448 GCA_964649035.1 uncultured Rhodobacterales bacterium
GTTTAGGGTTGGAGAAATTCTCGATGATGCGGATATTGGGGACGCTTTGCGGGGCGGTCGCGATTTTACTGATTGTTGGGCCGGATACCGGGTTGCCGGATCCGAGCAAGGCGGGGTTCGTGGTTCTGGTCCTGATTGCGGCGTTTTGTTACGGCGGCGAGGGGAATTTCCTGACTTGGTACGGAAGCCAGAAACTGGACGCATTGCAGATATTAAGCGGGGCCTCGATCCTTGGATTGTTGATTGCGGTGCCTAACGCCATTGTTTTTGATCAGTTCATTAATCCGCTTAAGCTGTGGCATTTGCCGGAATGGTTAATCCTGATTTCAGCCGTGATCAGTTGGGCCACTTATGTCATCTATATTTGGCTGATCGAACGGGCAGGGCCGGTATTTTCGGCGCAGGTCGCCTATTTGGTCACAGGCTTCGGGGTTATCTGGGCGATATTACTGCTAGGCGAGCAACATTCCCTTTGGGTCTGGTTGGCTTTTGCCTTAATGTTCATAGGGATAAGTTTGGTTCAGCCGCGCGATTCTGCGCCTGAAGGAGAGTAAGTGCCCGAGTTTTTAACGACCGATCCAGCCCCCGCGATCATCAGTCTTTTGGTGGTGGCCGCTATGTTTGTGCTGTTTATCCGTGAAACCTATCCAACCGAAGTGGTGGCAATTGGCGGCGTGGCACTGTTGCTGCTGACGGGCGTGTTGGAGGTGCCGACATTGTTGGCCGTTTATTCCAACCCCGCGCCTTGGACAATTGCCGCGATGTTTATTCTGTCGGGCGGGCTGGTGCGCACAGGGGCGTTGAATGCGCTGACCTCGATGGTGTCGAACCACGCGGAGGAAAGCCCGAAATTGGTGATTTTGGGCTTGGCGATTTTTACGATTATTGCCTCGGCTTTCATGAATAACACGCCCGTGGTGGTGATGATGATCCCGGTGGCGGTAAAACTGTCGGGAACCATCGGGATACCTTCGTCAAAACTGCTAATCCCGCTATCCTATACGGCCATTCTTGGGGGGATGCTGACGCTGATCGGGACCTCGACCAATCTGCTGGTGGACGGCGTGGCAACGGCCAATGGGTTGGAGCCGTTTTCGCTGTTTGAGGTCACGCCGCTGGCGATTGTGCTGGTGGCGTTCGGGATGTTCTACCTGAAATTCATTGCGCCGCTATTGCTGCCGGAACGCAGTTCGATGGCGGATATTTTGGGTGCGCGCAAACAGATGAAATTCTTCACCGAGGTGGCGGTGCCCGATGATTCACGCCTTATTGGCGAAATTGTTGGCGAGGTCGATATTTTCAAGCGTGAAGGTATGCGTCTTATTGATGTGCTGCGCGGCGATGAATCGCTCAGGCGCAGTTTTCCTGATGTGGTGCTGGCGGCTGGGGATCGTGTGGTTCTGCGGACCGGTGTGGATGAATTGCTGGGGCTTAAGGAAAGCCGCTCGGTCGATATGGTCGATCAATTGTCGTCACGTAAAACGACTACGGTGGAGGCGCTGATTTCGCCGGGCTGCAATCTGGTTGGCCGTTCCCTGGGCAGTCTGCGGTTGCGCCGTCGCTACGGGGTGTATCCGTTGGCGGTACATCGACGGAACCAGAATATTGGGCAGCAGTTGGATCAGTTTGTGGTGCGGGTTGGCGATACGTTATTGCTGGAAGGCGCACCTGAAGATATCGCACGTTTGGCGCGCGAAGAAGGTATGGTGAACATCGCTGAACCGACCGAACGCCCCTATCGTCGCAACCATGCGCCGGTTGTTCTGGCGGTGCTGGCAGGTGTTGTTTTATTGGCCGCGATGGGTGTGGCACCAATTTTTGCGCTGGCCGTAGTCGGCGTTGCCGTGGTGCTGCTGACGCGATGTATTGACGCGGATGAGGCGTTTAGTTTCATCGATGGCCGCCTATTGATCCTGATTTTTTCGATGTTGGCTATTGGAGCGGCTTTGGAAAATTCGGGGGCGGTGGCGATGATTGCAAACGGGGTTTCGCCGTATCTGGTCGGACTGCCTGCACCCTTGCTGGTCTGGGCGATTTATCTGATGACCTCCATCCTGACGGAGCTGGTTTCGAATAATGCAGTGGCCGTGGTGGTCACGCCTGTGGCGATTGGACTGGCGGCGGCACTGGGCATTGATCCGCGCCCGCTGGTGATTGCGGTGATGGTGGCGGCCTCTGCTTCCTTTGCTACGCCGATTGGCTATCAAACGAATACGCTGGTTTACGGGCCGGGCGGGTATAAATTCACTGATTTCATGCGCGTTGGCATCCCGCTGAACCTATGCATCGGTATTATCGCCAGCCTGCTAATTCCGGTGCTTTGGCCGCTTTACGGCTGAGGCTAGCTGGCCTATAAACGGCAAAAGTTTTCTGAGGGAGGTTTCCATGGCCGGTCATTCCAAATGGGCAAATATTCAACATCGCAAAGGGCGGCAGGATAAACTGCGCTCTAAATTATTCTCTAAGCTTGCGAAAGAGATAACGGTTGCCGCGAAAATGGGTGACCCAGATCC
>CAZYMT010000140.1:0-8284 GCA_964649035.1 uncultured Rhodobacterales bacterium
ATTAAAATCGGCTGCGTTCCAGCCAAATGTGTTGGCCAAGTTGGTGTATTCTTGCGTCATATCGGTATGGAAATAGGGTGGGTCATCGGTAGAAACCGTCACCCGAACACCAGCTTGCCGCAATTTCTCAATCGGGTGATCTTCCCAGTTTGGAAATACGGACAACGCGATATTCGATCCCGGATTAACCTCCAACACGATGTTTTCGCTGGCTAACCTAGCCACTAATCCCTCATCTTCAATAGCGCGAACACCGTGGCCAATCCGTGAAACCGGAAGATGATCGAGCGTTTCGCGCACGCTATCCGCGCCGCAGATTTCACCGGCGTGACTGGTGATCCCCATCCCGGCCTCGGCCGCAATTGCAAAGGCATCAACAAAATCGCCAGCTGTTAGATGACGTTCCTCTCCGCCCATCCCGAACCCGGTCAACATCGGGCCAGCCGTTTGGGCGGAAATTTCGGCGATTTTCTTGGCTTGATCCGGTCCAAAGTGGCGAACACAAGAAGAAATGAAACGGGTTTCGATGCCATGCGCGGATCGCGCGTTCTGCGCACCTTCGCACATCGCCGCCAGATATTCTTTCCATGCTACCAAATCGCCACCACCGCAAAAATCGGGGGCTAGAAACATTTCGGTATAGATCACGCCGTGGCTCGCACTTTTTTCAAGCACAGCTTCGGTCAGGCGCCGAAAATCATCGGGAGAGTTCAGGACACTGCACGCAGCCTCATAAGTTTTCAAAAACTCGGCAAAATCTTTCCAGACATAGCTGCCGTCATCCTTGAAAATTTTCGATAGGTCGACGTTTTTTTCCGCCGCTAATGTGCGAATGAATTCCGGTGGGGCCGCCCCCTCAATATGAAGGTGTAATTCGGTTTTTGGAATTTTTTGCCAGTCAGTCATAGGAAGCTCCTGCCGTGTTTTCCCTTTTTCAGGTTTAGGTGTGCTGCGATGGTTTCTGCAACATCAGCCATATGGATAATGCCAATTTCGCGATCTTCCAACCCTGGTTTTGCGACCAGAACCGGGACCCGTTCCCGCGTGTGATCCGAGCCTGTCCAAGTCGGATCATTCCCATGATCGGCAGTAATGATCAATAGATCATCATCGCCAAGTTTTGCAATGATTTCCGGCAGGCGTTTATCAAATGCTTCCAGCGCGCGCGCGTATCCGGAAACATCACGCGGGTGGCCGTATTTACTGTCAAATTCAACCAGATTCACAAAGATAAAGTCGCCGTTATCGGCCTCAGCCATGAAGTCTAACAGGTCGTCAACCAGCTCCAAATCCGGCTTGCCTTTGCGCACTTCGCTAATGCCTTTATGCGCAAAAATATCCCCGATTTTCCCCACAGCCAATGTCCGGCCACCAGCCGCTACAACACGGTCGCATAAGGTGTCGCTCGGCGGTGTAATGGCAAGGTCCCTACGATTAATTGTACGGGTAAAGTCACCTTCTTTTTCCCCAATAAACGGGCGCGCAATAACCCTACCTACCATCATAGGATGGAAAATATCGGCGGCGATTTCGCAGATTTCGTATAAGCGATCCAAACCAAAATGTTCTTCATGCGCAGCAATCTGGAACACACTATCGATCGAAGTATAGCAAATTGGTTTACCGGTGCGAATATGTTCTTCGCCGAATTCTTGCATAACCGGAAGGCCGGACGCATGGCTATTCCCCAGCGTTCCGGGGATATCGGCCCGCCGAATAAATTCGGCCATCTTGTCGTCGGGAAATGCGGGAATTGTGTGCGGGAAATAATACCAGTCAAATGGCACTGGCAATCCGGCAAGCTCCCAATGACCCGAGGGGGTATCTTTGCCGTTTGAAATTTCCGTCGCGGCTGCATATGTCCCTGACTTTCCAGCCGTCAGCCCGTTCGCCGGATGGCCCGATGAAATTCGGACAGCTTCGCCCATTCCCATCTTGTCAAGATTGGGGATATGTAATGGACCACTGCGCCCTTCATTGGCTTCACCATTCGCGCATTTTTCCGCGATATGCCCAACGGTGTTAGAGCCTTCATCGCCGAACACATCTGCGTCTGGCGCACCGCCGCACCCAACGGAATCCAAGATAAGCAACATTGCGCGTGACATATTATGTCCTCTCTAAATGGTCTTTGTCAAAACTGCCTGGCAATATTTCTGCCAAGGTTCCGGTTTCTGTTTCACCATTTAAGTCGGCAAGAATAATTGGCGTTTCGGGTTTGGCGAATTCCGCTATTTTTTGCCTGCACCCGCCGCAGGGCGTGATGCGAAACAGGCCGCCTGCAACAACCAATATTTCTTTGATCTCGGTTTCGCCAGCCGCAACCATTGCGGCGATTGCGCCTGCCTCGGCGCATGTACCTTCTGGATATGCTACGTTTTCAACGTTGCAACCCGAATATATCTTCCCCGAAGACGCGCGAATAGCAGCTCCAACTTGGAAATTTGAATATGGTGCATATGCGTTATTTCTTGCCGCAATTGCAGCATCAAAAAGTTCCATCGAGAATCCCCATCATATTTTTCCCCAGCCTATAACAAGCCAGAGCGGATAGGAAATTAGGATTTTTCCCAGGACTCTTTCTTGCGATACAGGGTCGACGGCGAAACATCCAGCAAACGCGCAGCTTGCGGCACCGAACCGTCGCAAAAAACCAGCGTTGCTTCGATGAAATCCCGTTCCAATTGTGCTAACGGCGTGCCGATAAATGCGGACATATCTGTTGGCACAATCCGGTCTTGTGAGATATTTTTCTGGTGAAAGGTTGCGTCGCTCTCACGCATGGTTGTGATTTCTGCGGGCAACATATTAGGTGTAACAACCTGACCGTCATTCAGAACAACTACATTTCTGATCACATTCATCAGCTGACGAACATTTCCAGGCCAGCCCAGTGTTTCGAAAATACTGACAACTTCGGGGCTGTAACTTTGAAAGGCTTTGCTTTCTTCATGCGCAAATCTTTTGAGCATTTCATCAGCAATTTCCATAATATCACTGCGGCGTTCAGCCAAAGTTGGCAGATGAATGGGCACAACATGAAGTCGATAATATAGGTCTTCGCGAAAGCGCCCTGCCCTGACTTCTTCCAGTGGGTTCCGGTTGGTCGCACATACAATTCGCACGTCAACCAAGCTTGGTTTCGCGGCCCCGACAGGCTGGATTGTCGAGGTTTGCAAAAACCGCAACAATTTGGTCTGTAGCGCCAGATCCATTTCACATATTTCATCGAGAAATAATGTCCCACCATGCGCAGCCGCAGCGGCACCTTTCTTGTCAGCGATGGCCCCCGTGAATGATCCCTTTAGATGGCCAAACACCTCTGACTCCAGAAGGTCGCGCGGGATAGCGCCGCAATTCAGGGGAATAAAGGGGCCGGCGGCACGACCGGACACATCATGTATCGCTTGGGCTGTAAGTTCCTTGCCAGTGCCGCTATCGCCAGTCACAAAAACAGTCGCAGTGGAGCGGCCGATATTTCGTATCATTCGATAAATTTCTTGCATTTGATCGGATGAACCGATGAAACCTGCAAAAATTTCGCCGTTATCAACGGAAGTAAGGTCCATTGAACTGTCGGTTTTAAGGGCGACACGGGCGTTATCAACCGCAGAAAGCAAGCGGCGCTCATCAAACGGTTTCACGAGGAAATCGAACGAGCCGAGACGCATTGCTTCTACAGCGCGATTAATTGACCCGATGGCCGTAATCACAATGATTTTTACATGTGGTTCCTTGGCAATAAATTCCGACATCAGTTCAGTGCCGTCACCATCGGGCAATAGCAAATCGAGCAGCACGATTTTATTTTTGGATTTTGCGAATGCTTCACGCGCTTCCGCTATCGTGGTCACGCATTCGGTTTTGTGGCCGGCTTTTCGCAAAACCGTATCGTAAACCATCGCTAGGGATGGTGTGTCTTCCACGAGTAATATTGGCATATTCATAAAATAATTCTTACTTTACTGAGCGGCGACGAATGCCAACACTTCGGAAATACCCTTGATACAGACCATATTCAAGGACTGTCGTTTTTCACTATCTGATGTTTTTGCAGCCGCATTTAGCGCCTCTGAACTTTTTTGTAAATTAGTAGCGCCAATTGCGCCCGCGACGGAGATAAGCGTGTGGCTGGCAGCGCCCATTTCACTCAAATCACCGTTGACTTCGGCGTTTGCTAAATTGTCTTTTATTGTCTCGAGGTCAATAGATACTTTTTCCAAAAGCTCGGACATCGAATCTGGTCCAATTACATTAACCAAACCTTCGTAAATCTCCATATCGATCACACCGATATTGTCTTCCATTTTTGCGATGGCTTGCGCGCCAATAGCAACCGAAGAACCGTTCATATATCCCAATATTGCATGGCCGAGTGATGCAATCCCCTCAATCGGTTTTGCAATTATTCCGTTCGCGCCGGCGTTTTCGATCCGATCACGATGCTCCTGCATAACGTAAGCCGTCAATGCAACAAGTGGCATATTTGCCTTGGTATCATGTCGTGCACGAATTTCTCGTAGAACTTCCAGGCCGGATTTTCGCGGCATTTCAATGTCGAGAAGCACAAGGTCAAAATCTTCGCGATTGAAGAAATCAAGCGCCTCAACCCCGTCAGAGGCAATTTCGTAGCTTGCGCCGAGTGTTTTCAACATTTGCGTAACAACCAGCTGGTTGGTGACGTTATCTTCAGCCAATAATATTCGAAGGTTGCTAAGATCAGGGAGATCGTTTTTTACGGGTTTTGGCGGCACAACGGTTTCGGTTTTATCAACGGGGAACTCAATTTCAACAACAGCACCGCCATTGTCGCCGTTGCGCGCAGAAATTGTTCCGCCCATAGTTTTAACCAATGTACTGGCGATATAGAGCCCTAATCCAGAACCAGATATTTCGGTATTCTCCGGTCGCCCCCGAAACTGGAATAACAGCTTCATCGCCTCATCGCTGAACCCCGGTCCAGTGTCAGTGACAACAAGTCTTATCATTTCACCGTCATTATATTTAACGGATACGGTAACATCACCCCGATTTGAATATTTGTTGGAATTGCCAATCAGGTTATTCACCACACGGTGAAAACTGACCCGATCCGACGATTGCAAAAACGGTAGATTACCATCGACTTTGACAGAAAAATTTGTGCCCCCATTTTCGGCCTGAACAGTCCAAATATCGGCAATCACAGCCAATTCATCCGCAATATTCACGGGTTCACCCGCATTAGCGAGATAGGTTTTTTCGCCACTCATGTCAAAGGCCAGATTGAGCATTTCTTGCAACATTAACGCTGACGCGCGCGCACGTACTAGTTGTTTTCCAGCGGCATCACTTACCTCATTCATGTTCACCAGGCTAAGGCTACCCAGAACACCGGCAAGTGAACTTGCCAAATCATGTGACAGCAGCGCAATACCGCTACCCTCTTCGGTCAAATGATCACCTTGTGGTAAATTTGAAAAGTCGTTCATACGTGTTTATCATTCGTGATTTGATGGAAATACAGCGTAAACCAATTCCATCTATGGTTGATTTCAACCACATTATACACCCAAAGATTACAAAACGTCTAACAAATTTTCACGCGACCTTTTGTAGAATAATCTCACGTAATTTCTTATAGTTCAGCGGAAGTTCCATTGATATATCAAACGCTTCTGGATTAAGGGGTTTCGTCAAAGCCACCAACAACGCGGATGGGTAATTATCCCGTACGGTTTTCAAATAGTCGGTCTCGTTCGAATCTCCTGCCTCGATCAACGACATATGAACTTCGCGTTTGTCGGAATTTTCGCGAATGATAATTCTATCATCCCTGATCGCAGCGCGGCAAATAGTGTCGAGCGCATCTGACGACGTCACCACATTCACACAGATTTTATCCACTTCAAACGCTAGCGCAGGAACCGATGTTAAGACTGAAACGGTGTCTTTTGTGCCATTATTCAGGGAAATATGCCCGTCCATCATTTCAACCAACCCACGTGCGATCGCTGGCCCCAACGCGTCGGTCGCAAACTTGTCGCCATCCCGGTCATCAACGCCCAAAATAAGATCCGGTGTCCACGACCCACCCTCTTCGGAATATACGAAACTCAAATTGGCCAATAAGTCATACCCGTCATGCTCAAATTCAATCGATGCTGATTGAACACCCGCGGTTTCAACAATATATTGACCAAGGTGGTTAAAAACCTGGCTAAGGCGTTTTATGTCGCCCATCAGAAATTTCGGACATGCTTCCGAGACCTGGACCTCCATGCCATGCCCAATTGATTGGGCTAGCAAGTTGACCTCGAATGGTTTTGAGTTGATCCCCACATCTTCGGATTGAAGTGCACTAAAATCAAATATGTCCGTCAATAGGTGAAGCATTTTTTGGGCGGAATCTTCCGCCGTCCCAATCAATTCGATTTGATCTGCGACCTCCTCTCGCTGTCTAACGACAGCAAGCAAACCAAGCACACCGTTCATTGGCGTCCGCAATTCGTGGCTCATCATAGTTAGGAACTTTGATTTCGCGCGGCTGGCCCTCTGCGATATGCTGGCCAGTTTACGATTAACTTCCGCCAGCTGTTGGAATCGGATCGATTGGCGATAAAGAAAAAGTAACCCCAAAAACGCCATCCCCGTGGCAATTCCAGCCAGTATCACTGTGCGGTTAACACCCGCGCTCAAGGCCCTGCGTATATCGCTGTTACGTATTTCTTCGCCCAAGGTTACTGTGCGCGTAAGTTTACGCATTGGCCCAGAATACTGGGCGAATATCTCCCGTATTTCGGCACCCTCTCTTAAATCCCAATCCGCCAAATTAACAATACGGCGGTCAATCCGCTTCATTTCGTCAAACAGGTCCTCTACAACGCTATATTCTTCTTCATACGTCGCCAGCCTTTCCCCAACGCTACCTTCTTGAAAGACCGCTATGCGGCTCCAGAGGATGTCAAAGCGCGCGTTAACATCATCTGGACTGACATCACCATTAACCAATTGAAAGCCCATCAAGGATTGGCGAAACCGCGACAACTCCAATTCGAGCTGCGTCGATGTCCAAACGATATCCTCAACAGTGACTTCGTCCATAAGCCGAAGTTCGCTTTGGAACGTGTAAAAGCCATGACCAGCGAAACCGGTGATCATGACAATCACGGCAAAAAATGCCGAGTTAATTGTTCGGCCGGTATTCAATCCAGCGTCACACGCACCAGTTGCCAAATCATACGGTCATTGTGCAGCGGTGTTTGTAATTCATCATGTTCACTCATTGGATATACAAGCCATATCGGCCCCTTATCCCGGCGCGACAATTTTTCACCATTTTGCGTTAGGGCAAAAATCACGTCATATTCGATGAAATCTTCGATCGGAACTTCCACAGAATAATCGTTTACAGCTGTGAGCGTTACCAACTTTGAGGCATCCAGCTCACCGTCCTCCTCGATCAAAAGCGCAACAATATCTCGGGCAAGTGGGCCAACGAATGACGCCATTCCATCAACAAAATCATTCTCCGTCAGAACCTCGTGTTGGTCCAACGCATGCAGATCATCTTCGCTCAGCTCAATCACAGTGGAATTTTCAACATTTTCCAACGTTAAAAACGGTTCTGCAACAACAGCACTTGCAAAACTAACAAATGCGAGAGCGAGGCTAGTGCGTATCAAGTCCGGGTTTATTGACAACATAATATTCCTCCTTTTCCTAACGCTATTTATGCAAGTAACGCGCCAAGTTTTTATTATGCTTTTCAAGCATGTTTTTGGTATGAAAATTTATCAATGAAGATTGCCAGCGCGACAATTCTCACTAATTTCGCATTTTGCAAATGCATATTGCGTGCATCACCGCAATATGAAATTCTCTAAAATTCAACTGGTTAACGAACCGTTAACGCAAGTTGCACATTTCAAAAGGTTACAACGTTCAGCCTTACGTTGAGTAACCTAGCGTTTTTAACGCAACTTCAATTTCATCCAGTATCACGGGGTCGTCGATTGTTGCGGGCATTTTCCACGTAGTACCGTCAGCGATGCTAGCCATTGTTCCGCGCAAAATCTTACCTGATCTGGTTTTAGGCAACCGCTCGACGACGACAGCTAACTTAAAGGCTGCGACCGGACCAATTTGATTGCGCACCATACGCACACATTCGGCGACTATGTCTTCGCTTGATCTATCCACACCCTTGTTCAGACACAAAAATCCCATTGGCAACTGCCCCTTCAGCGCGTCAGCCACACCGATAACGGCAAGCGGTAAATCAAATCCAGTCATCATTCTTTGA
>CAZYMT010000141.1:0-3750 GCA_964649035.1 uncultured Rhodobacterales bacterium
CGAATTGGCGATGATGTGCGATTTCATTATTGCCGCTGACACTGCAAAATTCGGACAACCGGAGATTAACCTCGGGATTGTTGCAGGATTGGGCGGGACACAGCGTTTGACCCGTTTTGTTGGCAAATCCAAATCGATGGAAATGCATCTGACCGGCCGGATGATGGACGCGGCTGAAGCCGAAAGTTCAGGTCTTGTTAGCCGCGTGGTTCCTGCCAAAGATTTGCTAGCGGACGCCAAAGCAACCGCTGCCAAGATCGCTGAAAAATCGACGATTACTACAATGGCGGTAAAAGAATCAGTTAACCGTGCTTATGAAACCACATTGCGAGAGGGTTTGTTATTTGAACGCCGCGCATTCCACTCGCTTTTCGCCACAAAAGACCAAGTTGAGGGCATGGCGGCCTTCAGTGAAAAAAGGGAACCACAATTTAGGGACAAATAATTGCCCCGCCCCGTTGACTTAGCGTATTGCCAGCGGTAAATACGCGCTTCATCATTCGAATCTCGAACGAACCGGAATTATAGACATGGCAAATTCGCCTCAAGCAAAAAAACGTGCCCGCCAACTTGAGCGCCGCACTGCAGTAAACAAAACACGTCGCACACGTATTCGTACGTTTGTGCGCAAAGTCGAAGAAGCTATCACCGGTGGTGATCAAGCTATTGCGGCTGATGCGCTGAAAGCGGCACAGCCTGAATTGATGCGTGGCGCGGGCAAAGGCCTGATGCACAAGAAGACAGCAAGCCGCAAGGTTTCCCGTCTGTCTGCACGCGTTAAGGCAATGACTGCATAAACGCAGCACATTGTTTAAAATGTTTAAGGCGCGTCTCGTTTGAGGCGCGTTTTTTTCGTGTTATAATGGCAGCATGAATAGTTTCGGACAGATCATTATATTGAACGGCGCCCCACGATCGGGAAAATCGAGCATTGCCGCCGAGATCACCCACAGCTTTGATGGCGCGTGGGTAAATATCGGCGTAGATAGCGTGATGCAGGCAACGCCAAAATCCAAACAACCCGGAATCGGCCTACGCCCTGGTGGCGAGCGCCCTGATTTGGAGGGATTCATCGTCGATTCCTATCTGGAGCTTTACGCCGACATCGCCGTCCGCAGTCGTGCGGGTATGAATGTGGTTGTTGATGTCGGGCATCACGACAATTATTCGCACCCCCTCGGGATTTTATCGAAATGTCGTGCGCTGCTAGATAGATTACCAGTTCTTTGGATCGGCGTTCGGTGTCCGATTGACGTGATCATGATGCGACGGGATACCGGATCGGGTGAGTATCTGAAAAGTTCCAAAGGCACGCCAATTCCCGATCCAGTGTTGCGTTGGCAAAATGCCGTACATCTAGATGTAGTATATGATCTGGAGGTAGACACATCGACCCAAAATGCGACTGAATGCGCCCAGAAAATTTGTGCGTCATTAAGCCAACAGAATCAGTATGAATAATTCATGTCAACGTCACAAATCGACCATAGCCGACATTTATTTTTCCCAAAATCCCCATTTTGACCCTTTGGACTATTGAGCGAATCTGTGGCGCGGTCTACGTTCATCCTACGCTTTGCGATTCCTACTGCTCACTGTCTAAGCGTCGTCTATTTTAGCTAGTTGTCACGCGCGAAAGCCGTTATTTCGCGACGGGATTCTATTGCCTAATCAGATGATACTTGCAGTCGGATAGCTATAGCAATTAGGGGAATCTGCTCGATTCTATATACATATTGATGTGTCCCAGTTTGGACCATCCAACGAAATAAAGGATTCGACTTCGTGCCGAACACTGGAACCATTTCTGTATCTGAAGCCACACCAAGCGAAGCGTGGGAAGGTCTTAAAAACGAAACTTCCTCGGTACTTATCGATGTCCGCACCAAGGCTGAATGGTCGTTTGTCGGGGCTCCTGATCTAAACGATATTGGCAAAAAAATATTGCCAGTTGAGTGGGTGACTTTTCCGGATATGGCGCAAAATAGCGGTTTTTCAGATCAGATTCTGGACCTCTTCGGTGAGAATTTCCCTGACACTATCTATTTCATTTGCCGTTCCGGTGTGCGTTCGCATGCGGCAGCAAATATGGTTGCAAGCATGGGTCGGAATAAACGCTGTGTGAATGTGGTTGAGGGGTTCGAAGGGGATCTTAATACAACAAAGCACCGTGGTTCCGTGAATGGCTGGAAAACACATGGATTACCTTGGGTTCAAAGCTAAGACGATAAAGAATTATGCGGTGCGAAGCACCCACAAGAGACGTTAGGGACGAAATGGAAAAGGAATGTTGGGGCCGAATTCGCAGCGAGATGTTATCCTCGCTAGGGAAAGACGAGTTCAAGAATTGGATCGACCCGCTAGAATTGATTAATACCGAAGGCCGTGTGGCGCGTTTTTCTGTGCCGACCAGTTTCATTGGAAATTGGGTGGCGCGCAATTACGGCGACATGATTTTGACGGCGCTATCTGCTGAAGGGCTCGCTGTTGATCGGCTGGCGTTTCGCACTGTTTCAGCCCCCACTGCTAGACCCGTAGCCACGAAAATCAATGGTATGAAAAAGGCAGCCGCGCCAACTGTTGATCTGCCGGGTAGTCCGCTGGATACGCGTTTCACCTTTGATCGTTTTGTTGTCGGTAAACCCAACGAGCTGGCCCATGCCGCCGCCCGTCGCGTTGCCGAAGGTGGCGAAGTTACGTTTAATCCGCTGTTCCTTTATGGCGGTGTTGGCCTTGGTAAAACCCATCTGATGCACGCAATTGCATGGGAAGTTCAGGCCAAAGATCCAACCGCACGGGTGCTGTACTTGTCGGCTGAACAATTCATGTACCGCTTTGTGCAAGCCCTGCGTTTCAAGGATATGCACGGGTTCAAGGAACAGTTTCGCTCCGTTGATGTGTTGATGGTTGATGATGTGCAGTTCATTGCTGGCAAGAATTCCACCCAAGATGAATTTTTTCACACGTTCAATGCGCTGATTGACCAAGGCAAACAGATCGTTATTTCTGCTGACCGCGCCCCTGGCGAGATCGAGGGCCTAGAGGAACGTATCAAATCCCGTTTGCAATGGGGTTTGGTGGTCGATCTGCACCCAACCGATTACGAATTGCGTCTGGGGATTTTGCAATCCAAAGCCGAAGCGCAGTTGAAAACCATGCCGGATGTTCAGATGGATGCGGGTGTGCTGGAATTTCTAGCGCACCGTATCTCGTCGAATGTTCGCGTGCTTGAAGGGGCTTTGACCCGTCTATTCGCCTTTTCGTCCTTGGTTGGACGCGAAATTAACCTTGATATGGCGCAAGAATGTCTGGCGGATATTTTGCGCGCATCCGAACGCAAAGTTACGGTTGAAGAAATCATGCGTCAGGTTGCGGATCATTATCACCTTAGGATGTCTGACCTGCTTAGTCCGCGCCGCGCCCGTTCCGTTGCGCGTCCACGGCAAGTGGCGATGTTTTTGTCGAAAATGCTGACCTCTAAAAGTCTGCCGGAAATCGGGCGGCGTTTTGGTGGGCGGGATCACACAACGGTCATCCATGCGGTTCGCAAGGTCGAGGAATTGAAAATCTCCGACAGCCAAATCGCCGAGGATGTCGAACTTTTGCGCCGGATGTTGGAAGCGTAATCAGAAATTCGCACTAAAAACCTTGAACTTCCAGACCCATGCGCTAGGGTCATTTTCCGACGTTTTTATATACGGTGAGCCAAATGAAAGTCAGCATTGAACGCAGCACACTAATGAAGGCGAT